>CAJCIS010000018.1 GCA_903970435.1 Acidobacteriota bacterium | reverse complement strand
GGGGAGAGGGAGGGGGGCACACGCTCCGTGCGATCAGTACGTGAGCCCCCCTCCCTCTCCCCTGACCTCCCTTAAGTAACAGGTTCTAAGGACTTGTCCTTAGCGGGGGTCCAGGGGGCAGAGCCCCCGGCCTTCTTCCTTCACGCCGCTGCCGCCTCGTGTTCCGCGGCCAGCGCGGTGTCGCGTTCGCGGGCGCGGGCGAAGCTGGGGCGGGATGTGATGCGTTTGACGTAGTCGGTGACTTCGGCGGTTTCCGGAACGAGTTTGAAGCTGGTCATCCACATCAGCGCCAAGCCCCACAGCACGTCCGCGGCGCTGAATTGTTCGCCAAGGATGTAGGGGCCTTCGCGCAGGCGGTTGGTGATGGTGGCGACGGTGTCGTCGAACGAGCCATAGGGGGAGGCCATTTGCGAGGTCGGTTCGCGTTTGGCCGCGCGGTCCATGGCGGCGGGTTCGAAGCAGCTTCCGTAAAAGGCGAGAAACCGTAGGTAGGGTCCCCGCAGCGGGCTGTCGAGGGCTGGGGCGAGGCCGGCCTGCGGATAGAGGTCCGCCAGGTAGATGTAGATGGCGACCTGTTCGGTGATCAGTTGGCCGCGGTGCATCAGCGCCGGCACTTTCCCCATGGGATTGATGGCGAGGTAGGCCGGGCCACGTTGCTCGCCGGCTTTCATGTTGAGCGGGTGGAGGTCGAACGGCACGCCGAGTTCCTCGAACAGCGCGAGCACGCCGGTGGAACGGGTGTTGGGCGAATGGTAAAGTGTCACGAGATCTGGCATGGCGGCTCCCCTTGGTGTCACGGTTGGGAAAATCTAGAACGAAAAAAGAACATGATGCAACAGGGCGGACGCAAATTTTCCGGACGAATTGACGGGACCGGGTGTGCCGCCATTTGATATCGTCTGTTGATATCAAAGCCCCGCCCAGCTTTCGCCGCCCGCGGGATTGGTTCGGTGGGTGGGCGATCTCTGAGGGCGGCGCGGCCTTACGAGGGCGTGTCCGTGGGGCATGTTGCCTCCCCCAAACCCCCATGCTAGTGGCCTCGCGCCGGTGAAACTCGGCTTTTTCCTCATGCATGAAAGTGCGCGCAGTGGCCTCGGGCGGCTCTACGATTACTCACGGCGGTGGCCTTACCGACCGGTATGCGTCGGCGTTGTACAGCCTGGCGGACGACGCGCATGCCCTGGATGAGACGATCGACCAGGTGGCGGCCCTCGGGCGGCTGATCGACGCGAGCGCGGAATTGCGCCGGGTGCTCGACAGTCCGCTGGTGGATATCGCGCAGGGCGTCGGCGCGGTGCGCGCGGTGCTGGAGGAACAGGGATTTTCGTCGCTGGTGGTGCGGTTTGCGTGCGTGGTGGCGCATAACCGGCGGTTGAGGAATTTGCGCGCGATCGTTGCGGCCTTCGCGGCGCTGGTGGCGTCCCGCCGTGGCGTGGTGACGGCGCTGGTATCGTCCGCGCACCCGCTCAGCACGGTGCAGCGCGAGGCGTTGCGTGCGCGCCTGATCGAGGCCGGCTATGGCCAGGTGAATATCGAGGAACAGGTGGATACTTCGCTGCTGGGCGGCCTTGTGGTCCGCATCGGCGCGCGCCTGTTCGACAGCAGTATCAAATCGCGTTTGCAACGCTTGCAATACGCCATGAAGGGAGCCGCCTGATATGGATATCCGCCCCGCGGAAATTTCGGACATTCTGAAACAGCAGATCGCTGCTTTCGATACGGAAGCCGATATTTCCGAGACCGGCCAGGTGCTTTCGGTGGGTGACGGCATTTGCCGCGCGTTCGGCTTGCAGAACATCATGGCCGGCGAAATGGTGGAGTTTCCAGGCGCCGGCCTGCGCGGCATGGCGCTGAACCTGGAAAGCGACAATGTCGGCATCGTGGTGTTCGGCGATGACCGCGCCATTCGCGAGGGCGACACGGTCAGCCGCACCGGCACCATCGTGGACGTGCCCGTGGGGCGTGGCCTGCTCGGCCGCGTCGTGGATGGCCTTGGCACGCCGATCGACGGCAAGGGCGAGCTGACCGACGTCAAGCGCAGCCAGGTCGAGGTGAAGGCGCCGGGCATCATTCCGCGGCAATCGGTGTTCGAGCCGATGCAGACGGGGCTGAAATCGATCGATGCGCTCATTCCGATCGGTCGTGGTCAGCGCGAGCTGATCATCGGCGACCGGCAGACCGGCAAGACGGCGGTGATTATCGATACGATCATTAACCAGAAGCGCATCAACGAAGCCGGCGACGCGAAGAACAAGCTCTATTGCATCTATGTCGCGGTGGGGCAGAAGCGGTCCACGGTGGCGCAGCTCGTGCGTACGCTGGAGGAATATGGCGCGATGGAATATTCCATCGTGGTTGCCGCCACCGCGTCGGACCCGGCGCCGATGCAGTTTCTGGCGCCGTACACCGGCTGCACGATGGGCGAGTTTTTCCGCGACAACGGCATGCACGCGGTCATTTTCTACGATGACCTGTCCAAGCAGGCGGTGGCGTACCGGCAGATGTCGTTGCTGCTGCGCCGGCCGCCCGGACGCGAGGCCTATCCGGGCGACGTGTTCTATTTGCATAGCCGCCTGCTGGAGCGGGCGGCTAAAATGTCGGATGCACATGGATCGGGCTCGCTGACCGCGCTGCCGGTGATCGAGACGCAGGCGGGCGACGTTTCGGCGTATATCCCCACCAACGTCATTTCGATTACCGACGGGCAGATCTTTCTTGAGACGGAACTGTTTTTCCGTGGCATCCGGCCGGCGGTGAACGTGGGGTTGTCGGTGTCGCGGGTGGGATCGGCGGCGCAGATCAAGGCGATGAAGCAGGTGGCCGGCAAGATCAAGCTGGAGCTGGCGCAGTATCGCGAAATGGCGGCGTTCGCGCAGTTCTCGTCCGATCTCGATGCGAGCACGCAGCAATTGCTGGCGCGCGGGTCGCGCCTGACCGAGTTGTTGAAGCAGCCGCAATTCCATCCGTATCCGGTGGAGGAGCAGGTCGCGGTGATTTTCGCCGGCACGCGCGGCTATCTGGACAAGATCGATGTGAGCAAGGTCGGCGCGTTCGAGAAGCGTCTGCTGTCCGAATTGAAGAGCGACGGCGGCGGCATTCTCGAGGCGATCCGGTCCGATCGTGAAATCAAGAAGGAAACCGAGCAGAAATTGACCGCGTTCTTGGACGCGTTTGCAAAGCGCTTCGTGGAATGATGAGCGTCTTGGGTCAAAGGCAAGGGAAGAACCAAAAAACTTTTTCCCGTTGGCACAATTGGCACAATTCGAATTGCGGCGCGGCCCGCAACAGACAAAAGTTTTTTGGTTCTTTTTTTCAAAAAAGAACGGCTTCCTTCTTCTGTGGATTAACTCATGGCGTCGCTTAAAGACCTCCGCGGCCGCATCAACAGCGTGAAGTCGACGCGCAAGATCACGGCTGCCATGAAGATGGTTGCCGCGAGCAAGTTGCGCCGCGCGCAGAGTGCGGCCGAGGCGGCGCGCCCGTATGCGCAGCGCATGGAGGGGATGTTGATGCGCCTGGCGGCGAACGTCGCCGGGCGGCCTGGCCAGCCGCGTTTGCTGGCGGGCAACGGGCGCGATCAGGTGCATCTGATTGTTCCGATTACCGCGGACCGTGGTTTGGCGGGAGCGTTCAATTCGTCGATTGGGCGGCAGACACGCGTGCTGGTGCGGCGGCTTTTGGCTGAGGGGAAGACGGTCAAGATTTTGCCCGTGGGACGCAAGGGGCGCGATTTCCTGCGCCGCGAATTCAGCGATGTGCAGGGCGATTTGCTGCTCGGCGGCCGCCAGGGCATTCCGTTTACGCAGGCGCAGGAAGCGGCGCAGCAGATCATGGAATTATTCGACCGCGGCGATTTCGATGTGGCAACCTTGCTGTACAATCAGTTCCGCTCGGTGATCAGCCAGGTGCCGACCGAGGTGCAGCTCATTCCGCTGCCGGTGCCCGAGCAGAAGGACGAGGCGCCGGCAGGGCCGAAGGCGCAATACGAGTTCGAGCCGGACGAGGAGACGATTTTGTCGCGTCTGCTGCCGCAGAACCTGGCTATTCAGATTTATCGCGCCATGCTCGAGAGCAATGCGGGTTTCTACGGCGCACAGATGACGTCCATGGATAACGCCACGCGCAATGCGGGCGACATGATCAACCGCCTGACCTTGAACTATAATCGCACGCGACAGGCTAACATAACCCGCGAACTGATCGAAATCATCTCCGGCGCCGAAGCGCTTTGATTTCGTCGAATATACAGAAGGAACCTGCAAATGTCTGACAACAAGGCTGGAGCGACCAACAGTGTGGGCCGCGTCTCGCAGGTGCTGGGCGCCGTGGTGGACGTGCAGTTCGAGGGCGAGCTGCCCTACATCCAGAACGCGCTGGAGGGCCGCATCGGCGACCGCCGGCTGGTGCTGGAAGTGTCGCAGGAACTGGGCGAGCGCACCGTCCGTTGCATTGCCATGGACAGCACCGACGGCATGGTGCGCGGCCAGGAGTTTTCGGATACCGGGTCGCCCATTACGGTGCCGGTAGGTCCGGAGACCTTGGGGCGCATTCTCAACGTTATCGGCGAGCCGATCGACGAGCGGGGACCCGTCGGCGCCAAGACATTCTATCCCATCCATCGCCAGGCGCCGAGCTTCGAGGACCAGGCCGCTTCGGCGGAAATTCTTGTCACCGGCATCAAGGTCGTCGACCTGCTCGCGCCCTATTTGAAGGGCGGCAAGACGGGTCTGTTCGGCGGCGCCGGCGTGGGCAAGACCGTGCTGATCCAGGAACTGATCAACAACATCGCCAGGGCGCACGGCGGCGTCTCGGTGTTCGCCGGCGTCGGCGAGCGTACCCGTGAGGGCAACGATCTATATCACGAAATGATCGACGCCGGGGTGATCAAGCTGGGCGAAGGTACCACGGAAGGCAGCAAGGTGGCGCTGGTCTACGGCCAGATGAACGAGCCGCCGGGCGCCCGTGCTCGGGTCGCGCTGTCCGGCCTCAGTCTCGCCGAATATTTCCGCGACGAGGAGGGCCAGGACGTGCTGTTCTTCGTCGATAACATTTTCCGGTTTACGCAAGCGGGCGCCGAAGTGTCCGCGCTACTCGGCCGTATTCCATCGGCCGTGGGCTATCAGCCGACATTGGCCACCGACATGGGCGCGCTGCAGGAGCGCATTACGTCGACGAAGAAGGGTTCCATTACGTCGGTGCAAGCGATTTACGTGCCGGCCGACGATCTGACCGATCCGGCCCCCGCCACCAGCTTCGCCCACTTGGATGCGACCACAGTGCTTAATCGGGCGATTTCGGAAAAAGGAATTTATCCGGCCGTCGACCCGCTGGACAGCACCAGCCGCTCGCTCGACCCGCGCATCGTCGGCGAGGAGCATTACCAGGTCGCGCGCGACGTGCAGCGCATTTTGCAGACCTACAAGAGCCTGCAGGACATCATTGCCATCCTGGGCATGGACGAATTGTCCGAAGAGGACAAGTTGACGGTGAGCCGCGCACGCAAGATAGAACGTTTCATGAGCCAGCCGTTCCATGTGGCCGAAGTGTTCACCGGCCTGCCCGGCAAGTTCGTGGCAATCGCCGATACCGTGCGCAGTTTTAGGGAGATCGTCGACGGCAAGCACGACGATCTGCCGGAGGCAGCCTTCCTCATGGTCGGCACCATCGAGGAAGCGCGCGAAAAGGGCGAGAAGATGAAGGCGTCCGCGGCCTGACCGGCCGCGCGGGAGATCGAAGCCGTGCCCATCCAGCTTGAAATCGTCAGTCCCACCCGGCTCCTGCTGACGCGGGATGTGGATATGGTGGTCATGCCGGCCTACGAGGGCGATCTCGCCGCCATGCCGCAACACGCGCCGATGATTACGCTGCTGCGCGGCGGCGTCATTTCAATCTACCAAGGCAGCAACATAACCGACCGTTTCTTCGTCGATGGCGGCTTTGCCGAAATCATGCCGGATCGTTGCACGATATTGGCCGATGCCGCCGTGCCGGTCGGCGAACTGAATTTGGCCGGGTCGCAGGCGCGCCTGAAGGCGGCCGAGGAGCGCTGGGTCGAGGTGGACAAGATGGACAACGCGGCGCGCGACCTCGCGCTGGACCAGTTGCAGTCGGCGCGCGAAGCGGTGCGGGTGGCTTCGGGTTAGGAAACAAAAGAAGAAGTCGTTCTTTTTTGAAAAAAAGAACCAAAAAACTTTTGCTCTAAACGCGCCGAGCCCAACCTGAGCCACGACGCACTCCTTACGGCTCGCCGGGCCCGAACAATGTGACGATCCGCACGTCGCCGGCCGTTCCGATAACTTGATACGACATGTTGCCGATGGACCGGGAAACGCCTCGCTGGGCGCGCCGAGATAGGGATGAGTCCGCAACGCGCTTCGCGCCTCTCGGAGCGCGGCCCAACGTTTGGCGCCTGATAAACCGGACCCTTGCTGCATCAGCCACCGGTATGCCCCGCCGAATGCACGTCCAGCTGAGGGGCCGTCGTAACCCTGCGCTTCATTCACACGGTCTTGCGGTCCGGCACCGGCAGGGGCGCTTGCTCACCGCGTTCCCGTGCGTCGAGCCATGCCTCCATGTCCTCATCCTCGATGCCGAGACCTGCGTCGATGTCGGCATGAGCCTGGGCGATAATATCGGCTTCACACGCAACACGCGCCTTCGGTTCGGCGGCCGATTCCGCGTGCACGCGGGAGGCGGGGGTGTGGGCGACGTCCATGACCATGCGAAAAACATCGGCGGCGCCGGGACGGTATTCCATTGAAAAATGGTTCACCCGCTGAACGCGGCCAAATGGCGCTGTCCCAGCCCAGCAAGGCCCCCGAGCACGCCCTGTGTCCCCTATGCCACAACCTCGCGCCCCAGCCCTTCCGCTGCCTCGGAACCGCTGGCATCAAGGCGTAGTTGAACGGAAACACGCTGCCATTGTAGCCAGCGCCTGCCATGGCAACCGGGGCGAGTAAAGCAGGATGAAACACTGGCGGATCGACGATGTTCGCTGGGAACGGTTCGATCGCAGCAAGCTCGACCCGTCGCTGGTCGCCATCGTCAAGGCGGCCGCCATGGTGGAGCGCAACGGCACCGACTACGGCATTTACCTGAATCGCGTGTTCCACGACGATCCGGCATTCCAGCGCGCCGCGGACAACTGGAGCGCCGAAGAGGTGCAGCATGGTGACGCGCTCGGCCGCTGGGCCATGCTGGCCGATCCGTCATGGGATTATCAGGACGCCTTCCGGCGCTACCAGCAAGGCTACCATCTGCCGCTGCTGGCGGCGGAGTCCTCGGTGCGCGGCAGCCGCACCGGCGAGCTGATCGCGCGCTGCATCGTGGAAAGCGGCACGTCGAGCTATTATTCGGCTCTGGCCGACGCCACCGAGGAGCCGGTGTTGAAGGATATCTGCAAGTTGATCGCGGCCGACGAATTTCGCCATTTCAAGCTGTTTTACGATCATATGAGACGATATTTGCAGCGCGAAAAGATCAGCCTCGCACGGCGGCTGATGATCGCGCTCGGACGTGTAGGCGAAAGCGAAGATGACGAGCTTGCCTACGCTTTTTACTGCGGCAACGACACGCCGGGCGTGCCGTACGATCATGACCGTTGCATAGCTGCGTACATGTCGCGCGCCATGTCGGCCTATCGTTACCGGCATTTGGAACGGGGGATCGGCATGATCCTGAAATCTGTCGGGCTGCCGCCGCGGGGCCGATTTTCCGACATGGTGGTCAACCTCGCCTGGCGCTTCATGCAGCGGCGGCGGCGGCGCTTCGTGCGTGCAGCCGCCGCCGCGTGAGCCATGGCTTACGGCTGGGGCGTACGGCTGGTGCGTGCGGCTGGTGCGGCACGGCCACACCGGGCGGCCGTCCATGCGTCCGCTCGCTTCCCCTCACCAAGGCGCCGGGCTAATCAAAATGCCCCTACGGAACAGGACGCATGTCGGATTCCATCGCCGGCCTCAGCTTTGAAGACGCACTCGCCGAACTGGAGCGCATCGTGCGCGGCCTGGAGGGCGGCCAGCAGAAGCTCGAGGACGCCATCACCTGCTACGAGCGCGGCACGGCGCTGAAGCGGCACTGCGAAGCCAAGCTGGCCGAGGCGGAAGCCCGGGTGCAGGCCATCGTCGAGCGGGCCGATGGTTCGCTGGCCTTGAAGGACGCGGACTGAGCCGACATGGACGCATCGCTGATCATGGACGCGCTGTCCGAGCGCGCTGACATCGTCGAGGATTGCCTGGACGTGCTGCTGCCCGAGGCGCCGGGGCTGGAAGCGCGGCTGTTTGCCGCCATGCGCTACGCGACCTTGGGCGGCGGCAAGCGGTTACGTGGCTTCCTGGTCATGGAAGTGGCCGCCCTGTTCGGTGTGGCCGAAACGTGCGCCGCGCGCGTGGCGGCGAGCGTGGAAATGCTGCACGCCTACAGCCTGGTGCACGACGACCTGCCGTCGATGGACAACGACGATCTGCGCCGGGGCAAGCCCAGCACGCACAAGGCGTTCGACGAAGCCACCGCCATTCTGGCCGGCGACGCGCTGCAGGCCCGCGCCTTCGAGGTGCTGGCCGACCCGGATACCCATTCCGACCCGCAGGCGCGGGCCGAATTGCTGCTGTCGCTGGCCCATGCCGCCGGCGCGCGCGGCATGGCGGGCGGGCAGATGATCGACATGGAGGCGGAGGGACGGGCGCTCACCTTGCCGGAAATCGCGCGGCTGCATGCGCTCAAGACCGGGCGCCTGATCCAGTTTTCCGCCGAGGCCGGCGCCATATTGGGGCGGTCGCCATCGCATTTGCGCGCCCAGGTGGCGGCGTATGGCCGCGATCTGGGGGCGGCGTTTCAAATTGCCGATGATGTGCTTGATGCGAGCAGCACGGCAGCCGAACTAGGCAAGACCGCGGGCAAGGACAAGGCTGCGGGCAAGGCAACCTTTGTCACTTTGTTAGGTATTGAACGGGCGGCCATGCAGGCTCGTATGTTGTCGGAGCAGGCGGTAACCCACCTGGAGCATTTCGGAGAGGAAGCGGACCGGCTGCGCGGCTTGGCGCACTGGGTCGTTTCCCGCAAGAGTTGAGGAGCGCGGATGACGGAGAACCCGAAGAAGCTGGACAGCAAGGCGGTTGCCGGCAGGCCGGACACGCCGCTGCTGGATCGCGTGCGCGTTCCCGCCGACCTGCGCAATTTCTCTACCGAGCAGTTGGAGCAGGTGGCGGCCGAATTGCGCGCCGAAACGATCGACGCGGTGTCCACCACCGGCGGCCATCTCGGCGCGTCGCTGGGCGTGGTCGAGCTCACCGTGGCGCTGCACGCGGTGTTCGAAACGCCGGTGGACAAGGTGATCTGGGACGTCGGCCACCAGGCCTATCCGCACAAGATCCTCACCGGGCGGCGCGAACGTATCCGCACCTTGCGCCAGGGCGGCGGGCTTTCGGGTTTCACGCGCCGCAGCGAAAGCGAATATGATCCGTTCGGCGCGGCGCATTCCTCCACCAGCATTTCGGCGGGGTTGGGGTTCGCGGTCGCCAACGAACTGAACGGCCATCCGGACCGCCATGTCGTGGCCGTGATCGGCGATGGCGCGATGAGCGCGGGCATGGCCTACGAGGCGATGAACAATGCCGGCGCCCGCCGGTCCCGCCTGATCGTGGTGCTGAACGACAACGAAATGTCCATCGCACCCCCGGTCGGCGCGATGAGCGCCTATCTGTCGCGGCTGATGTCGAGCCGCTCGTATCTGAGCTTACGGGAGACCGCGTCCAAGCTGGCAAAAAAATTCCCCTGGGGCCTGGAGAAGACGGCCAAACGCGCGGAGGAATATGCCCGCGGCATGCTGACCGGCGGCACCTTGTTCGAGGAACTGGGGTTCTATTACGTGGGCCCAGTGGACGGCCACAATCTGAACCATCTGCTGCCCGTGCTGCGCAACGTGCGTGATGCGGACGAGACGAGCCCGATCCTGCTGCATGTCATTACGAAAAAGGGTCATGGCTATCCGCCGGCCGAGGCGTCGGCCGACAAGTATCACGGCGTGCAGAAATTCAACGTCATCACCGGCGAGCAGGTGAAGGCGCCGGCTGGCCCGCCGAGCTACACGAAGGTGTTTTCGGATGCGCTCATTGCTGAAGCGGAACGCAACCACCGCGTCGTCGCCATCACCGCCGCCATGCCGAACGGCACCGGGCTCGACAGATTCGCCAGGAAATTTCCCAACCGTTGCTTCGATGTCGGCATTGCCGAGCAGCACGCGGTCACCTTCGCCGCCGGCTTGGCCGCCGAAGGCCTGGTGCCGTTCTGCGCCATCTACAGTACGTTCCTGCAACGTGCGTATGACCAGGTCGTGCACGACGTGGCGATCCAGGGCCTGCCGGTTCGGTTCGCTATCGATCGCGCCGGGCTGGTGGGCGCGGACGGCGCCACCCATGCCGGCAGCTTCGATATCTCCTATCTCGGCTGCCTGCCCGGCATGGTGCTGATGGCGCCGAGCGACGAGGCGGAACTGGTGCACATGGTGGCGACCGCGGCGGCAATCGGCGACCGGCCGTCCGCGGTGCGCTATCCGCGCGGCGAGGGTTTTGGCGTGGCGCTGCCGGAACGGGGCGAGGTTTTGCCGATCGGGCGTGGCCGCATCATGCGTGAAGGCAGCCGGGTCGCCATCCTGAGCCTCGGCACGCGGCTGCCCGATGCGCTCCGCGCCGCCGATGAACTGACCGCGCGGGGCTATTCCACCACGGTCGCCGACGCGCGTTTCGCCAAGCCGATCGATACGGCGCTGGTTGAACAACTCGCGCGCAACCACGAAATGCTGATGACGGTGGAGGAGGCCTCGGCCGGCGGCTTCGGCGCGGCGGTGATGCATCATCTGGCCTGGCGCGGATTGCTGGATGGCGGCCTGCGGTTCCGGCCGATGACGTTGCCGGACCGGTTTGTCGATCACGCGTCGCCGACGGTGCAGATCGCCGAAGTGGGATTGGACGCCAAGGCCATGGTGCGCACGGTGCTGGAGGCGCTTGCCGTGGGCGAACGGGAGATCGTGCGGCGATGAAAAGCAAGGAAAGGCAAGGCAAGCCGTTCTTTTTTGAAAAAAAGAACCAAAAAACTTTTACTCCGTTCAAGGCATTTCATGGGGCTAGCGGTATCGCTTCCAAAACAAAAGTTTTTTGTTTCTTTTTTTCAAAAAAGAAATACTTCCTTCCTTCACTTATCCTGGCGCCGACCATCGCGCTGGCGCAATCGGCGCCGATTGACGCGCTGAACACCGGCCTGGCGCAGGTGGAAAAAACCGGAAAGCAGCCGTTTCAGCAGCGGTTCGATGCGCTGGCGCCGGTGATCGATCACGCGTTCAACCTGTCGCAGATCCTGCAGACGATTGTCGGGTTGCGCTGGTCGCAAATTCCGGCGGACCAGCAGGCCAAGCTGCTGGCGGCGTTCCGGGCCTTCACCATTTCCAGCTACGTCTCCAACTTCAGCGGCGGCGATGCCACTTTCAAATTGCTACCGGATACCAGAACTGTCGGCAACGACACGGTGGTGGAAACGCAGATCGTGCCGTCGAGTGGCGATCCGACGCGTATCGATTATGTCATGCGTCTGGGGCCCGCCGGATGGCAGGCCGTGGATGTGCTGCAGCAGGGCACCATTAGCCAGGCGGCGGTGCAGCGCAGCGACTTCCGCGGCGAATTGAATAATGGCGGCGCGCCGAAACTGATCGATAGTCTGCAAAAGAAGGTCGCGGCCATGGGCGGCAGCAACCCGGCGCCGTGAGTTCCCTGCTTGCGCAGTTGCCCGCGGCGCTCGCCGCGAGCCTGACCACGATCGGCACGGTGCAGACCTCGATGGCCATGGTGGGGGTGCGCGCTTTCGCCCGCGCGGCCCCGCACGCGGCCACATGGTTTCCGTCCGTGACCGTACTGAAACCGTTGCACGGCGCCGAGCCATTGCTGGCCGAAGCGCTCGAATCGTTTTTTGTACAGGACTATCCGTCGTTCCAACTGGTGTTCGGCGTGCAGCGGGCCGACGATCCGGCCGCGTGCACGGTGCGGGCATTATGCGCCCGCTACAAATGGGTCGATGCGGTGCTGGTGGTGGATCCCACGCCACACGGCACGAATCACAAGATCGCCAATCTGATCAACATGTTTGCCAAGGCCAAGCATGACGTGCTGGTGGTGTCGGACAGCGACATGCATGTCGCGCCGAACTACATCGCGCGCGTCGCCGCCGCGTTGGGCGTGCCGGGCACGGGCCTGGTGACCAGCCTGTATGTCGGCCGGCCGGCGGCCGCGCACGTTCCGGCGCAGCTTGGGGCGGCCTACATTACGCAGATTTTTGCCAGCGGCGCCGTCATGGCGCGCGCGCTGGGGCGGCAGGATTGCCTGGGCGCGACCATGGCGCTGACCCGCGCGACGCTGCGGCGAATCGGCGGCTGGGAGGCGCTATCGCCCTACGTCGCCGATGACGGGGTGTTGGGAAGGCTTGTGCTGGAAACCGGGCAGTCGATTGCCTTGGCGGCCACGGTGCCGGCGACGACGGTGGCGGAGACCGGGTTTGCCGCATTGTTCAGGCACGAATTGCGCTGGGCCCGTACGATTCGGGCCATGGCGCCGGTGGGGTTTGTACTGTCCGCGGTGCAATTTCCCATATTCTGGGGCCTCATGACGCTGGCGCTGGCCCCGGGACAGGCCTGGGCGTTCGCGTTGCTGGGCCTGGCATGCGTATCGCGGGTCGTCTCCGGCCGGATGATCGAAATGGCCCTGGGCGCGGCGCGGACGCCGTTCTGGCTTGTTCCCGCGCGGGATGTGTTATCTATGGTGGTGATGGCGGCCGCGTTCATGGGCCAGCACGTCGCCTGGCGCGGCGAGATATTGAGCACCGCCCAGGACCGGGTCCTGGCGCGGCAGGCCGAAACATTCGCGACTTCCCCCTTTCTGGCGTCGCGAGAAGGATAACACATGAAAACGCTTTTCCTGCAGCCCCCGAGTTTTGATGGTTTCGACGGTGGCGCCGGCAGCCGCTATCAGGCCAAACGGGAAATCAAGAGTTTCTGGTTTCCGACCTGGCTGGCCCAGCCGGCCGCCCTGGTGCCCGACAGCAAGCTGATCGACGCGCCGCCGGCGCGGATCGGAATGCAAGCGGTGCTGGCCGAGGCCAGGCGCCACGATCTGGTGGTGATCCACACCTCGACGCCGAGCTTTGCCAATGACGTCCGCGTGGCGGAACAAATCAAGAGCGCCAAGCCGGGCATCAAGATCGGCATGGTCGGCGCCAAGGTAGCCGTGCAGCCGGCCGAAAGCCTGGAGCGCGGCGGCGCGGCGATCGACTTCGTCGCGCGCAACGAGTTCGATTTCACCATCAAGGAAATTGCCGAGGGCCGCGAATTCCCCGCTGTGGACGGCATTTCGTATCGCGGGTCCGACGGGAAGATCGTCCATAACAAGGAACGGGCGATGCTGGAGGATATGGACCAGCTGCCGTTCGTGACGAACGTCTACAAGCGCGATTTGCGCATCGAGGATTATTTTATCGGCTACCTGATGCATCCGTATGTGTCGATGTACACAGGCCGCGGCTGCAAGTCTCGTTGCACATTCTGCCTGTGGCCGCAGACGGTAGGGGGGCACCGCTACCGCGTGCGCAGCCCCGGCCATGTCGCCGAGGAAATTCGCGCCGGGCTGAAACTGTTTCCGCAGACCAGGGAATGGTTCTTCGACGACGATACGTTTACCGACGATCTGCCGCGCGCCGAGGCCATCGCGCGCGAGCTGGGAAAACTCGGCGTGACCTGGAGCTGCAACGCAAAGGCGAACGTGCCGCGCGACACGCTGAAAGTGTTGAAGGATAACGGGCTGCGGCTGCTGCTGGTGGGCTACGAAAGCGGCAATCAGCAAATCCTGCACAACATCAAGAAAGGCATGCGCGTCGAGGTCGCGGAAAAATTCACCCGCGACTGCCATGAGCTCGGCGTCAAGATCCACGGCACGTTCATTATGGGCCTGCCCGGCGAGACAAAGGAAACCATCGAGGAAACCATACGCTGGGCGACCAAGATCAATCCCCACACCATCCAGGTGTCGCTCGCCGCGCCCTACCCCGGCACGTTCCTCTACAAGCAGGCGCTGGAAAACGGCTGGCTCGACGCATCGAATGCCGAATTGATCGACGAGCACGGCATCCAGATCGCGCCACTGCATTACCCGCATCTGTCACACACCGAAATCTTCGACAATCTGGAGACGTTTTACAAACGTTTCTACTTCCGCGCTCCCAAGATCGCGTCCATCGTGGGCGAAATGGTTATGAGCCCGCAAATGATGAAACGGCGCCTGCGCGAGGGCGTGGAATTCTTCCAGTTCCTGCGCGAGCGGCATAAAGTGGCGGCTTAAAGCATTTTCAGCCTGACGGGAATCGCCCGATGGAGACGCCCAACGTCAGGCTGATACAAATGCGCTGCAGACAACAACCTCGAGCGGCCCGACGGGCACCCGACGATTTTCCAGTCAGGCTGAAGCCGCTCTAGCGCAACGGAGGGGCAAAGCAAGGAAGTATTTCTTTTTTGAAAAAAAGAAACAAAAAACTTTTTACCGTTTGCGTCTTGATCGCAAACCCCCGGTGAAATGCAAGCCAATAAGACTCTCATCACGGTCGCCGATGATTTTGGGCTGTCACCGTTGGTCAATGAGGCCGTGGAGGCGGCGGCACGGAACGGCATTCTCACCAGCGCGAGCCTGATGGTTGCGGCGCCGGCGGCGGCTGATGCGGTACGGCGCGCAAAGGCGCTGGGGGGCAGCTTGCGCGTCGGCCTGCACCTGGTGGTGGTGGAGGGACCAGCTTGCCTCGATGCGGAGGCCATACCGACCCTGGTGAACGCGGACGGTATGTTTCCGTCCGACCAGATCGCCATGGGGTTCCGTTATGCGCTCAGCCGGGCCGTGCGCCGGCAGCTGGCGGCCGAAATCCGGGCGCAATTCGAGGCCTTCGCCGCGACCGGGTTGCCGCTCGATCACGCCAACGCGCACAAGCACATGCACCTCCATCCGGTGGTGGGGCACCTGATGCTGAGCATCGGGCGGGCGTTTGGCCTGCGCGCCGTGCGGGTGCCGGCTGAGCCGAAAATGGCAGGGCAGGCAAGGCGTTTTGGCGACCGTGCGCTGTACGCCTGGAGCGGATTGTTGCGGCGCCAGGCAACACGTGCCGGCATGCTGACCAACGACGCGATGTTCGGACTGGGGGCGAGCGGACACATGACACCGTCCCTGGTGCAGAGGCTGGTCGATCGGCTACCGGATGGATTGACCGAGCTGTATTTTCATCCCGCGACCGCTCAGGACGATATCTTGCGGCGCCACATGCCGGCGTATGAACATGTCGCCGAGTTCGAAGCGCTCCTGAAAACCCGCGTTCCGCCCGATGTGAGGCTGACTTCCTATTCCGACCTGATTTGACCGATTGTCCGGCGCTGGCCCTTCAAGGCGTTGCGGGCCGCCGCGGCATTTGCCGCAAGGCGCAGTAACGCCGGGAGTTGGGCGGGATGGCGCAAGACAGAAGCCGCAACGCGGGCGATCGCGATGGCGCCGCGCGCGTCCAGCGCGATGATGGCGGCCGGTGGCAAACTGCTATCAGCCGGGTCGCAAATCGCGCGCAGGACCGCGAAGGGCACACCGTGCGCGGCGGCGACATCCCCCACCGCGCCGGACTCGAGGTCGATGGCGTCGGCCCCCGTGCTTCGGTGTAGGCTTGCCTTTCCGGCGGCGGTGACGACGAGGTCGGCGCCCGCATAAAGCGTGTAAAGCGGCCCGCCGAGTGCGCGGGTCAACGCCACGTCGGTCGACAATGTCCTGGACCCGGTCAGGACAGCGCCGGGTATGATGAGCGTTCCCGGCGGCAACACGGGATTCAGGCCACCGGCAAAGCCGAAGCTGATGAGCGACGTGGCGCCACGCTCCAGCAACGCGTTGGCGGCTTTCACAGCACCCGCTGGCGTGCCGCCGCCGGCCTTGGCGTGCCCGAGGAAAGCGGCCATCCGGGCCTCGGCGGTCAGGCCAGTGACGATGCCGATCATTCCGAAATCAGTTCATTTTTCATAAAAAAGTAAAAGTTTTTTGGTTCTTTTTTTCAAAAAAGAACTGCTTCCTTTTAAATTCCGAACTGAACTTTCTTGTCGTTAGACCGCGCAAGATTGCGGAACCGCGACAGCGCCAGCAACGGAAAAAACTGCTTATACCCATGATACCGCAAATAGAACACGCGCGGAAATCCCACGGCCGTATAAGGCAATTCATCCCACTCGCCATTATCCTTCTGCGTGGCGCGCAGCCACGCAATGCCACGGCCGACAGCGGGATGATCGGCGCGGCCGGCGCTCATCAAACCGAGCAATGCCCAGGCGGTTTGCGACGGCGTGCTTTCGGTGAATGTTCCCGGCTTGGCATGCGCGTAGCTTTCCTCGTCCTCGCCCCAGCCGCCATCGTCGCGCTGCACCGAGAGCAGCCAGTCGCACGCGCGCGAAACCGACCCATCCTGCGGCGGCACGCCGGCCGCGTTCAGTGCGCAGAGCACCGACCAGGTGCCGTAGATGTAGTTGGTGCCCCAGCGGCCGAACCATGAACCGTCCACTTCCTGCTCGCGCTTGAGATAGGCGAGCGCCTTCTGCAACACCGGGTCGGTGGCACGCATGCCGATCTGGGCCAGGAAACTCACGCACCGGGCGGTGACGTCCGCGGTTGGCGGGTCGAGCAGGGCGCCATGGTCGGCGAACGGAATGTGATTCAGGTAGAAATGGGTGTTTTCGGGCTCGAAGGCACCCCAGCCGCCGTCGCTGCTCTGCATGCCGACGATCCATTCGCGGGCACGATCGATCGCTTCCTGGTGCGCCGGATCGCCGTTGCGGTGCAGGATCATCCCCACCATGGCGGTGTCGTCCACGTCCGGGTAGTGCGCGTTGTTGTATTGAAACGCCCAGCCACCGGGTGCGACGTCCGGGCGGCGGACGGCCCAGTCGCCCTTCACATCCAGGATCTGGCGCTCGACCAGCCAGGTGCTCGCCGCCTCCACCGGCTCGGTCGGCAGCGCCGTGCCGTAGGCCGCCTCGGCCATGGCGTGCGCGGCCAGGCCGGTGTCCCAGATGGGCGAGACGCAGGGCTGGCAATAGGCGCGCGTGCCGTCGTCCACCAGCAGCTTGCGCACCGAAAGCCAGGCAATCGCCGCATCGGCGTGGGATGCGGGATAGCCCAGCGCGTCGAACATCATCACGCTGTTGGCCATGGCGGGATAGATGGCGCCCAAGCCATCCTCGCCATTCAGCCGCGCGATGACGAAATCCACCGCACGGTTGATGGCGCCTTCGCGCACGCCGCGCGGGAACGCCGGTTCGATGCCCTTCAGCACCACATCCAGTGCCTTGAAGGCACGGCCCCAGCCGGAGCGGTACGGGCCGCGTATGTAGTCGCGGATCGTGTCCGGATCGCGGCAAAACAGCTCCCGAATATGGATCTGGCGCGGATTGCGCGCGCGCGGCCGTTTCGCCATCAGAACCAGAAGCGGCACGATGACGGTGCGGCTCCAGTAGCTCACTTTCGACAAATGAAAGAAAAACCATTGCGGCAGGAGCATGATCTCCACCGGCATGCTGGGCACCGCGTGCCACGGTACTTCGCCGAACAAGGCGAGCTGCACGCGCGTAAAGACATTGGTGCGCTCGGCGCCGCCATGCGCCAGGATGGCGTCGCGGGCGCGCGCCATGTGCGGGGCTTTGGGGTCATCGCCCACCGCTTTCAGCGCGAAATAGGCCTTAACCGACGCCGACAGGTCGAACGCGCCGCCGTGGAACAGCGGCCAGCCGCCATGCGCGCCCTGGATTTCGCGCAAATACACGGCGATGCGGGATTCCAGGGCGGGATCGATACGATCGAGGAAATGCTCCAGCAGGATGAATTCGGCCGGTATGGTGGCGTCGGCCTCGAGCTCGAAGCGCCAATGGCCGTCGCGCTGCTGGCGCCGCTGCAAGGCGCCGGCGGCGCGCGCGATGGACGCCTCCAGGGCGCCCGTGCGATCCTTGGTTTCGGCCGTCATCAGGGTCGCATGCTCCAGCTAGCCTTCGTTTGAGGCGGCAGCTTTGTCGGCGCGCTGCCGCACCTTATGTGCGGCCGCTGCCTTAGGCGGCGACTCGCAGCGCCCCCGCCGCGGCCACCCCTGATCTGATTGCACCTTCGATCGTTGCGGGCAATCCGGTGGCGGTCCAGTCGCCGGCGAGCGTGCAGTTTTGCCACTGGGTTGTGGCGGACGGGCGACGCAACTGCTGATTGGGTGTGGCAGCAAAAGTCGCCCGCTTCTCCTTGACAACACGCCAGGGTGGCAGGGGTTCCGGCAGGCTCAGCACACGCCGCACTTCGGGCCAGACAGTGCGCACCAAATCCTCCGCGCTGCGGTCCACCAGGCGGTTGGCCGCGCTGATGGTGACGGAGACCACGCCCTGCTTGACGAAGATCCATTCGCTGGTGCCCCCGACGAGGCCCCAGAAACCGGCCTCGCCGGGGTCGGCGCCAGTGCGGAAATGCAGGTTGAGGATGGCCTGGAACTCGTTGGGGGTTTGCAGGTCCCCGAGCAGGTCGGCGGTGATCCAGGGGGGGGTTGCGATCACCAATTGGTCGGCGCGGCCCAGCAGGATGGGGCCGTTGGGGCCGCTGAGGGCGGCGACGCGGTCCTGCCCGAAGGTGAGGCCGCTGATGCGGGTGCTGGTGAGCACGCTGGCGCCCGCGGCCGTGAGCGTGGCGACGGCGGGGTCGATGAAGGATTCCGACAGGCCTTCGCGCGGCAAAAGCGGCGCGCACGCCTCACCGCCGCGGGCCAGGGTCTCGTCGATGACGGCGCCGAGCAGGCGGGCGGCGCCATTGATGGTGGGGGTGTTGAGGGCGGCTATGGCAAAGGGTTCCACCAGGCGGCGATAGAGCGGGCCATCAGGGAAGCTGCCGGCGACGGTGTCGGTGGGGCGGGCGTGGCCGAGCTTGAGGAGGGGGAGGTAGTCGAGCGGCGAGGTGCCGGGGACGCGGCGGGATTGGCTCAGCAGCCAGAAGGGGATGCGGCCGCGGTTGGGGCGCAGCGTCCAGCGATTGCCGGAACGGAGGTCCATGAAGGGAATGGCGGGGTTGGCAGGACCGGT
>CAJCIS010000017.1 GCA_903970435.1 Acidobacteriota bacterium | reverse complement strand
ACCCCCACACCGGCGCCTGCGTCGCCAACCGCCGCATCACCAACTCCCACCGCCCCATCTTCACCGGCACCGGCACCGGTTGCCGCTGGCAACCAGCTCGGCGCCATAAATCACATCGTCGTCCTCATGTTGGAAAACCGGTCGTTCGACCATATGCTCGGCTATCTCTACCAAGATACCGGAAATGTTTCGCCCACGGGGCAGCCATTCGAGGGGCTGACCGGCAATGAGACCAATCCGGATGCGAATGGTAATCCGGTTTCGCTGTACCAGATCAAGGCCACCGATCAGAATTTCTATTTCATGCCCGGCGCCGATCCCGGCGAAGGCTATAGTGCCACCAATTCACAATTGTTCGGCACCACCACGGCGCCCACGCCGCCCGTCGCCACCAACCAAGGTTTCATCAGCGATTTTGCCTATACGCTCGGCTGGGAGTCGAAGGAGTCCGGTTGGTCGATCCTGCCGGGCACGACGGCAAACAGCATCATGGGCATGTTCACGCCGCAAACGTTGCCGATCCTGTCCGGGCTGGCGCGTGGTTTCGCGGTGTGCGATCACTGGTACGGTTCGGCGCCCACCGAAACGTTGCCGAACCGCGCCTTCGCCTGCGCGGCCACCTCGCAGGGCCACATGGACGACAAGACCAAGTCGTTCACCGCGCCGAGCATTTTCGGCTTGCTGTCGCAGAATAATGTGAGCTGGTCGATCTACGGCTACAACGCCAGCCCGCTGACCCGCACCGATTTCACCGACACGGTGAACCAGGCGGAAAGTCATTTTGGCCTGTTCACGGACTTCCAGGCCGCGGCCGCGAACGGCACCCTCGCATCCTACGTCTTCCTCGAGCCGAGCTGGGAGGCAACCGGCAACAGCCAGCATCCCAACTACAATGTCGCACTGGGCGAGCAGCTGATCCACGACGTATATACCGCCTTGCGCAACGGGCCGGGCTGGAATCAGACCCTGCTGATCTTGACATACGACGAGCACGGCGGTTGTTACGACCATGTGGCGCCACCCTCCGGCGCAGTGCCGCCGGACAATACGGCGGGGGAATATGGGTTCGATTTCACCCGATTCGGCCCGCGCGTCCCCACCGTGCTCGTCTCGCCGTTAATACCGGCGGGCACAGTGTTCCGCGTGCCCAACGGCAGCATGCCGTTCGACCATACCTCGATCCTGAAAACCGTGCAGACACGCTTCGGTTTGCCGTCCTTGACGGCGCGCGACGCGGCAGCCCCGGATGTGTCTGCCGTGCTCACCCTGACGACGCCCCGCACCGACGATCCGCTGGCCGGCGTCACCGTGCCACAATTCAACGAACCCAACCCGGCGTTCGCGCATCCCTCCCACCTGTTGCAGGTCCATGCGGAGCTGGTGTCGCAATTGCCGGTGCCGGACGCGGCGGGCGGCATGCACCACACCATGCCTCCGTTGCGGACGGAGTTGGATTACCGGCAGTATATTCATGACCGGACGGAGGCTTGGAAGGCTTCTCGGCGGTTGGCGATTTAGGGAGGGAAAGGAAGTTAACGAAGCAAGCAGTTCTTTTTTGAAAAAAAGAACAAAAAACTTTTGCTCTGGCGTCCGGCGGCGCTATTCATTTTTGTGTGGCGCGGACGCCGGTTTCTCGCGCAGCGTCGATGGCGTTCAGCAGCGGCGTGTTGTTGCTGGCCCAGTGGCACAGCAGCGCCACCGGCTCGTGCAAATGCATGCCGGCATCCGTCAGACGATACTCTGTCTTCGGCGGCACAACATGATACACCGTGCGCTCGACAAGCCCGGCGCGCTCCATGTCGCGCAAGACCTGAATCAGCATCTTCTTGGAAATATCCGGGATCCGATGCTGCAACGCACTGAAGCGCTGCACGCCGCCGGACAGGCAATAGATGACGACCGGCGTCCATTTGTTGCCGATCAGGGACAGCACGCGGCGGGCCGGACAATCGGCTGCAAGAATATCGGCCGGCGGATCCATCCCCGCCAAACCCGGCGCGACAGACAAAAGTTTTTTGGTTCTTTTTTTCAAAAAAGAAATGCTTCCTTCCACTCACTGAGCGGCCGGATGCGGCTTTTGCAAGAAAGCCCACCGCTCCCGTATCTGGCGCCCGGCGATGCGCCAGATGACGATGCCGGAAAATTCAACCCGCTGGCCGGACGCGGCGTCAGTCCCGGTCCAGCGGTTGCGCACCACCACCTTGTCGTCCTCGGCGATCATGTCCTCGATGGTGACATGAATGTCGGGAAGATGCCGCAACGCGCCACCGACATATTGCTTGGCGCCGGCAGGCCCAGGCGGCAGACCGGGCGGAACATCGTCGCCGTGATCGACGAAGTCCGGGGCAAAATTGATATCGGCGACCTCGAGACGCTGCCGATTGACGAAATCCTCGAAATGGTCGCGAATGAACTGCTTCATTTCGGCATGGCTCATGCCGGTCTTCGCGTGAATCCCGTCCTGTGCTGCAGACCCGTTCATGTTATTTCACCCCTGGGTTCTGGGCGTCCGCGGCGAATTCGGCCTTGTTTTCGTCCAGATACGCATCGAGCGTACGGGGCGGCCGCCCCAGTAGTGCCGCGACAACGCCGTCCACGTCCGCGCACGCACCGGTGCGGTAATATTCCTGAAGCTCGAGGATGGCGCCGGCCTGCCAGGCCGGCATCCCCGCGCCCAGCATGGCCTGGCGCTGGTTCTCCTCCGGGATGTCGATGTAGGCGACCTCGCGTCCGATGATGCGGGAGATATGCGCGGCGATTTCCGCGTTGGTGACCGCGTGCGGACCATTCAGCTCATAGGTCTGGCCGTTGTGCCGCCCCGGTTCGCCAAATATCGCGGCCGCGGCCGCGCCCACATCGCGCACGTCGATGAGGCTCACCCGCGCATCGCCCATCGCGGCGTAAAATGCATGGTCGGTGCGGATGGTCGGGGCGTTGTAGGCCACGATGTTCTGCATGAAGCCGTTCGGACGCAGGATCGTGTATCCAAGCCCGGAGGCCTGAAGCTTTTGCTCGACCTCTTCATGCCATTTCGGGAAGGATTTCGGGAAGCGGCCCGCCCCCAGCGCGGAGTTCAGCACGACATGGCGCACACCGGCCGCCCGGCACGCATCGATCATGTTGCTCTCGAGCTCGACCAACTGCGGGATCGGCCCGCACACGAGATAGACAAGCTCGATCCCGTTCAGCGCCGCGACCAGGCTCTCGCGATCGCCGAAATCCGCAACCACGGCCGCCACGCCGCGGGGCGCCTTGGCCGCATCAAGCCGGTCGCGGTACATGGCGCGCACCGTCAGTGAAGCGGCCACCGCCGCATGCAGAACGGCACCGCCGGCATTGCCGGACGCACCTGAAATCAGAATCACGCGCCCCTCCCACCATGGCTGCAACCGGCACGAACCACGCCGACGCAGCCCATGTAGCCAGGGGTAACCAACGCGCAAGTAGTCACCTTCCGGTAACCACACCCGTTTCGGCAAGACCGCGTTGACAGTCGACCGAACCGGTGCCGTGGTTCGGCGCATCGCCAAAGGGGGGCTTTCGCGTGCACGGATGGGCCGAGCGAGTCGAGGCGCTGCAAGCCGTCGCGCGCACGCAACTGTTCTTCATCGGCGGCGCACCTCGGTCCGGCACGACCTGGGTGCAGCATATTCTCGACCGCCACCCGGATATAAGCTGCCGCGGCGAAGGCCTGTTCATGCAGCACCTCGCCGTACCGCTCGATACGCTGATCGAGGCGCAGCGCGGCGCCATCGAGGCGAAGAACACGGAGCTTTTCGCGGGGTTCGAAGGGTTTCCGCAGCCTGAAAAGGAAGATGCGGATATTTTGCTCGGCACCGCCGTTCTGGTTTCGTTATTGCGCCAGACCGCCGGCCGGCCCTACGCCGCCATCGGTGAAAAATCGCCGGAAAACGTCATCCTGTTTCCGCGACTGAAGACTCTGTTCCCCGGCGCGAAAATCATCGTCGTGGCGCGCGATCCGCGCAATGTGCTGGCCTCCGCCTGGCATTTGTGGCACAAGCAGCATTCTCACGGCGATCCGAATGAAGGCAAGCGCGCCATGATCGTGAAATTGCTGCCGACCCTGGTGCGGGTTGCCCGCGCGACGCTGGCGCTGCGGCAGCTTTTTCCGAACGACACGATGATTGTCACCTATGAAAACCTCAAGCGGGCACCGCAAAGCGTCGTCGCGCAAATGTTTGGGTTCCTTGGCGTGGCCGCTGAGGCCGGCCAGGTTGCACGCGCCGTTCAGGATTCATCTTTCGAATCCATGAGTCGCGGCCGGCGCCCCGGCGAAACGCGCGACGAGGATTTTCTGCGCAAGGGCGTCACCGGCGGCTGGCACGATACGCTGACCGACGACATGAACACGCTCATTCTGCAGCAGACCGCATGGATGTTTCCGCATTTCGGCTGGCATCCCGAAGGTCGGATTTGCCCATAACAGACAAAAGTTTTTTGGTTCTTTTTTTCAAAAAAGAACTGCTTCCTTCTTGGCCTTTTCCGGCCGCGCCGCGCTTTTAAGAAAAAAAGCAGTTCTTTTCTGAAGAAAAGAACCAAAAGACTTTGTCCTTGCGCTTGCACAAAGGTTCGGAGCTTGTCCGGCAGGCCAGGGATTGCATCAAAGATAGAAGTTTTTTGGTTCTTTTTTTCAAAAAAGAACGGCTTCCTTCCTTCACTTAATTCACCCCACTGGCCTTCCCCGCCCCCCCTCGAACATCATGCGCGCCATATAGGGAAGCCCCCGGCACGGCCAGCAGGGTGATCGGCAAGGCGCTTTCCTCACTCACCCCATGTCCCCCGGCCAAGGTTGGTCCACCCACCAGAATGCCTTCTGCGACACCCCAGTAGCCGCGATCGATGAACTGGTAGCCGCGCTGTTCCAGAATCTGGCGCGTCTCGGGCGAGAGGGCGAAACGTTCCAGCGTTACCGGGTCGGGCTGGAATTGTTCGTGGATGCGTGGCGCGTCGATGGCTTCCTGGATGCTCATGCCGTGATCGATAACGTTGATGATGGCTTCGAGCGTAATCGTGATGATGCGCGACCCGCCCGGGCTGCCCACCACCATGACGAGATGGCCGTCCTTCGTCACGATCGTGGGGCTCATGGAGCTGAGCGGCGTTTTGCCGGGCTGGATCGCGTCGGGCTTGCCCTGGATCAGGCCGAACATGTTGGCGTTGCCGGGCTTGGCGGAGAAATCGTCCATTTCGTCATTCATGACGATGCCGGTGCCGCCCGCGACATGGCCGGAGCCGAACCATTCGTTCAGCGTATAGGTGACGGAGACCGCGTTGCCGGCCTGGTCGACGATGCTGAATTGCGTCGTGTTGGAGCCTTCATGCGCCGGCGCGGCTGCGTCGAGTGACGCGGATGGTGTCGCGCGTTCCGGATCGATCTGCTTGCGGACCGAGGCGGCATAGGCGGGATCGATCAATTCGGCGACCGGGTTCTTGACGAAATCCGGGTCGCCCAGCCGGTTATTACGGTCCCGGTAGGCGTGCCGCATCGCTTCCACCAGCACATGCACCTCGGCCGCGGAATGAAAGCCCATGGCGGCAAGGTCGTAGCCTTGCAGAATGCCGAATATTTCGCACATCGTCACACCACCGGAGCTTGGCGGCGGGGCCGAAATGATGTGATAGCCGCGATAGTCGCATTCCACTGGCGGCAATTCACGCACCTTGTAATGATCCAGGTCGCCCTGCGTCAGGATGCCGCCGCCGGCATGGCTCGCCGCCACGATGTCCGCGCCGATCGGCCCGTGATACATCGCCGCCGGTCCATCCTGGCTGATGCGCGCCAATGTTGCCGCGAGCGCCGGTTGCCGCAGGCGATCCCCCGGCTTGAGCGGCGCGCCGCCCGGCAGGAAAATGGCCGCGGTGGCCCGATCCTGTGTCAGATGCGGCGTCATCAGGTCGAAAATAACCGCGTCGCCCTGCGTCAATGCAAAACCGTCGCGCGCAAACCTGATCGCCGGCGCCATCAGCGCGGCCCGCGGCAAGGTGCCGTATTTCACCCGCGCCGCCTCCAGGCCCGCCACCGTCCCCGGCACGCCGCTCGACAACCACGACGCGGTGGACAGGCCGGGCACCACATTGCCGTTCTTGTCCTGAAACATCGTCGCGGTCGCGGCGAGCGGCGCCTTTTCACGGAAATCGAGGAATGTGCTGCGTCCGTTCGCCAGCCGCAGGGTCATGAACCCGCCGCCGCCGATATTGCCCGCCTCCGGATACACCACGGCCAGCGCATATCCCACCGCCACCGCCGCATCCACGGCGTTGCCCCCTTGCCGCAGAATGTCGGCGCCCACGTCCGACGCCAAACGCTGCGCCGTCACCACCATGCCGCGCGATGCGGCGACCGGCGCCGGGTCGGCCGCATAGGCCGGCGCACCCGCCAGCAGAAAAGTCAGAAACACAAAAGGAAATCGCATGCGGCAGCTCTGTCGGTTGGCGTTCTGTCGGGTGCGCCCAGGCTACGCGCTGCAACGCGGCAAGGCTACAGCCCACTCCACCGTACTGGCGCAACCTGGCGTCCCGTGCCAGCTATTGGCTGGCCACACCCCCAAGCGCCGCCATGCCGCGCCCCGGCACCCTTTATTTCAATGGTTTGCCCGCCGCCGGCGCATGGCACGGCTTCTGCAAGGCTTTGGCTATGACACGCCCGCAAGCATTGCTAGAAACGCATCGGGACGGCCCGGCGCGGCCACCGACGCGGGCCCCAGAATGGTTAGGAGACTATCGTGGACAGATTCGGCATGGACAGATTCGGCATGGATAAGTTCAGCCCGGTTTCCGGCCGCCCCGCTCCGGTGCGCCTGCTGCCCGCACTTGCCTGCGCCTTGTCCACCCTGCTGGCGGCCAGCACCGCCGCGGCCTGCGACGGAAAGAGCTACAGCTTCAGCATCGCGGCCGGCGCCGTCGTATCGGCGGGCGGCCTCAGCGTTCGCCTCGACAAGGCCAAGTTTCTCGACGACATCCCCGACAAATACTACATCTCCGTCAAGGATGACGGCGAGCTCCTGGCGGATCATACGCTGCTGATCCAGCGCGACACCGTGAATCTGAAAACAAAATGCGGCATTGTGTCGATTGGGGCCGACCGTAAGTCGATGTTCAGCAATGGGACTTTGGCTTTGAATTGGAGTTACTTTTAGGAAGAAACAGAAGCAGTTTTTTTTGAAAAAAAGCACCAAAAAACTTTTGACTTTTGAAGTGAGGTTTAGATTCTCATGATTGCTGCAGTTCTTTTTTTCAAAAAAGAACTGCTTGCTTTTTCCTTCCTAAATCGCATCAATCGCTGCCGCCATGGAAACATCCCGCACGGACAATCCCCCCGCGTCGTGCGTTGTCAAGGTAATCTCCACCTTGTTATAAACATTCGACCATTCCGGATGATGGTCGTGCTTCTCGGCCAATAGTGCCACCCGGCTCATGAACGCCCAGGCGGCCGAGAAATCGGCGAATTTGAACGCCCGGTGAATGGCGTCCCGCCCCGCCACCACCGACCAGGCGGGCAGCTTCTTCGACAGTTCCCCGCGCGCCGTCTCGTCCAGCCGTTGGATCATGCTAGCCTCCATCTGCCGTGTTCAGGATATCGTCATGCCAGCCTACACCACCCCGCCGTCGGAGGAAGACATCCACGCTTTGGCCGAGGCCGCGCTCGCCGCCGTTCCCGAGCGGCTGTCCCAGCACGTCAAGGGCGTGGCCATTCTGGTGGAGAACCTGGCCGACGAGGCGACGCTGGAGGAAATGGGCATCGCAAACGCCTGGGAGTTGACCGGCCTGTACAGCGGGATTCCCCTCACTCAGCGCAGTGTCAGCGACCCGGTAGCTTTCCCCGAGACCATCTTTCTCTATCGCGAGGCCATTCTGGTGGAATGGATCGAAACCGGCGAGGATCTGGGGCGCCTCGTCGCGAGCGTTCTGGTGCATGAAATCGCCCACCATTTCGGCTTTTCCGACGCCGAAATCGAGCGTATCGAGGCGGAGATGAGCTAGCCTACTATAAGCCAGGCGTTTAACACGCTTGTGCGTCGCAGCACAAAAAGCTTGCCACCCGCCGTCAGGCCAGCTAGACAAGTTTGAGCAGCGCTGGCCTTGGCCGCGCCGCTTTTTGGACGTTTCCTCCCTAAACTTGGCGGCCTCAATGGCCGCCATTTTTTTGAGGCTGCACGAAGCGACGCCAAGGGGCTCTGCCCCCTGGACCCAAGCTAAGGGCAAGTCACTAGAACCTGTTACTTAAGGAAGCTCAGGGGATGGGGGGGGTCTGGGGACTTGTCCCCAGCTTGGGTCCAGAGGGCAGAGCCCCTTGGCCTTTCTTCGTCCGCCTCGTATTTGCCAAACATGCAGCACACCAGGCCAACCCTGTCCGGCACTCTCATCTGGGGCGGCATGGCCGTCCTCGGAGCGGCGAGCCTGGGCATTTTGGCCTTCCACCGCGGCGAGACCGTCAATGCGTTGTGGCTCGTTGTCGCGGCCCTGTGCACCTACGCCATTGCCTACCGCTTCTACGCCAAATACCTCGCCGCGCGTGTCGTTTGCCTCGACGCGGGGCGCCCCACGCCCGCCACGCTCCGGCACGACGGCATGGACTATGTGCCGACCAATCGTTTCGTGCTGTTCGGACATCATTTCGCCGCCATTGCGGGCGCCGGGCCCCTCGTGGGGCCCGTGCTTGCCGCGCAGATGGGATTCCTGCCTGGCACGCTCTGGATCCTCGCCGGCGTGGTGCTGGCCGGCGCGGTGCAGGATTTTCTGGTGCTGGCCTTCTCGGTGCGCCGCGACGGCCGCTCACTGGGCGACATGATCCGCACCGAAATGGGTCCGTTCGCCGGCACCGTGGCGTCGGTCGGCGTGCTCGCCATCATGATGATCCTATTGGCGGTGCTGGCGCTGATCGTGGTGAAGGCGCTGGCCGCCTCGCCGTGGGGGACCTTCACCATCGCCGCCACGATGCCGATCGCTGTCGGCATGGGCCTGTATCTCCGTTTCGTGCGCCCGAGCGGTGTGCTGGAGGTCTCCGCCGTCGGCGTGGTGCTGCTACTGATCTTGATCTGGCTGGGCGGCCGCGTGGCCGCCGACCCGGCGCTGGCGCATGTCTTCACCTTGTCGGCGCCGACGCTGGCCCTGCTGCTGATGGCCTACGGCTTTACCGCGAGCGTGCTGCCGGTGTGGCTGCTGCTGGCGCCGCGCGATTACCTCTCGACCTTCTTGAAAATCGGCACCATTGCGGCGCTCGCCCTCGGCATCGCGGTGACGCTGCCGGCGCTGCACATGCCGCCGGTCACCCGCTTTATCGACGGCACCGGGCCGGTATTCGCCGGCAGCCTGTTCCCGTTCCTGTTCATTACGATCGCCTGCGGCAGTGTTTCCGGCTTTCACGCCCTGGTGGCCTCCGGCACGACGCCCAAGATGGCAGGTACCGAAAGCGATCTTCGGCTGATCGGCTATGGCGCCATGCTGGCCGAAAGCGCGGTGGCCATCATGGCGCTGATTGCCGCCAGCGTGCTGCAGCCGGGTGCCTATTTCGCCATGAACGCGCCCGCGTCGGTCGTGACGGCCGACCCCGGTACCGCCGCTTCCATCATTTCCGGGTGGGGTTTTGCCATTACGCCCGATGCGCTCACCGCGCTGGCGCACCGGGTGGGCGAGGCGACCATTCTCGGCCGCGCCGGTGGCGCCCCGACCTTGGCCGTGGGCATGGCGACCATCTTCTCCAACGTGCTGGGCGGCGACCGCCTGATGGCCTTCTGGTATCATTTCGCCATCCTGTTCGAGGCGCTGTTCATTCTCACCACGCTCGATGCCGGCACCCGCGTGGCCCGCTTCATGGTGCAGGATTTCGCCGGCATGGTGATTCCCGGCCTGGCCCGCGGCCTTCCCGCCACGGTAATCGCCACCTTCATTGCGGTCGGTGCGTGGGGGTATTTTCTCTACCAGGGCGTCATGGACCCGCTGGGCGGCATCAACACGCTGTGGCCGCTGTTCGGCATTGCCAACCAGATGCTCGCCGCGATCGCGCTGACATTGTGCAGCGTCATTCTGTTCAAATTGAAACGCCAACGCGTTGCGTGGGTCGCCCTGCTTCCCACCGCCTGGCTGGCGGTGTGCACGCTGACCGCCGGGGCGGAGAAAATCCTGTCGCCCAACCCCGCGATCGGGTTCCTTGCTCATGCCGACCGTTACGCCGCCGGCATCGCCACCGGCACTCTGCTGGCGCCGGCCCATACGCAGGGGCAAATGCAACAGATTGTTCTGAACGACCATGTGAACATCGCGCTCACCGCGTTGTTCCTGGCCGTGGTGTCGACCATGCTGGTGTGCGGCGTCCGTGCCGCCCTGGCCGCCCGCGCCAACCCGCACGTCACCGCCAGGGAGGCCGCTTATGATATGCCGCTGCGTCGCCAAAACGCTTGATTTCGCCGCGCAGACCGCACGGCTCATGCTCGGCGTGCCTGACTACGACGCCTATGTCGACCATTTGCGCACCGTTCACCCCAACCAGCCACCCCTCACGCGCGACGCCTTCTTCGCCGCGCGTCAGCAGGCGCGATTTGGCGCCGGGGGATTGCGGTGTTGCTAGTGGTCCGATCCTCACGCTCACTACCCGAGCGTCAGGTGAATCGGCCCACAAAAACAAAGGCTAGTGGTTAAAATCCAAGGACTCTTCCCTTGGATTTTAACCACTAGCAGTGGTGAGGAAGCAAGCAGTTCTTTTTTGAAAAAAAGAACCAAAAAACTTTTCCTCTTGTCCGCGGCTGCCGGTTCTTGCGTGGGGTCACAATCTGCGAAGGAGGGAACGACGACGAATGGCAAACAATCGCCGTCAGTCAAAATGGAAATTTGATCGAAACGATCCTCGGCAACCGGATTATGATCGACGCCTACAAGGCCGGCATTCCCGGCAACGGCAAGCCTTTCCCGGACGGCGCCAAGATGGCGAAGATCCATTGGAAGGCGCTCAAGAACACCGCCGAACCCGGTAACCCGACCTTGCCGGGTAATCTGGATGACGTCGACTTCATGGCCAAGGACAGCAAAAGATTCGCCGACAGCGGCGGCTGGGGATTTGGCGTTTTCGAGTACGACGCCGCGACCGACACATTCAGGCCCGGCAACATGACCGACACGCCGCCGCAGGCGCACGATGCGAAGTGCGGATTTGCCTGCCACACGCTGGTAGCGGAAAAAGATTACGTTTTCACAAACTACCCGAAGCGGTAGCTAGCCGCGCGCCCGGAACCCGCCCAGCCATCCAAAACTCAAAAGTTTTTTGGTTCTTTTTTTCAAAAAAGAACGACTTTCTTCGCCTTGCCTCCCTCATTGAGTCCACCGCCTCAACCAATCCAGCACGGTCGCATGCCACTGCAAGGAATTAGCCGGCTTCAGCACCCAATGGTTCTCATCCGGAAACGTCAGCAATTCGCTCGGCACACCCCGCCGTTGCAAAGCCGTGAACGCGGCCAGCCCCTGGTCGAGCGGGATGCGAAAATCCTGCGCGCTATGGATGACCAGCATGGGCTTGTCCCAGGCGCGCACATGATCGATCGGGTTGAAGCGTTCGTAGTTGCCGGGCGCTTCCCACGGCGTTGCGTGGCCATTCTCCCATTCGGAGAACCATAATTCCTCGGTCGCATAACCCATCATGCGGTTGTCGAACACGCCGTCATGGTCCACCAGGCACTTCCATGGCGCGCTCCAGTTGCCTTCGATCCAGTACACCATGAAGCCGCCGTAGGACGCGCCGAGCGCGCAGGCGCGGTTGCCGTCCAGGAACGCATATTTTGCCAGCGCCGCGTGCCAGCCTTTTTGCAGATCCTCGAGCGGCCGGTCGCCCCAATGCGAACTTATGGAGTCGGTAAACCCCTGCCCATAGCCCTGTGAGCCGTGGAAATCGATGAACACCGTGGCAAATCCCGCACCGGCGTAGAATTGCGGATTCCAGCGATAGCTCCACCCATCGCCGAAACTGGATTGCGGGCCGCCATGGATGATGAAAGCCACCGGATATTTCCGCGCTGCATCGAAATCCGCCGGCCGCACGACATAGCCGAAAACCTTTTCGCCCTGCCAGCCGGGGAAGGAAAATTGTTCGTACTTGCCCAGCCGCAAGCCCTGCATTTGCGATTGCGTATTGAACGTCAGGCGCGTCGCGCCATCGCCTTGCAACGCGTAAAGCTCGGCCGGCCCGGCCAGGCTGTCCTGCGCAAACACGATCCGGTTTGCCGCGGCGCTCACCGCGGCGACGTGGCCGTCATGCGTCAAGGCGACATGGGCGCCGGTTGCCACATCCAGCCGCGCCAGGATTTCGTGCCCCTGGTCCGGCAGCGTCACCAGCAAATGCTTGCCGTCCGGCGCCCATACCAGGCTATCGACCGACCGGTCCCACGCCGCATCTATTTCGCGCGTGGCGCCGCTTGCCATGTCGCGCACCATGACACCGAAACGGTCGGCCTCGAACCCCGGCCGCTTCATCGCCTTGTAGGCAAGCGAGCGCCCATCCGGCGAGAATACCGGCGTGCCGTCCCAGGCGGGATTGTCCGCGGTCAGGTCACGCGGCGGCGCGGCACCGTCCAGCCCGACCTGGAACAGATCGAAATTGGTGCTCCACGGCTCGCTGCGGCCGGCCACCCGGGCGGAAAACACCAGGGCGCGCGAATCCGGGCTGATGGTGAAATCGGTATCGTCCCCAAACGGTTTGCTGGGCACATCGCCATCGAAATGAGCCATCAGCGGCACGGGCGCGCCGGCCGCCGCGCCGTCATCGCCCAGGTGCAGCGCGAACAGATGGTTGCGCGTGCCGTCCGCCCATTCATCCCAGTGCCGCACGAACAATTTGTCGAACACCTGCCCGCTGGCCCGGCCGGCATGCCGCCCGTCCAGACGCTGTTTGGTGCATGCCGGCGTTTCGCAATCCGGAAACACCGGCAGCGACACCACCAGCGTATGCAGGTCGGGCGTCACCGCGAACGCACCCACCGGCACCGGCAGGTTGGTCACCTGCACCGCGTGCGTGCCATCCGCATCGGCGCGCCAAACCTGCGCCGACTTGGACCGCGACGACAGGAAGTAGATCGCCTTCCCGTCGGGCGCCCAGCGCGGGGTGGTGGCACCCCCCTCCGACGCCGCCAGCCGCATCGGCGCCCCCGCGCCCGCGACCCAGATCGCGTGCACCCCCTTGTTATGCGCCAGATCCGTGCTGCGTACGTCGTACACCACGCGCGTCCCGTCCGGCGACAGATGCGGGTCCGCGACGCGATCCAGCGTCACCAGGTCCTGTGCGGTAAAGTCCCGCGGCGCATCGCCGGCCCGCGCCGCGGACGCCGATAACAGCACGCCCATCAGGGCAAGGCGCGTCAGGTGGGCTGGCATGACGTTCTCCGTACGAAAAGAAGCCGTTCTTTTCTGCCGAAAAGAACCAAAAGACTTTGGCTACGTAAGAGTCTTTTCCCTTCGTAGCCCGTCATGGAGCGAAGCGGAATGCGGGGCTCCCAAGCCAAGGCGAGGCGTTTCTCCGTGTACAACGGCGTCTACGCAGAGGCGTTACCGGCCCGCTCTTTCAGGATGTCGCGGATTTCGGTCAGCAATATCTCGCTCGGCAGCGGCGCCGCCGGCGTGGCTTCCGCCTTGCGCACGAACCGGCTCATCAGCCGCACCAGCCAGAACACCACGAAGGCCACGATCACGAACTGGATCACGGCGTTGATGAACAGGCCGTAATTGATCGTCACCGCGCCCACCTGCTTGGCGGCCTCCAGGGTCGCCGCATGCTGGCCCTTGATGGTGACGAACAGTTCGGAGAAATCCACCCCGCCGGTCAGCAGCCCGATCACCGGGTTCAGCACGTCCTTCACCAGGCTCTGCACAATGCCGGTAAAAGCGGCGCCGATGATGATACCCACCGCCAGGTCCACCACGTTGCCGCGCATGATGAATGCCTGAAAGTCGGCGATCCAGCCCGGCTTCCTCGCCAGGCCGGTCATCGTCTTGATCGGTAAAGCCACGTCCGCGCATCCCGTTATTGCAATGTCGCGAACATGACGGAGCCCGGCGCCGCAAGCAACTCACGGCCGCCCGCGGAAAGCTGACAGCCGACAGCTCCCTCACATATTGCCGGCGACGTACGCCTTCAAATTGTCCACTTCCAGCGCCTGCTCGTCCAGCCGCGCCAGCACCACGTCGCCGATGCTGATCAGGCCCACCAGCTCGTCATGCTCCAGCACCGGCAGATGGCGCACCCGGCTGTCCGTCATGCGCTGCATCGCGTCGGCCACCGACGAAGCGGGCGTGATGGTGTGCAGGTTGCTGGTCATCAGCTGCGCCGCCGTCATGTCCAGCACCGCGGCGCCGTCGCGCGCCAGGCCGCGCACCACATCCCGCTCGCTGACAATCCCCAGCAACTGCCGCGCGGCGTCACGCACCAGCACGGCGCCGATCCGCCGTTCCGAAAGTGTCTGGACGATCTCCGGCACCCGCGCGCCCGGCGAGACGGACGCCACGTCGTGGCCCTTGTGTTTCAGGATGGCGGCAACACTCATGACAGGACGCTCCCTTTTTCCACGCCGTGGAGGGACGCGCGCCCTTCTTGCGTGGGCATCGCGCCCCGACTTCGCTTATTCAAACCTCCATCTTGCGCGCCGCCGGCGTGCAAGGCAACAGGCCCATGACGCAAGGCTGCAACCGCGGCCGAACGCGATATCCGCGGGCACCCCGGCGGAACCAGCGCTTGCTTTGGCGGGTTCGAGGGACGCACGTACTGCGTGCCCGGCCGCCTTGCGGCTGGACCGACCCGGGCGCTCCGAGAGCGGCCCGACCACAAAGAAAATAGGAGTTCGTCAATGTCACAGCAGAGCCACAAGGACGCGGCCCAGCATCACGAGAATGCGGCCAAGTCACACCGCACCGCGGCTGAGCATCATGAGAAGGGCGATCACGACGCCGCTCACAAGCATTCCACCGAGGCCCATACGCATTCGACAAAAGCGCATGAGACGTCGGGCACCGCGCACAGATCCACCGCCTCGTCGGCGGGCAAGAAGTCCTAGGCTTCAGCAAGGCACGCAGGGACCGGGGTCGCCCCCGGTCCTTGCGGACCCGCCCACCCCGCCTCACGAGCGTTCAATGTCCGCCGGACGGGATGGCGCCACGAATTCCGCCTGCGCCGCGACGATCAGCCATTCCGCCGCGCCGGCATCACCCGACGCCAACACGTGGAACAGCGAACCGTAGGGTGCGACGCCAACTTCATTGCGTTCTATTTTGGGCGTCGCCTTAAGGCATTATCAGCCTGACTGGAATCGTGCCTATCGAGCCGGCGGCCTGACGGATTGTGCCGATTTTCCCGCCAGACTGAAGCCGCTCCAGACTGAAGCCGCTCTAGCAGATCTCGATCTCAGCCGGCCGGGACGGTGCGACAAGCTCCGCCTGCGCCGCGACGATCAGCAGTTCCGCCGCGCCTTCGCGCCATGTGTGCCACAGCACCCCCGCCACGCTGCGCGCCGCCCGCAATGCCGCCGGCCCGGCATCACGCAACGCCAGCACGTGGAACAAGAACAAAGCCGCCAGCAGGTCGCCCGCGCCGCTGAACCGCGCCGGCAGCAGCTGCGTGCGGATACGAAACGTCCCCGCATCCCCTGCCAGCAACATGTCGATATGGGTTGCCGGCGTATCCGCGGTGCGCAGGCTGCTCACCAGCACCAGGCGCGGCCCGCCGTCCCGCATGCGCCCCCGCAACGCCGCCGCGGCCTGCTTGGCCTCACCCAGCGAGCCTGACGGCAACCCGGTCAGCCGGTCCAGCTCGAACTGGTTCGGCGTCAGGATGTCGGCCGCCGCCACCGCTTCCCCGGCGAAGAAAGCCGGAATGCCGGGCCCCACATAGAGCTGCCCGTGATCGCCCATCACCGGATCGCAGCACCACAGCGCCGCCGCGTTCCGGGCCCGCACCCGTGCCACCGCATCCAGGATAACCCCGCCCACCGAAGCGGCGCCGATATAGCCGGAAAGCACCCCGTCGCACGCCCCCAGCGCCCCATGCGCGTCCAACCCCGCCACCAGCGCCGCCGTATCGGCCGGCGGAAACACCTGGCCGGCAAACGCCCCATGCCCCGGATGATTGGAGAACTGCACGGTATGAATGGCGGTCACCTCCGCCCCCAGCCGCTGCAGCGGAAACAGCGCCGCCGCATTGCCGACGTGGCCGGACGCGACCCAGCTCTGGATGGACAGGATGTTCACGGGACATCCCTAACCCAGAGAAAAGAAAGCAGAAGAAGACTTCTTTTTGAAAAAAGAAGCAAAAACTTTTGCTACTTGGCTTCGCCGCCGGGGGCGGCTATAGGCCCTGGCTTCGCGCGCCCGGTCGGTATCGGGGGCGCCACACCTGTTGCGCAGAGGCATTGCCATGAAAGCCGGCATTCATCCCGAGTATCACGAAATCAACGTCGTGATGACGGACGGCACCCAGTACAAAACCCGCTCCTGCTGGGGCAAGGCAGGCGACACCATCCGCCTCGACATCGACCCCAAAAGCCACCCCGCCTGGACCGGCGTCCAGCGCATCATGGACACCGGCGGCCAGGTAGCCAAATTCAACAAACGCTTCGGCGGCCTGGGCACCAAAAAGTAACAGATCCGGGCGCCTCGGAACAGCGTGAAGCTGCGGACCAATAGCTGAGAGTCCGTCCCAAAAGTAGGTCAGCAAAAACAAGGGCTTAAGGAAGCACGTTCTTTTCTGAAGAAAAGAACCAAAAGACTTTTATCTTTTGATGCAATCCCACCGTTCCGTTCATGGCCTCAACCTTTCCGCAGGCGCAGGAGCAAAAGTCTTTTGGTTCTTTTCTTCAGAAAAGAACGGCTTACTGCCTTCTTACTTAAGCCACCGATCCATCCGCGCCAAAGTAACCTCCCAATCATAATGCGCAACCATCGCCAGACGCGCCCGCGCCCCCAGCCCCTCGAACGCCCCCCCCAGCACCCCCTCGATCGCCTCACAAAACGCCGCCGCCCCGTCCGCCA
>CAJCIS010000016.1 GCA_903970435.1 Acidobacteriota bacterium | reverse complement strand
GCCGCCAGGCCCTGCTCGCCGGTGGGATAGCTGCCGACATCGAGCTTGTACAAATCCAGCGCGCCGCCGATATTTTCGATCTGCTGTTTGGCCAGCGACGTTTTGGCGCCGCCCAGCACGTTGAACAGCCGCGGTCCCACCAGGGCCGCCAGGAGGCCGAGGATGGCGATCACCACCAGGAGCTCGAGCAAGGTAAAGCCGGCCTCGCTGCCATCGTCGCTTGTCTGCCGGCGCTGTTTGTGACTGCGTTGCTGCACGGTTGCTTTTCCTGCCGTCGTTGCCCTGTTTTGACGCCAAGCCGGGTGCGCCCGCAAGGCGGCTTCGCATGAAGCTGCCTTCATCTGGCCAGGGTCCCGACAGGCTCGGTGGGCGCATGAGGGTTGCCCCGGGCCCTCGAATATCGCTAGGAGAAGCGTCCCCACGCCGGAGCCGCCTGGCCTATGGCCCTGCCCTACCTGGCCTGCATGTTGGCCGCCGCGAATTTCTACCACCTGCCGCCGCGCGTGCTGCCGAGCATACAGGCGGTGGAAGGCGGTTATCCCGGCGCCGAGCACCTCAATACCGACGGTAGTACAGACCTTGGCGTCATGCAGATCAATACGCGATGGGTGCGGCCGCTCGCCGCCTACGTAACTACCGTGACCCGCACACAAACCAGCGAGGATGAAACGCGCCGGCGCCTGATCGCCGATCCGTGTTTCAACATCGCCGCCGCCGGACTGATCCTGCGGTCGGAATGGGAACAAGCGGGGCACGACTGGCCGGCCGCCGTCGGCAATTATCATTCCCACACGCCAGGGTTGCACCAATCGTACCTGGCACATGTGATCGACAGGGCACGGGCGTTGTTCGGCAACGGCGGCTGATCCTCATTACGCTTGACGGAAGCGTAAACCCCTGCGTTTCTTGCGATCATAAAAATAGCAATCAACCTGGGACTTGGGGAGGAACGGATGACGTATCATGGTCGCCAGACAGGCTGGACCGTGGACCAGGCGCTTGCCGCCCAAGGTCTCGCCTATCAAGGTTTGGGGTATTTCGCACCGAATTCCGATGCGGCACCGCCGCCGGGGCAGACTTTCACCTGGGTCGGCGGCGCGGGCAATAACGGGTCATGGACCGATGCGCAGGACTGGCATCCCGCGAGCGTGCCGGGTGCGACCGCCAGCGTTGTCTTCGATACCGGGTCGCCGAACGGCTATACGGTGAGCGGCAACGACACGATCAGCGCCATTACGATCAGCGGCGACAACGTGACATTCGACGGCACCGTCACCGAATCGAGCAAGGGCGCCGAATTTTTCCTCAATGTCGGCGACGACGGCCAGCTCACCATCGACCAGAACGGTTCCGTCACCGGAGAGGCGATCAACATGACCGGCGGCACGTTGCTGACGGTCGAAGGCAGCCTGATCGCCACCTACATCTACGCCGATTCGGTGATCGTCGAGGGCTTGAGCGGCCAGCTCGTCACGTCGGCAACCGCCTACATCAACCAGCTCTATGTGCAGGATGGCGGCAGCTTCACCGGAAACGTTTCGATCAACAACGGCGGCAGCATCTACCTCGACACCAGCAGCAATTTTGGCGGCTCGCTCGTGACCATGGTGGGGTCCGGCTTGATTTACCTGTCGGCGGCGCCGGAGACGAGCGGCGGCCAGGCGGGCTTCGGCGACAATATTGCGACCGCGGCGAACGCCTATCTCACACTCGGCGCCGATCCCGGCGTCACCCTAACGATCGGCGGCGTCATCAGCGGCGGCAGTGCGCTGCTCGTGCAAGGCGGCACGGTGGAATTGGCCGGCATCAATACCTACACCGGCTTTACCGAGGCGATGGACGGCGGCACGCTGCAGGTGGACGGGCCCGGCAGCATTGCGTCGGACCTGATTTTCCTCAGCGACGGCGGCTTCGTCAATGAGGCGAGTTCGACCCCCTACAGCGATACGGTGGTGGCGGGCGGCAGCAGCGATACGGTGGACGCTTTGGGCGGCGGCCTGCTGGTGTTTGCCGGAACATCGGGCGTGCTGAACTTCGTGGGCGGCGCCACGGCCAGCACGGTACTGGGCGGGGCCGGAATATTGTACGCAACGGGTGGCAGCGCGGGCGATCTGATTTTCGGCGGAACCAGCGGCCATGATGTCATGTACACGGGTGCCGGCAACTCCACCCTGGTGGGCGGCGCGGGCGCCAGCCTTTACGCCGACGGCGCGGGCAGCGCCGTGCTGGTAGCCGGCGGCGCCAATGTGCTGGCCGACGCGTCGCAGGATACCGGCAATGTTACGGTGTTTGGCGCAGCGGGCGATGCCATCAGCGTATCGGGCGGCGCGGGGACGCTGACCGCCGTGGTGAACGACGCCAATGCATCGATTTATGGCGGACATGGCACGGCGGACGTGTTCGCCGGCGGCGGATCGTTGTCGCTGGATTACGTCGTCGGATTTGGTGGCGGCACGAGCAATGTGTTCGGTTTCAATAGTGCGAGCGACCTGATTTCGCTGTTTGGCTATGCGGCCGGCGCGGCGCAACAGGCGCTTGACAGCGAAACCGTGAGCGGCGGCAACACGTATCTGGAGCTTGCCGATCAGACGCACATCAACTTGTTTGGGGTGACGAACCTGACGATGGCGAATTTCACGATGGCGCCGACGTAAGGTAGGGAGGAAGGAAGTATTTCTTTTTTGAAAAAAAGAAACAAAAAACTTTTACGCTTGATGCAATCCCTGACGTATCGGCCATGGCCCCGGACCTTGGTGCAGGCGAAGGCGTAAAGGTTTTTTGGTTCTTTTTTTCAAAAAAGAACGGCTTGCTTCCTACGTCAAATGCGCCAACTCCAAATACTTCCGGCTTTGCATCTCCGCCAGGCGTGACGACGTGCGCTCGAAAGCCTGCGCGCCCTCCCCGCTGCGATACAACGCATCGGGCGCGGCATCCGCGCTGGCAACCAATTTCACGCGATGTTCGTATAATGCGTCGATGAGCGTCATGAAACGGCGCGCCTCGTCGAAATTGTCGGGGCTGAGCCGGGGTACCCCGTCCAGCACCAACGCCTCGAAATGGGTGGCCAGGGCCAGATAGTCGCCGGGGCCGAGCGGTTGGCCGCAGAGCGCGGCGAAATCGAAGCGCGCGACACAGCCGGCCGCCAGCGGCACCGCAAAACGCCTTCCCATGACCCGCAATGTCCGCGGGCCGGCGGCCGCGCCGTTGGCGAAGGCGGTGAATGCCGCGTCGAGCGCGCGTTCGGCCGACGCGTTGGCGGGAACATGCCAGGCCTGCAATCCGCCCAGCCGCCGGCGCCGGTAATCGGTGGCGCCGTCCAGCACCAGGACGTCCAATCGCTGCTTCAGAAGCGCAATGAAAGGCAGGAACGCATCGCGGCCGGGACGGCCGCGGAACAGATTGTCCGGCAGCGTGTTGGAGGTGGCCACCACAACCACGCCGCGGTCGAACAGCAGGGTGAACAGCCGGCCGAGCAACAGGGCGTCGGTGATGTCGTTCACCTGGAATTCATCGAAGCAGAGCAAGGCCGCCTCGAGCGCGATGCTGTCGGCCAAGGGCGGAATGGGATCCGCGCCGTCGGGGTTGGCCGCCTTCCACGCGTGTATCCGGGCATGCACCTCCTGCATGAACGCGTGGAAGTGAATGCGCCGCTTGCGCACCACATCGGCATGCTGAAAGAACAGATCCATCAGCATCGATTTGCCGCGGCCGACCTCGCCGACGAGGTAAAGGCCGCCGGCATGGTCCTCCGGCGCGCCCTCGGTGGGGCGCAGGCGCAGCAGGCGGCTGAGCGAGAACGCAGGCGCCCGCAATGGCGGGTCGTAGCCGCGCAGCTTGGTCCACAGGTCCTGAAGCCGCTCGGCGGCAAACCCCTGGCTATCGTCGGCCGTCAGCGCGCCGGCGGCCAGCAGGGCACGGTAGGCCGCCAACGGGCCGGCACGGTTGACGGGCGGGACATGCATGGTCGACCACGGCCTTACCCTTGGGGGGCGCAGGTTTCAAACATGTTCGGGGCGGGACCGGCGGGACTTGCCGCGGCGCGGGCGCGGGATCATTTTGCCGCCATGAACACACATACGCAGCTGGACTTCGCGGCGCTGGCAGCCGCCCCCGTCGCCGACACCCCCTTCCGCCACATTCTCGTGCCGAACTTTGTGCCGCCCCTGGCCCTGGCGCGGGTGCATGCGGAACTGCCCAAGCTGGAGCGCGGCGGGTCCTTCCCGCCCGAAGCCCTCAAGCTTGGACCGGCGGCGCGCGCCCTGATGACGGAAATGGAAGGCCCGGCGCTGCGGAACCTGATTGCCGAGAAACTCGACATGGCGCTCGACGACGCGCCCACCATGCTCACCATGCGCGTGTATTGCCGTGACCGCGACGGGCAGATCCATACCGACTCGGCGGCCAAGCGGGTGACGATCCTGCTCTACCTGAACCCGGAACAACCGGCCTTTGCGCACCAGGAGGGCTGCCTGCGCCTGCTGCGCAGCCCAGACGATCTGGAAGATTACGCCGTCGAGGTACCGCCTACCAATGGCACGCTGCTGGTGTTCCCGAACGGGCCAACCACCTGGCATGGCCACCGCACCTATGTCGGGCCACGCTTCAGCCTGCAACTCAACTACATGACAAACGACGGCAAAGCCCGCAGCGAACTCCGCCGGCATAAATTGTCGGCGTTCATGAAGAGGCTGGCGGCGTAAGGGAAGAAAGGAAGAAGGCCGGGGGGCTCTGCCGCTGGCCTTCTGCTTTCCCCCCTTGCGCGGCCGGCGGCAACTCTGGATGATTGTCGAGCCGGTGCATTCCGGCCAGAAAGGTGGGAGAAAACGCGATGGTGCTCCGTGGGCGCGGTGTGCGATCTGTATTGCTGGCAACGACTTTTTGCCTGGCGGCCATGGGCCCGGCGGCGGCGGGCAGCGGGCAGATCTTGTGGGACCAGTATGCTGTGCCGCACATTTATGGGCCGGACATTCCCACTGTCGTGCGCGGCCTGGGCTATGCTCAGATGGAAAATCACGTGGAGACGTTGCTGAACAACGTGGCGCGGGCGCGGGGGCGGTCGGCCGAATATTTTGGGCCGGGGCCGAATAATTTCAATGTCACTTACGACACCCGGGTACGCACCTACGGCATCGCGGCGCGCGCGCAGGCCTGGTATGCGCAGGGCGGCGCGTTTCAGCAGATGGTGTTGCAAGCGTTCTGCGCCGGCATCAATGAATATGCGGCCAAGCACCCCAACGACATTCTGCCGGCGTTGCAACAAATTCTGCCGGTGGTGCCTACCGACATTACGGCCGGCGAATTGAATACCATTAACTATACGTTTCTTGTCGAGCAGGACAATGTGCCGGGCGAGATTTCGGCATGGCAACAAGGTGGCCTGGATGCCGTGCGCAAGCTCAATCCGGTGCGCCACAATGTCGGCAGCAACGGCTGGGCGATATCGGCCGCCAAGAGCGCGGACGGCAATCCCATTCTGATGGGCAATCCGCATTTGCCGTGGGGGGTAAATCAGCCGATCGACGATGACGAGGGTGGCCAGAATTTTGGCATTTACCAATGGATCGAGGCTAATCTGGTCATTGGTAACCCGAAATCACCGACGCTGAACGCCAGCGGCGTCACCTTTATCGGCGGCCCCTTCATCGGCATCGGCTTCAATGACTATATGGGGTGGACGCACACCAACAATACCATTCAGAACGCAGACCTGTACCAGCTGAAGCTGGATGCGAGCGGGACGAACTATCTCTATGGCGGCACGTATCTGCCGCTGCAGCATACTGTCAGCTCGATGAAGATATTGCAGACGAACGGCACCTACACGACCCAGGTGGTGAACGTTTATAGCTCCATCCACGGGCCGGTGGTGGCGTTCAATGCCGGCAATACGGAGGCGCTGGCGTTGCGCGTGGCGGGGCTCGACCAGCCTTCGCTCGTGACGCAGTACTGGAACATGATCCAGTCGACCAACTTGCAACAATTCCAGACCGCCGAGTCGGCTTTGCAGATGCCGTTCTTCAACGTCATTTATGCCGACAGGGCGCACACTTATTACTTGTTCGGCGGCCGCCAGCCGATGCGCAGCGGCGGCACGTGGTCGGACTATTTCGGCAAGATTCTGGACGGGACGGAGCCCGATCTACTGTGGACGCAAACCTTGCCGTTCGCGCAATTGCCGTATGCGCAGGATCCCGCGGGTGGCTGGGTTGCCAACAGCAACAATCCGCCGTGGACCAGCGCGATCCCGCAACCCGCGACCCTGGCGCCGACCGGGTATCCGCCCTATGTCGCGCCGAACCTGATGGATTTCCGGCCGCAGCACGGGGCCGCGTTCCTGTCCCTGCCCGGCACCTTGAATACGGCGCAGGTGACAGCGGGCAAGATGTCCACCGAAATGTTCCTGGCGGATCGCATTGTGAACGATCTGATCGGTTTTGCGCAGGAGGCCGCGCAAAACGGCGACGTGACGGCCGGCGAGGCGGCGACGATCCTGAGCGCGTGGGACCATACCGCCGATCAGGCCAGCGTGGGCGGCGTGCTGTTCGAGCAATGGTGGAACAACGTCGTGGCCGACATCGAAGCCGACAACGGCACGATCGTTCCGGACAAGAGCCTGGCCTTCAACTCGCCGCATCCGAAATTCCATATCCCGTGGCAGTCGGCCAATCCGATCACCACGCCGAGGGGCCTGGACACGGTTAACCAGGCGCGGCTGGTGGTTGATCTCGATTCCGCCTACACCGCGGTTGCCAGCGCGTTTGCATCACAGGGCGGCGCGAGCGTGCCATGGGGCGACGCGCACAAGACCACGCTGGCGTATAGGACGGGCGCGACCCAAGCCTTGGCAGCGCTTGCAACGAACGATCCGCTGAGCGGCGCGGATGACCCGTTCGGCCCGATCCGCGTGGTCAACCCGGTTTATGTGGGCGCGCTCAATGAATTCATTTCATATGGCGGCGACGGCTATGTGCAGGTGATTGAATTTACGCCGACGGGTTCGGTGGGCGGGACGTTGCTGACGTATGGCAACGCGTCGCGTCCCGATTCACCCCATGTGGTCGATCAGGAACCGTTGTTCGAACAGAAGATCCTCAAGCCGGCGCTTCGCACTTATTCGGCGGTGCAGGCGGCAGCGGTGTCTACCGAAAATTATTGAGGAAAAGGAAGAAGCAGTTCTTTTCTGAAGAAAAGAACCAAAAGACTTTTGTCCTGCGCCTGCACGAAGGTTCGGGACACGGCCCATCATACCAATCCGCTTTGATACTGACTCTTCGAAGAAGGCCAGGGGGTTTCACCCCCTGGACCCCGACCGGCGTGCCGCCGGCGTCTCAAGCGCTGCGCGGCACAAGACACTTGTGCCGCGCAGCGCTAAAGACGCCGGCGGCA
>CAJCIS010000015.1 GCA_903970435.1 Acidobacteriota bacterium | reverse complement strand
GATTGTTTGGATGTCGTTCGCGGAACCCATCTGGGCCAGCGGGAATGATCCTGCGTCAAAGGCCGGACACATGACCGCATTCGAACCAACGCCAGCATCGCGCGATCTACTTGAACCCTGCGGGCCGTCCACACATGGTATTCAGCCAATTTGCGACGCCGGCGGCACGCCGGTGGGGGGTGCAGGGGGGCGAAGCCCCCCGCCCGCCGGAGGCAATGCCGAAGAGTCAACATCAAGGACGGTTGGTATAAGAATACGCGCCCGTGTGCAGAGCGCGCATCCGCACGCCGGGCCGTCAGGACGCGGTTGAAACGGCGGCTCTAGGCGGCGCGCTCCGGACGATTGCTGATTTCACAGCGCCAGGCGGTAAGTCTATAGGCCGGGTGTTCTTCCAGATACTGCGCCGCGAGCGGTTGGGCGGCCATCATGCAAGCCATCGGGCTGGGATCGAGATCCAGCGGCGGACGGCGCTCGACGCAGGATAAGGCGTCCTTGCTGAGGCAATAAATCAGAACAAGTTGAACCACGGGTCAGATCCTTAGGGCTTGGGTGTTGTCGCGGCTGGCTCCTGGCATTTGGCGTTTTGTGCACCGCAGCATACACCGCGGCGGGTATTCAAGTTGTTTTTTTACGCGGGTAACGATTTTTCGAGCGCCGTTGCCCGCGCGTTCGAATCCTAAACAAGAGATATAACGAATTTCGTAAAATGGCAATGAAAAAATTCCTATATCACCCAAATCTTCACAGGTTCAGCTACGCCCTGCACGATATTCGCGCGTATAGACTCGGCGTGACGTTAATGCGGACCCGCGGACCGGGTGCGCGCGCCGGCGGGAAGGACTAAATTGACCGAGAATCTTTATGCCGACATGCGGGCGCATGTCGTGGCGGCACTGCGCGCCAGCTACCCCGACCTTCCGGATGACGTCGCGGACAGGGTGGAGGTAACGCCCACGCGCGACCCCGCGCATGGCGACATGGCGACGAATGCGGCGCTGGTCGCGGCGCGCGCGGTGCGGCGGCCGCCGCCGGACATTGCGCGGCACATCGCCGACACGCTGGCGGCCCTGCCGGACATCGCCGCGGCGGATGTCGCCGGTCCCGGCTTCGTCAACATGCGGCTGCGCATCGGCCTGCTGCACGCGCAGATTCCGATCATCCTGCGCGCCGGCGAGGCCTTTGGCGACAGCGACATCGGGCAGGGCGTGCGGGTCAACGTCGAATACGTGTCGGCCAATCCCACGGGCCCGATGCATATCGGTCATTGCCGCGGCGCCGTCGTCGGCGACGCCTTGGCAAACCTGCTGGGCCGGGCGGGGTTTGCGGTAACGAAGGAATTCTACGTCAACGATTCCGGCGCCCAGGTCGTGGCACTCGCCTGGGCGGCCTATTGGCGTTACCTCCAGGCGCTCGGCACCACGCTGACCGAGGAAGAGTACGCCGCGGCCGTGCCCGGCGGACTGCAATATCGCGGCGACTATCTGGTGCCGGTCGGCACCGCCCTGGTGCAGGCGCACGGCGATGCGCTGGCGGGACCCCGCGCCACCATCGCGCCCGCCCAGATTTGGCTCGATACGGTGCGCGATTTCACCATCGGGAAAATGCTGGCGTCCATTCGCGAGGACCTGGCGGCACTCGGCGTGGTGCACGATGTGTTTTCCAGCGAACGCGCGGTGCTGGAGAGCGGTGCGGTGGATCGCACCATCGAAACGCTGCGCGCCCGCAATCTGATCTATGAAGGCATTCTCGAGGCACCGCGCGGCAAGACGCCGGAGGATTGGGAGCCGCGCGCGCAGACCCTGTTCCGCGCCACCGAATTCGGTGACGACCTGGACCGGCCGTTGCGAAAGAGCGACGGCAGCAACACCTATTTCGCCAACGACATCGCCTACCACGCCGACAAGATGGCGCGCGGCGCCGCGCTGATGATCGACGTGTGGGGCGCCGACCACGGCGGCTATGTCTCCAGGATGGTGGCCGCCGTCCGGGCATTGGCCACCCAGGGACAGCAATTGCAGATCGTGCTGTGCCAGATCGTGCATGTGCTGCGCGGCGGCGTGCCGGTGCGGATGAGCAAGCGCGCCGGCAGTTTCGTCACGTTGCGTGACCTGATTGACGAAGTCGGGCGGGATGCCGTGCGGTTCACCATGCTGACACGCAAGTCGGACGCACAGATGGAGTTCGATCTTGATCTGGTGGTGACACAAACGCGCGATAATCCGGTGTTCTACGTGCAGTATGCGCACGCGCGGTGCCGCTCGGTTCTGCGGTTGGCCGAGTCGCAGCAGGGCGCGGTTTCGGTCACCGCGGCGGCCTTGGCCGAAGCACCGCTCGAGAGCCTGACCGACGAGGCCGAATTGGCCGTTATCCGGCGCATGATGCAGTGGCCGCGCACGGTGGAAGGTGCGGCGCTGGCGCGAGAACCGCACCGGATTGCGTTTTTTCTCTATGACTTGGCGGCCGACTTTCATATGCTGTGGAACCGGGGCAGGGACGATTCCGCACTGCGCTTCATCCAGGAGGCGGCGCCGCAGCGGACACGTGCAAAGCTCGCGCTGGTCGCCGCGGTTGCCTGTGTCCTGCGCGCAGGACTGGGTGTTCTCGGCGTGACGCCGGTAGAGGAGATGCGGTGAGGCATGTCTGATCGGGTAAACCCACAAGCGCCGCGGCTGCGGGCGGAATTCCGGCCGAGCTACCGGCCGGAAAAGCCGGGCATTGCGCTGACGAATCTGCGGCGCATCGGCGTGGTGGCAACGGGTCTCGCGGGACTCGCCGTGCTGACAATCGGCGGCGCCAAGCTGCTGGGCCACCGCCACGCCGGCGTGCCACTGGTCGAAGCGCCGGCGGGTCCCGTCCGCGTCAAGCCGCTGGACGCCGGCGGCATGAAGCTGACAGGGGCCGAGCTCAGCGCCGGGCCGGACGGCGCTCAGGCCCTGGGCCCAACGGCTGAACAGCCGGAGATCAACGCTCTGCGCGCGCAGCTTCAGGCGGTGAAAAAGCAGCTTGCACGGCAAGCCGCGGAAAACGCCGCCACCGCGAAGATTGCGGAAACCGCGAAAATTGCCGCGTCGGCGCCAAAAATCGTCGCCAGCCCGGCGGCCGTGCAAGCGTCGGCCCTGGCGCACGAAACCAATATTCCGCCGCCCGCGGCGTTGCCGCTGGATGGCAAGGTTGCGCCGCCGGAACCAGCTGTTCACGTGCAGTTGGCCGCATTCACGGATTCGGCGGCGGCCTATGGCGAATGGACCACGCTGGTGACGAAATGGCCCGAGTTGCTGGGCCGGCGCCGGCCGGAGATTTCGCGCGTGCAGACAGCCGGGCGAACGATGTGGCGTCTGCGAACCGGGCCGTTCCCGGGTGTGAACGAAGCCAATAATTTTTGCGCGACCTTGCGGGCTCGCGGGGCCGATTGTTCGATTGCGGCTTTCTAAACAAAAGGAAGCCGTTCTTTTTTGAAAAAAAGAACCAAAAAACTTTTGTCTCCTTGAAGGTGCGCCAGGCATGCGATATGATTGCGGAAGCAAAATAGAAAAAGTTTTTTGTTTCTTTTTTTCAAAAAAGAAATACTTCCTTCCTTTTCCCGCCTTCATGTGACCAAAGCCGCCATCGTTGGCATTTCAGGACAATCCCTCACGCCAGCGGAAATCGATCTGCTATCCGCCGAACAGCCCCTCGGCGTTATCCTGTTCGCCCGTAACATCCACGACCCGCCGCAACTCGCCGCGCTGGCTGGCGCGATCCGAACCCTGCTCGCACCCGAAGCGCTTCTGATGGTGGACCAGGAGGGCGGCCGGGTCGCCCGGCTGCGGCCGCCGCATTGGCGCGCGCATCCGCCGGCGCGTGACATCGGGCGCCTGCATGAGCGCGCTCCGGCGCAGGGATTGCGCGCCGCCTGGCTGACCGGCGCCCTGATCGGCGCGGACTGCGCCGGCGCCGGATTTTCGCTCGTCGCCGCACCGGTTCTGGATGTGCTGGACCCCGCAGGTCACGGCGTCATCGGCGACCGCGCCTTTGCCGCCGATCCGCGCGCGGTGGCCGCACTCGGCGGCACAATGGCGCTCGGGTTGCTGGCGGCCGGGGTGCAGCCGATCGGCAAACACGCGCCCGGCCATGGCAGGGCGCGCGCGGATAGCCATCTGGAACTGCCCGTGCTCGACGACATCGCGGCAGCCGACCTGCTGCCCTTTCGCGTCAATGACTGGCTGCCCTGGATGATGACCGCCCATATACGCTACACGGCCCGCGACATGGTTTTTCCCGCGACACAGTCAGCCACCATCATCGGCAGCGTTATCCGTACGACCGGGTTTGGCGGCGTGCTGATCACCGACGACCTCGCCATGCGGGCGCTCACCGGCACGCCCGGCGCGCGCGCCGCCGCCGCTTTGGCCGCCGGGTGCGACGTGGCGCTGCACTGCTCCGGGGACCTTGCCGACACAGGTTCCGTGCTGGCGGCGGTGCCGGCCCTGTCGCCGGATCTCGCGGCGCGGTTGCAAGCGGCGCGGACGCAAGCCGAAACCGCGCGCGAACCGTTGGACCCGCCGGCCCTGGCAGCAGAGCGCGCGGCCCTGTTGGCATGAGCAGGTTGGCATGAGCAGGTTGGCGTGAGCGAATTACTGCCGCATCTGTTGCTCGTCGTGGTGCTGGCCGCGACCGCCATCATTCTCCACGAAGTGGCGCACGGCTACGCGGCGCTGGCATTGGGCGACCAAACCGCCCTGCGGGCCGGCCGGCTGTCGCTCAATCCGGTGCGGCATGTCGACCGGGTGGGCACCCTACTGCTCCCGGGCCTGTTGATGCTGGGCCAGCTCCTGACGATGGGCCGGGTGCTGTTCATGTTCGGCTGGGCCAAGCCGGTGCCGGTGGACGCACGCAATTTCCGGCTCCCGCGGCAAATGATGGCGCTGGTCGCCCTGGCAGGTCCGGCGATGAATTTTTCGCTGGCCTTCCTCGCCGCGCACGCCTTCCGAATTCCGGACCTGTCCCCGATGGTAGGCGCCGCCGTGTGGCAGTTCATGCTGTTCAATCTGGTGCTCGGGCTGTTCAACCTGGTGCCAATACCGCCCCTCGATGGCGGGCGGATCATCGTCGGCGTGCTGCCGCGGCGGCTGGCCGCCCTGTGGGCGCGCGCGGAGCCGTTCGGCATCATCGCCGTGCTGCTGCTGATCGCGGTGCCGCCGCTGCTGGGACAGATGGGCATCCACGTCGATCCGCTGGGCGCGGTTCTGGGACCCGTGCTCGGCTGGGCGTTTGACGGCATTTTTTGGCTGGCGGGGGTGCAGAATGTCCCCGACTTCTGACAGCGAGGCGCTTACCCTGACGCTCGATGGGTTCGAGGGGCCGCTGGACCTGCTGCTCGAATTGGCGCGGGCGCAGAAGGTCGATCTGGCGCGCATCTCCATCCTGGCGCTGGTCGAACAATATCTTGCGGTGGTGGAAGGCGCCCGGCGCATCAGGCTGGAACTGGCGGCGGACTGGCTCGTCATGGCCGCCTGGCTCGCCTGGCTGAAATCCAGGCTGTTGCTGCCCGCGACGGAAGAAGCCGCGCAGGAAGGCGGCGACGCGGCCGAAGCGCTGGCAGCGCGGCTGCGCGAACTGGAGGCGATGCGGGTCGCCGCACGGTGGCTCGGGGCGCGGCCGCAACTCGGGCACGATGTGTTCGCCCGCGGCACCGCCGAGTCGCTCGTCGCCACCGACAATTCGGGCCTGGCGGCCGACCTGCCCGCGCTGCTGCGCGGCTATCTCGACACGATCCGACGCATCGCCAGCAAGCGCACCTACGTGCCGCGGCAGCTCACCCTGAATTTCTGGACGGTGCAGGACGCCTGCGCGCGCCTGTCTGCGTCGCTCGGACGCATGCCGCCCTGGAGCACCTTGGAGGCGTTTCTGCCCGCTGGCCTCAGCGGACCGGAGCACAGGGCCGCGGTCGCGAGCACGCTGATTGCGTCGCTGGAGCTGGCGCGCGGCGGCAGCCTCAAACTGCGCCAGGATGAGCCGTTCGGCCCCATCATGTTGTCCCCAGGCGCCGCGAATGAAGCGTAAAGCCGTAGCCCGTCATGGAGCGTCGCGGAATGCGGGATTTCCCAGCCAAACAGGACGCCTTTTTCTCCCATGACTGAACCCGCCGAAGACCATTTGCGCCTCGCCGAAGCGCTCATCTTCGCGAGCACCGAGCCCGTCCCCGCGCGCCAGCTCGCCGGTCTGCTGCCCGAAGACGTGGACGCCGACTCGGTGCTCACCACCCTGCAGGCCCGCTACGCCGGCCGCGGCGTCGAGCTGCACCAGATCGGCGGCGGCTGGCAATTTCGCACCGCACCCGACCTCGCACCGCGCCTCACCCGCGTGATCCAGCGGCCCCGCCGCCTGCCGCGGGTGGCCATGGAAACGCTGGCCATCATCGCCTGGCATCAGCCGGTCACCCGCGCGCAGGTCGAGGAAATCCGCGGCGCCACGTTGGGGCAGCAGACGCTCGACGCGCTGCTCGAGGCCGGCCTGGTGCGCACGGCCGGCCATAGGGAAGTGCCGGGGCGGCCTGCCTTGTGGGCCACCACGCCACAGTTCCTCGCACAGTTTGGACTGCGCGATCTGCGGGAGCTGCCGAAGCGGGAGGAATTGGTGACCGAGCCGCCGCGTGTATTGGACCAGCCGGCTGCGGTGGTCGATCCGGAGGCGCCTTGCGTTATATGAGGGCAAGAAAGAAAGGTTGGGTGGGGCGTGACGCCCCCCCCAAACCCCCCGTCTCTTTTTAAGGCGCATTCCCATGTTCGATTTTTCGTGGTCCGAAATATTTGTGCTCGGGGTGGTGGCCCTGGTGCTGATCGGGCCCAAGGACATGCCGGTGGCGGTGCGCGCCATCACCCGGGTGCTGAAAAAGATGCGGCGCATGGCAGGCGAGTTTCAGGGCCACGTGGACGAGATGATGCGCGACGCCGACCTCGGCGACGTGCAATCCACGCTGCGCGACCTGCGGAGCATGAACATGCGGGGCGCGCTGAACCGCATCGTCGACTCCGACGGCACCCTGGCCCGCGCGTTCGACGATCCGTTCGCGCAGCACGGCGTGCCGCCGGTGACACAAGGTGCCGCGGCGCCGCCCAGGGTGCAGGTGAAGCCGCCCGCCGCCCCGGAGCCGGCACGCGGCCCGGCGCCGGCGTTCATTCCGCCCGCCGCAGTGCCAACCGCCGCCGCGCCCACCTTCGTGCCGCCCACGTTCATCCCGCCCCCCGCAACCGAGCCGGTTTCGGAAGATATCTGAACCATGGCGCCGCTCGACGTGAACGAAAATTCCGCAGACGGAATCGACGACAAGCCGATGCCGCTGCTCGAGCACCTGATCGAGCTGCGGCGCCGGCTGCTATGGAGCGCCGTGGCATTCGCCGGCGCCTTCGTCGTCAGCTACATCTTTTCGAAGCAGATCTATCTGTTCCTGGCGGCGCCGCTGGCGGACATCATGATCTCCAAGGGCGAACAGCCTTTGCTGATCTACACCGGATTGACCGAGGCGTTCTTCACCAACCTGAAGGTGGCGCTGTTCGGCGCGGGCTTTATCAGCTTCCCCGTCGTTGCCACCCAAATCTGGAAATTTGTGGCGCCGGGCCTGTACCGCAGCGAAAAGCGCGCCTTCGCGCCGTTCCTGATTGCCACGCCCGTGCTGTTCGTACTCGGCGCCGCGCTGGCCTATTATTTCGTATTTCCGTTTGCCTGGCGGTTCTTCCTCAGCTTCGAGACCCATGGCGGCAACGGCGCGCCGGAAATCAAGTTGCAGGCGCGGGTGAGCGAATATCTTGCATTGGTGATGAAACTCATCATGGCCTTCGGCATCGCCTTCGAATTGCCGGTTCTGCTGAGCCTGTGCGCACGCGTAGGGTTGGTGAGCTCGGCCGGCCTGCGGAAATATCGCCGCTACGCCTATGTCGGCTGCTTCGCCCTCGCCGCGGTCCTGGCGCCCCCGGATGTGATTACGATGACCGGATTGGCGCTTCCCCTCGTGGCACTCTACGAAATCTCCATTCTGGCGGCGCGCCTCGTCGAACCGAAGCCGGAAGCCGCCTGATGCATGACATGAAGTTGATCCGCGCGGACCCGGCCGCGTTCGATGCGGCCATGGCGCGCCGCGGATTGCCGCCGGTGGCCGACAGTATCGTGACCCTGGACACCGACCGGCGGGCGGCGCTGACCGCGCTGCAGGAAAAGCAGGCGCACCGAAATGCGCTGGCGCGCGAGGTCGGGCAAGGCAAACGCGCCGGTACCGACACGAGCGTGCTCGAGGCAAAAGCGACGTCGCTGCGCACCGAAATGGAAATGCTGGAGGCCAAGGCCGCCGAACTGGAAGGCACCGTCAAGGCAGCGCTCGACCGGCTGCCCAATGTGTTGGACGCCGACGTGCCCGACGGCAGCGACGAGACTGCCAATATGGAGGTGAAACGCTGGGGCACGCCCCGGGCGTTCGATTTCATGCCGAAACAGCATTTCGAGCTCGGCGAAGCACTCGGCCTGATGGATTTCGAAGGCGCCGCGAAAATCGCCGGCGCGCGCTTCACCGTGCTGCGCGGCGGCCTCGCACGCCTGGAGCGCGCGCTCGGCCAGTTCATGCTGGACCTGCACACGAGCGAGCATGGCTACATCGAACACGCCGTGCCCTCGCTGGTGAACGACGCGGCGGCCTATGGTACCAACCAGTTGCCGAAATTCGCCGAGGATCTGTTTCGCACCACGGACGGCCGCTGGCTCATTCCGACGGCGGAAGTACCCCTCACGAACCTATATGCCAACGATATTCGCCCGGAGAAACAATTACCGCTGCGGCTCACCGCCCTGACGGATTGTTTTCGAAGCGAAGCCGGCGCCGCCGGGCGCGATACGCGGGGCATGATGCGCCAGCATCAATTCCGCAAGGTAGAACTGGTCAGCATCGCGCATCCCGATGCGAGCGACGCCGAACATGAACGCATGACACAGTGCGCGGAAACGGTGCTGGAGCGGCTGGAGCTGCCGTATCGCCGCGTGGTCCTGTGCGCCGGCGATACCGGATTCGGCGCCGCAAAAACATACGATCTCGAAGTGTGGCTGCCAGGGCAGGGGGCCTGGCGCGAAATCAGCTCCTGCAGCAACACCCGCGCCTTCCAGGCACGCCGGATGAACGCCCGCTTCCGCGGCGGCCCCGACGGCAAGACCGTAACCCACGTCCACACCCTGAACGGCAGCGGCGTCGCCGTCGGCCGCGCGCTGATTGCGGTGATGGAGAATTACCAAACCCAAGACGGCCAAATTGCCGTGCCCACCGCGCTGCGGCATTACATGGGGTATAGGCAAAAGGAAGTCGTTCTTTTTTGAAAAAAAGAACCAAAAAACTTTTACGCGTTGAAGGTGCACACTGCACGCGTATTGGTTTCGTAAGCAAAAGCCAAAAGTTTTTTGGTTCTTTTTTTCAAAAAAGAACTACTTCTTATTTTTCCAACGTCTAATTACTACGAACGCTCTCCATAGCCGAAAGCGGCACCTGCAACAGACCCAGATCCAGCATCGTCGTCGTGCCGTTCGAGGAAATGCCGGTCGCGGTCCCCACAACCGAAAACGGCACGGCCGCCGCCGCCCCGCCGCCGGCAGGCTCGGTCTCCACGGCCACGCGATAGGCGCCGTCGGGCACCGGATTGCCATTATTGTCAGTGCCGTTCCACGTCCACGTATTGCTGCCGTTTTGCGCCGAAACGTTCGCATCATAGATGGGCTGGCCGCTCGCGTTGACCACTGCCACCGCCACGGTCTGCCCGGCGGTGCCATTGAAGGTGAGCGTGCCGCTACCGCTCTGCAGCGCGATTTCGTTCGATGAAACGGTAGCGATCTGACCTACCAGGCTCGAGGATTGCAGCACCTGACTGGTTTGTTGCATCGAAATAAGCTGGGTCAGGCTGGAATTCGTCGCCACCTGTTGCTGTACGCCGGTAAACTGAACCAGCTCGGTGGTGAACTGATTGCTGTCCATCGGCGCTGTGGGATCCTGATTTTGCAACTGCGTCATCAGCAGGTTGAGAAATTCGTTGAAATTCGTGCCGAGCGATTGCAACGCGTTGGTGCCGACGGCCGAAGCCGCGCTACCGCCGGAAGAAGTGCCCGTGTTGCTCGTCAAGGCGGTTGAAGCGGCGGCCGCATCGGCGGCGGCATTGAGCGTCAACGGTGCGGTAATCGTGGTGCCCATTGCAAAATTCCTCAGGCGGTGATGTTGATGCCGACAGGCATCCAACGTGACAAGCCGGTTTCGTCATGCGAATCGGCATCCTGCGATGCGGCTTCCATGCTGTGGCTCTGCTGCGGCTGGGATTGCGATTGAGATTGTGGTTGCGACTGTCCGCCGTGCGGAAAGCCGCTTCCGGAGTCCGTCCCGGTGCCGAAACTGCTTGCGGTGGCCGGCGTGGCCAGCTGAAGTGTCACCTGGCGCAGCTCGGAAGGCACGCCAGCGCGGTCCAGTGCCTGATGCAAATGCGAGATATCCTGTTGCATCGTTTGCAGCGTGGCGGACTTTTCCACCTGCACCGTAACGGTCGCGCTGCCGTCCGCGGCCCGTTCTATCCTGACCTGCACGGCGCCCAGATCGCCGGGCTGCAGGTTGATCGTAATGTGACCTTGTCCCCCCGCCGCCACGTGCACGCCCGCGACGGCACGGCCCACCTGCACGATGACGGCCGGGGTGCCCGTGCTGGCCGAAGGTGGCGGGGCCGTTTGCGGGGTTGGGGCCGCCGGCGGCGTCACCGCCTCCGGCTGCGGCGACCCATCCAAATTGAAATCGGGCGCCGCCGGCACGGCCGCCTGACTGTCGGACTCGTCTGACGTTGCCACATGCTTTTCGAACACCGGCGTCCGCGACTGAACCGCGGCCTGAGCGCCGGAATCCTGCGCCGCGGTGCCGGCAAGGGAAGGTGCCGGGGCTGCCGTATTGGCTGCCGGGGTGGCAGGCGTCGCTGCGACCGGCGCCGCCACGCTGCCGTCGCCGGGCTCGCCGGCTTGCACGGCCCCCTGATCCACCGCATTCAATGCCTGTTCGTCATCGCACGCCGGCGTCGCACCGAAGTCCTGGCCTGGGGGCGCTTCCGTGACCCCGGATAAACGCCGCGCCCCGGCGCCGCGATCAACCGGTGCGCCCACGGATTGTTCTCCCCCCGCTTGCGGCACCGGTTTGCCGGCCGGCGATGAGACGCCGCGCGCCGCCGTGGCCCGCTTCGGTCCGAGACTTCGATCGGCGGGTAACGCCACGGCAATAGGGCTGGCACCACGCTGCCCCGGCGCGGTGATGACAGGCTTTGCCACGGTATCAAACGCGGCTTCATTCGCCGATGGCGCCGATGGCG
>CAJCIS010000014.1 GCA_903970435.1 Acidobacteriota bacterium | reverse complement strand
CACGACGGCGCAGATTGTGCAGAGAAAAATATTGTTGAGGATCAAAGCGCCTTCGCGCGAAATCGGCGCGAACACGCCGCCGGCCGCCAGCCGCGGGGCGCGCAGCGCGAACAGCGTCAAGGACCCGCCGATCAGCAGCGCCAGCAAGGCCAGAATGAATATGCCGCGCGCCGGATCGTTGGCGAAGGAGTGCACCGAATTCAGAATGCCCGACCGTACCAGGAAGGTGCCGGAGAGCGAAAACGAGAAGGTGCCGATGGCCAGCAGCACGGTCCATATCTTCAGGCTTTCGCGTTTCTCCACCACGATCGCCGAATGCACCAAAGCGGTGCCGGTGAGCCACGGCATCAGCGACGCATTTTCCACCGGGTCCCAGAACCAGTAGCCGCCCCAGCCGAGCTCATAATAGGCCCACCAGGAGCCGAGTGCGATGCCGCAGGTGAGGAAGCACCACGACACCAGGGCCCAGGGCCGCACCCAGCGCCCCCAGGCCGCATCGATCCGGCCTTCGAGCAGCGCGGCAACGGCGAACGCGAACGGCACCGCGAACCCGACATAGCCGGTGTACAAAATGGGCGGGTGGAAGGCGAGCCCCGGGTCCTGCAGCAGCGGGTTCATGCCCTGACCTTCGTCGGTCGGCGGCCAGGTGCGCAGGAACGGGTTGGATGTGGTCAGCGCGAACAGCAGAAAGCCACAGGAGGTACCGCCGAGCACGCCGAGCACGCGGGCGCGCAGGGCAGTCGGGAGATTTCCGCCCGCCAGCGAAACGGCCGTGCCGCACACGGCCAGAATAAGGCCCCAGAGCAGGATCGAGCCTTCATGATTGCCCCAGGTGCCGGTGATCTTGTAGAGCAACGGTTTGAGGGTGGAACTGTTTTCCGCGATATTGATGACGGAGAAATCGTCATGCACCGCGGCCCACACCAGCGCGGCGGACGAAGCGGCCAGCGCCAGGAATTGCCCGATGGCAAGCCCCGGTGTCGCCGCCATCATGCGCGGGTCACGCCGTGCCGCGCCCCAGATCCCCATAATCGCCTGCGCCAAGGCGAGGCACACCGCCAACGCCAGCGCAAAATTGCCAAGTTCCGGTATCACGATCCCGCCGCCTTGCTCTGTTGCGCTTTCCAATAGCCCCGCTTCTTCAGCGCGTCCGCCACATCCTTCGGCATGTAGGTTTCGTCATGCTTGGCGAGCACCTCCTGCGCCCGGAACGAATGGTCCGGCAGGAGCGCCCCCAAGGTCACCACACCCTGGCCCTCGCGGAACAGGTCGGGGAGGATGCCGGTGTAGGAGACCTCGACGGAGGCCTTGCCGTCGGTCACGCGGAAATTCGCCGCCGGCGCGCCGTCCACCGTGGCGTGGTGCACCGAGCCTTTCTCCACCATGCCGCCGAGCCGGATCGTTTGTCCCGGCGGCGGGTTTTTTTCGGCAAGGTCGGCCGGCGTCATGAAGAACACCACGCTGTCGCGGAACGCGCTCAAGGTCAGCGCCGCGGCGCCGCCGACGCCCGCCACGCAGGTCAGCACTACCACCAGGCGCCTATGCTTGCGGGTCATGCCGCCTCCCCGCGCGGGGATCAACCACCAGCAAGCGCGCCGCCGCCCGGCGCAGCCGCATGGCGGCGCCTACCGCGAGCCATCCCGACACCACCGCGAACACCGAATAGCTCGCCAGAATATAGGGCAGGTGATTCATGCCGCGGCCGCCTGGGCGCCGAGCAGCGACCTGATCCGCCGCTCCATCACGGCGGCGCGCAGCCTTGCAGTCACCACGGCCCAGAATCCCAAGGTCAGCCCGAGGGTGGTCAGCGCCAGAGGCCATAGCAGGCTGCCAGCGATGGTCGGCGCGCCTGTGAGCGTAATGCTGGCCGGCTGATGCAGCGTGTTCCACCAATCGACACTATACTTGATGATCGGCAAGTCCACCGCCCCGATCAGCGCCAGGATCGCCCCGGCCTTGTAGCCGCGCTCCGGATCGTCGAACGCCCGCACCAGCATGATGTGGCCGAGATACAGGAAAAACAGCACCAGAACGCTAGTGAGCCGCGCGTCCCACACCCACCAGGTGCCCCACATCGGCTTACCCCACAGGCTGCCGGTCACCAGGCAAAGCGCCGTAACCGCCGCCCCCACGGGCCCGATTTCCACCGCGGCCAGGTCCGCGAGCGGATGGCGCCATACCAGGCTGACCAGACTCGCCGCGGCGAGTGACGCATAGCCCTGGCTGGCGAGCCAGGCGGCCGGCACGTGGATGTACATGATTCGCACCGCATCGCCCTGCTGGTAGTCCGCCGGCGACAGAAACAGTCCACCCACCACACCCGCGAGGGTGAATGCCAGCGCGGGCCACGTCAGGAACGGCTGCACCCGCGCGGCCAGGCGCAGGAACCGCCCCGGATTGGCGAACCGGTGCAGCAATCGTCCCCGCGGCGGGCGCGAGGTTATGGGAGTCGATGCATCCACACCCGTTCCTCTACCAGACGCACCCGCGTGTTTGAAGGCAAGCTTCGTCGTCTTGCGGTAGTGGGTCAGTTTAAGGCGGCGCCGGCCCACACCCCCGCCCGGCCACCCACTGAAAGTATACTATCGTTGGGT
>CAJCIS010000013.1 GCA_903970435.1 Acidobacteriota bacterium | reverse complement strand
TTGTTGCAGTTCGGCTTGAGTCATGATGGCATCGGCGGCGCGTTTGGCGATGATGGTGGCGCCGGGGTTGGATTTGACGGACGGGTCGGCGAGCAGGGCGCGGGCGACGGCGGTGCTGTTGCTGAAGTAGGCGGCGGCGGGGAGCAGCCAATTTTGGCTTTCTTCGGTGAGGTGGGCGCGGATGGCTTGCTGGCGTGGCAGGACCTGGCGCCAGACCTCGTCGGGGTTGTCGGAATTGCGGGCGGCCATGGCGATCATCTGGGAGACGCGGCCGTTGGGGATGACGCCGGAGGCGGCGAGTTGCACCGTTTCAGTAATGAGTTTTGGATCCTCGGCGGAGGCGAGTGCGGTGAAGTAGCGCAGTTTTTCTTCGGTGCTGGTGGCGGTAGCGCCGAGTTTGCCGAGTTCGGCGTAGGTTTCCTGATCGGCGCGGTGGCCGACGATGTTGAGCACGGGGGCACGCAGGTCGGGTGGCAGGGTGGCGGGGTTCTTGGTGAAATCGGCGAAGCGGCGGCGCGCTTGCGCAATGATCTCCGGATCCTCGAAGCGGCCGAGCGTGGAGATCACGTCCGGGCGCAACAGCGAATCGAGGAAGGATTCGCCTGGTTTGGCGTCCCAGCCGAGGCGGTCGAATTCGGGGCGGATCAGGGCGCGGGCGTAGGCGCGGAAGGGTATGCGGACCGGGGCGCCGCGCGCGAGTGCATCGAGTTCACGCAGGTGGATGAGGGTATCTTCCCAAACCGCGATGTTCGTTTCGTCTTTGAGTTGCGGCAGCATGTCGAGATAGGTGGGCAGCGAGGCGCGGCCGGCGAGGAACATGGCGAATTGGTCGCCGAGCAGATTGGCGCGGTCGGCGGCGCCGAATTTCGGCAGGTCGGCGACCAGCGGCTTGAGCGAGGCGGCGTCGTATTGGGTGCGGTAATAGCCGTTTTCGCCAAAATTGACTTTTTCGGGCGTGTTGCAGGCGGCAAGCGGCACGGTGACCGCGGCGCCGTTGATCAGAACGTGCGTGGGCTCACCGTCCGGGGCGCCGAGCGTGACCGGAACGATCCAGCTGAGTTTGGCGGCCTTTGGATCATGGATGGCGAAACGATCTTGCGTCAGCGTGAGGGTGGCGTGGCCGCCGGCGCAATGGCGGGCGACGCGCACCAGGGGAATGCCGGGCTGGTCGGTGAAGCCCGACGCCATGGTGGCGACGTCGCGGCCGGCGGCCTGGCCGAGGGCGGCCCACAAATCGGCGCTGGTGGCGCTGTTATTTTGGTGCGCTTTCATGTAGGCGCGCATGCCCTGGCGGAATGTATCGGGACTGATCCAGTCCTCGATCATGCGAATGATCTGCGAGCCCTTCTGGTAGCTGATCTGGTCGAATGCCGTTACGGCCTCGCTTTCGTTGGCGATCGGCTGCTGGATGGCGTGCGTGGTGGGCTGCGCGTCCTGTTGCATGGCGTCCTCGCGCGCTTCGTGCTGGCGCGGCCAGATTTGCCATGAGGGATTGAAATGATCGGTCGCCTTGAATTCCATCCAGGTGGCGAAACCCTCGTTCAGCCAGATATCGTTCCACCAGGCCATGGTGACGAGATCGCCGGACCATTGATGGGCCATTTCGTGCGCGACGTCGATGTGGATCGTTTCGCGGGTGCGGGCGGCGGAGGTTTTCGGGTCGAACAGCATGGTGTCGTCGATGAAGGTGATGGCGCCCCAGTTTTCCATGGCGCCCGCCTCGAAATTGCCGGGGATGGCGATGAGGTCGAGCTTGGGCAGCGGGAAGGGCACGCCGAAATAGTCGTTGTAGAAGGGCAGCACGTTGTGTTCGACATCGAGCGAATATTGCGCCTGGCTTTCCTCGCCGGTGGGGGCCCAGGCGGCGAGCTTGGTGTTGCCGGCGGTGCTGCGGACGGCGGCGAGATCGCCGGCGATCAGCGCGAGCAGATAGGTGGACATGCGCGGAGAGGTGTCGAACTGCACCTTTACCAGACCGGGGCCGGCCGGCGTGGTCGAAACGATCGGCATGTTCGAAATGGCCGTGTAATCCTTCGGCAGCACGGCGGAGAGGCGGAATTTCGCCTTGAAGACCGGCTCATCCCAGCCGGGAAACATGCGGCGCGCGTCGGTGACCTCGAACTGCGTCACCAGCATGCGCTTGGCGGCGCCCTTGGCGGTGCTGTAGTCGTTGTAGTAGATGCCGGCGGGGGTGTTAGGGATCGGGCCGGAGTAATCGATGGTGAGCGTGTGCGGGCCCGCGGCAATGTCGTGCGGGAAGTGCAACGTGGCCGTCTGGTGCGGCACGTCCATGCTGACGGTGGCGGTGGTGCCGTCCTCCAGCGCGGCGTGGCCGATGGTGAGGCCGATATCGTCGAGCGTCGCGGTGGCAGCGGTCTGGCGGAAATCGACGGCGATTGTTTCGTGGCCGGTGAGGGTGAGCTTCACCAGGTCGGGCACCAGATCGATATGATACTCGTCCGGCACGACGGTTTTGGGCAATTGGCCGGGAGTTTTGTCGAAGTCGAACTTTTGCTCGGCGCGCGCGGCGCTGGCGAGGACGAGAGGTACAAGGCAGGTAGCGGTGAGCAGCACAGGGCGGCGCATCATCGGGTTTTTCTCCTGGATCGCGTTTCGGCGTGGTTGAGGTGCGGCAGCCTTAGCAGCCTGCGTGCCAACCCCTTCTCGTAAGCGTAACGCATTGATGGACAACGAAAATTGGAACGCGTCGCCGGACCGGGGTCTGGCGAAATCGGCTTACACATGGCGCGGTTGGCAAACCGGCCTGGAGGGGACGCGTGGCGTGAGCCGTTCATTTTGTGGCGGTCGGGCCGAGAGTGGTGGGCTGGAGCCCACCCTACGGCGACGGCGGACCATGCGGTTTCAATGACGCGGGGCACTAGACCGCAACGGGTTCGTTGAACTGCACGATCGGCTCCACATTCGTGAAGTTGCGAATGTCGCCCATCACCTCGTCCGCATGGGCGCCGGCCGCCTGGTTGAACGCCTCCTGGCTGGGGAAATCGAGCAGACAAATCAGCTCATACGCCGGCGCACCGCCGAGCGACCCAGTGCCCTTCAAAACCCGCGTGCTGCGCAACCCCATCGGGCCCCACAGCCGGCCAACCAAAGGCACATGCTTGGATACGTAATAGTCGTGGTTGAAGGTGGAGGTCGCGGTCTTCGGATAAGCCACGGTGACAATCATGCTAATCTCCCTCGCCAACCGCCCCGCTTCTACGCCGGTCCGGCAGGATGACGCCAGACTGCGGCGGATGACGAAGTAGAAAGGAAGAAGGCCGGGGCTCTGCCCCTGGACCCCGTCGTGCGCAAGCACGCATACGCGTGACGGGGACAAGTCCCCAGACCCCTATTTGTTTAAGAAAAGTCAGGGGGAAGGAGGGGGGCACACGGCCGTTTGAACGGTTTCGTGCCCCCCTCCTTCCCCCTGACTTCCCTTAAGTAACAGGTCCTAAGGACTTGTCCGTCGTGCGAATGCACGCTGCGCGTGACGCGGGGGTCCAGGGGGCAGGGCCCCCGGCCTTCTTCCTTTCTTCCTCGTCCCCCGCCCCGTCGGGCGTCAGCCCGCCGTGCCGGAGGGGAGCAGGCGGTAGCCGCCGCCTTCGGTGATGAGGAGGGTGGCGTTGGCGGGGTCGGGTTCGATTTTCTGGCGCAGGCGATAGATGTGGGTTTCGAGCGTGTGGGTAGTGACCGCGGCGTTGTAGCCCCAGACTTCGTTGAGCAGGATTTGGCGGGCGACGGGTTTGCTGCCGGCGCGGTAGAGGAATTTCAGGATGGCGGCCTCTTTTTCGGTGAGGCGGATGCGGCGGTTGCGTTGCGGTTCGTGCAGCACCTTGGCCGAGGGGCGGAAATTGTACGGGCCGACGGTATAGACCGCGTCCTCGGAGTTTTCGAAGCTGCGGAGCTGGGCGCGCAGGCGGGCGAGCAGTTCGTTGAGGCGGAAGGGTTTGCCGACATAGTCGTTGGCGCCGGAATCGAGGCCGCGGACGACGTCGGCTTCCTCGTCGGAGCCGGTCAGCATGATGATGGGCAGGCGGACACCTTGCTTGCGCAGGTTGGCGCAGAGGTCGCGGCCATCGCCGTCGGGCAGCGAGACGTCGAGGATGAGGGCATCGAAGCGGGGTTCGCCGGCGATGATTTTCGCCTCCGCCTCGCGCACCGTGCCGGCCTCGATGACCAGGAACTCGCCGTCCACGGCGAGCTGGGAGGCGAGCTCCTCGCGCAATACCTCGTCGTCGTCGACCAGGAGAATCGGGCGCTCACCGTTCATTTGGATGCAGTCCCAAAATGCCCGCACTTGGACAAGGTTTTCAAATCCCCCGGGCCAGACGAACGCTGGGCGCCACGACGTACAATGTCTTTGCGGGGGTGCATCCGCTCCCCCGTGCTGCCGAAACGCAGATTGCACCCGAAACGGCAGGCGTGTCACGCCTTCGTGATCCTATACGACGCGTTAGCGTGCTTTTGGTTCCCGCCTGCTGCCGCCGCGCCACGCTCGGGCCCGGTTGGGGCACGCTGGGCGCTTGTTTCCGGCGGTTGGCGGACGAACTAAGAGGGATCGACGCCGCTTTTGGCCGCTATTTTTTGAGTGAAACGCCGGTTTCCATGATGCAGACGCCTTCCATCGCCGGCCACGGCGTGCCGGGACGGCCGAGCCTGGCGGGGGGCCGGCAGGTGCGGCGGGCAATTCAGGATGCGCGCGCGGGCTTGCCGGTGATCATCCGCGGGGCGGCGTCGCTGGTTGTGCTGCCGGCCGAGACAGCCAACGAGGCCGGGCTGGCGGCGTTTGCCGGGGCGGCCACCGGGCCCGGGATGATTTTGCTGTCGCCGTTGCGGGCGGCTTCGGTGTTGCAGCAGCCGGTTGCGGTGTCGCAGCAGCCGGGGGCGGTGGCGGCGCTGAGGTTGCCGGCGCAGGGCTTGACGCCGGCCTGTCTGCTCGGGTTGGCGGACCCGACCGCGCCGCAGGACGGTGCGGCTCTGGCGGAGACCACGCCGCCGCCGTTGGCGGCCGCCGCGATCCTGCTGGCCAAAATGGCAAAATTGTTGCCGGCCATGCTGGTGGCGGCGGCTTCCGGCGACGCGCCGGCGTCGTTGCTGGCGGTGGCCGGGGACGATGTGCTGGCGTATCCGGCGATCGCCGACGCGTCGCTGGTGCGGGTGGCCGAGGCGGTGGTGCCGGTGGCCGAGGCGGCGGACGCGCGGCTGGTGGCATTCCGGCCGGCCGATGGCGGCCTGGAGCATTACGCGCTGCTGATCGGGCGGCCGGAGGAGGCCGCCGCACCGCTGGTGCGGATCCATTCGGAATGCTTCACCGGCGATGTGCTGGGCAGCCTGCGCTGCGATTGCGGGCCGCAACTGCACCAGGCGATGCGGCGCATGACGGCCGAGGGCGCGGGCGTGCTGCTCTATATGGCGCAAGAGGGGCGCGGCATCGGGCTGGTGAACAAGTTGCGCGCCTATGCGCTACAGGACCGCGGGCTGGATACGCTGGACGCGAACCGGGCGCTGGGGTGGGCGGCGGACGAGCGCAGTTTTGCGCCGGCGGCCACCATGCTGTCGGCGCTGGGGGTGACGCGCATCCGGCTGCTGACGAACAATCCCGACAAGATGGCGCAACTGGCGGCGCACGGGATCGAGGTGACGGCGCGGGTGAGCCACGCGATTGCCGCCAACGGGGTGAATGACGCGTATTTGGAAACGAAGGCGCGGCGGTTCGGACACATGCTGGAATGACTTTGCTGGCGGTTCTGTCCGGCGGCCTGTTGCGGTTACGGGGCGAGACGTTCCGGGCGGCGATCGGGCGCGGCGGCGTGCGGGCCGACAAGCAGGAGGGCGATGGGGCGACGCCGGTGGGCGTGCTGCCATTGCGGCGTGTTCTGTATCGGGCGGACCGGGTGGCGCGGCCGGCGGCGTGTGTTCCGGTGGAGCCCCTGGCGCCGGATGACGGGTGGTGCGACGATGTTGCGCATGCGGATTACAATCGCATGGTGTGCCTGCCGCATGCGGGGCGGCATGAGGAACTTTGGCGGCGGGATGGCGTGTACGATGTGATCGGCGTGCTGGGGTGGAACGATGCGCCCGTGGTGCGCGGGCGCGGGTCGGCGATATTTTTGCATGTGGCGCGTGGGGATTATGCACCCACGGAAGGGTGCGTGGGGCTTGCGATGGGCGATTTGGTGCGGGTGCTGGCGGCGGGGTGTGAGGGCGTTGAGGTTGTGGCGTAAAGGGAGGGCGGGGAATTCTAGCCAGCAGCGGTAGGCGTTTGAAGGTTAGGGCAAAGGGTAGGAAGCAGTTCTTTTTTGAAAAAAAGAACCAAAAAACTTTTGCTCCGAAGAAGTCTGCGCCGCCTAAGAGCAAGCGCCGAAAAATCTGCCCCCTCCGTCGGCGGTGCCGACACCTCCTCCAAGAGGGGGAGGAGGATATATGCGGAGCAAAAGTTTTTTGGTTCTTTTTTTCAAAAAAGAACTGCTTCTTCTTCCTTTACGCTGCCTGCTTGAGCAACCCTTGCGTCACCAGCGACTCCGCGATCTGCACCGCATTCAGCGCCGCGCCCTTGCGCAAATTATCGGCGACAACCCAGAGCCCCAGCCCGTTCGGCACGGTGGGGTCGCGGCGGATGCGGCTGACGTAGGTGGCGTCTTCGCCGGCGCAATCGACTTGGGTGACGTAGCCGCCGTCGTCGCGTTCGTCTTGCACGACGATGCCGGGGGCGCGGCGGAGCAGGTCGCGGGCTTCGCCGACGTTGACCGGGTGTTCGAATTCGGCGGTGATGGCTTCGGCGTGGCCGATGAAGACGGGGACGCGGACGCAGGTGGCGAAGACGGCGATGTCGGGGTCGAGGATTTTGCGGGTTTCGACCGCCATTTTCCATTCTTCCTTGGTGCTGCCGTCGTCGAGGAATTTGTCGATGTGGGGAATGCAGTTGAAGGCGATGTTTTTCGGAAAGATTTGCGGGGTGACGGGGTCGTTGACGTAAATGGCGCGGCTGTTGGCGAACAGTTCGTCCATGCCTTCCTTGCCGGCACCGGAGACGGATTGATACGTGCTGACGACGATGCGTTTGCATTTGAAACGGTCGTGCAGGGGTTTCAGCGCGACGACCATCTGGATGGTGCTGCAATTCGGGTTGGCGATGATGTTGCGCTTGCGGAATCTAGCCAGCGCGTGCGGGTTCACCTCGGGCACCACGAGGGGAATTTCGGGCTCCATGCGGAAATGGCTGGTGTTGTCGATCACGATGCAACCGCTGGCGGCGGCGCGGGGGGCGTGGATGGCGGATACGGCGGCGCCGGGGCTGAACAGGGCGATATCCCAGCCGGCGAAGTCGAATGTTTCGAGGTTCTGCACTTTGAGGATGCGCTTGTCGCCGAAGCTGATCGGGTGGCCGGCGGAGCGGCCGGAGGCCAGGGCGACGATATCGGTGATGGGGAAAAGACGTTCGTAGAGCGTCTTGAGCATTTCCCGCCCGACCGCGCCGGTGGCGCCCACGACTGCGACTTTATAGCCCTTCATGCCGGACCCTTTCTGTTCCGGCGCTGATGTGGCGTAGCGGGGGCGTGGGGACAAGTTCAATTCGTGGGAGCCTGGGAAGATGATGGGCGTGGGGTTCGATAGACGATCAGGGCAGGATTGGGGGCTTCGAGCTTGTGGCGGATGTCGGGGGGGAGACTCGGGATGAGGTGCGCAAGGCTGCCGAGCAGCGGTGTGGGGGCGGGTTCGCGGCGGATGAGGATCCAGGCTTGGGTGGGGGTGAAGGGGGCCATGCCGCCCTTGAAGCCGCAGGTGCGGCTGGCGAGGCAGGTGGCGGCGGCGTTTTCGGGCAGGGCGACGAGGGCGCCGGGGGGCGGCGGGTTGGTGCTGACGCGCGCGGTGAGGTGGGCGAAGGCGAGCGGGATGGCGGCTTCGGCGCCGGTGGCGGGGTCGGTGTGAAGGGTTTCAGGCGACGCGGCGGCGAAGGCGACGAGGCGGTGGACGGCGAATAGAGGGTTGGTGTTTTCGATGGCGAGCAGGGGCAGGGTGAGGGCGGCGAACAGGGCAGTGGCGGCTGCGGCGCGGCTTGCGGCGGCGCGGAACATGGCGGCGGCGGCGATGGAGAGCGGAATGAGGGCGGCGC
>CAJCIS010000012.1 GCA_903970435.1 Acidobacteriota bacterium | reverse complement strand
GACGCCGGCGGCACGCCGGTCGGGGGTGCAGGGGGGTGAAACCCCCCGCCCGCCGGAGGCAATGCCGATAAGTCAAGATCAAGGACGGTTGGTATAACAAGAGCCAAGGTATGGCGCCCCCATATGCGTCAGAACGCCGCGTCCTCCAGCGCCATCATGCTGGCCTTGCCCGCCTTGATCGCGCCCCACAGCGCGCCGGCCTGCGGCAGCAGCCGGTCATTGAAGAATTGCGCCGTGCTCAACTTGGCTTTGTAGAAACCGGCATCCCCGTTCGCCGCCGGCAATTTCTCGTTGGCGATCTTGGCGGTGCGCGCCCACATATAGCCCAGGGCCACCAGTCCCAGCAGCCGCAAATAATCGGTGGCCGCCGCGCCGGCCTCTTCGGGGTCCTTCATACCGGCTTGCGCGATATGTGCCGTCGCCTGCTGCAATGCGCCAAATGCCTTGGCCAGCGGCAGCACGTTCGGGTCGGACGCGTTGTCCTCGATGAATTGCTGCACCGGATGGAAAAAGCCGCGCATGAGCCGCCCCATGTGCGACGGCAGCTTGCGTCCCACCAGGTCCAGCGCCTGAATGCCGTTGGCACCTTCGTAAATCATGGTTATGCGCGCATCGCGCACCAACTGCTCGATGCCGTGGTCGCGGATATAGCCGTGGCCGCCGTAAATCTGCACCGCCATGCTGGACATCTCAAAACTCAGGTCGGTGAAGAGCGCCTTGACCACCGGCGTCATCAGCGCCACGAAATCCTCCGATTGCTGCCGCAATTCCGGATCGGTGGCTTTCGTTTCGAGATCCAGCGCCTTGGCCACCCAGCCGGCCAGCGCGCGGCAGCCCTCCACATAGGCGCGAATGGTCATCAGCGAGCGCCGCACGTCCGGGTGCACAATGATCGGGTCGGCCGCCTTTTCGGGGTATTTCGCGCCCGCGAGCGAACGGCCCTGCAGGCGATCCTTCGCATAGGCCGCGGCACTCTGATACGCCGTCTCGGCAACGCCGAGCCCTTGGATACCCACGGAAAGCCGTTCCGCATTCATCATGGTGAACATGCCCGTCAGGCCCTTGTTCACCTCACCCACCAGCCAGCCGGTCGCATCCTCGAATACCAGTTGGCAGGTCGCCGAGCCCTTCAGCCCCATCTTGTGCTCGATGCCCGCGCAGGTCACACCGTTACGCTGCCCGGGACGCCCGTCATCGGTCGGCAGGAATTTGGGCACCACGAACAGGCTGATGCCCTTCACCCCCTTCGGCGCGTCCGGCAGCCGGGCCAGAACCAGGTGAATAATATTCTCCGTCAGGTCGTGTTCGCCGGCGCTGATGAATATTTTCGTTCCGGTCAGTCTATAGCTGCCATCCGCCTGCGGCACCGCGCGGGTGCGCAGCAGCCCGAGATCGGTACCGCAATGAGCCTCGGTGAGGTTCATCGTGCCGCTCCAGGTGCCGTCGATCATTTTCGGCAAATAGCGCGCCTTCAGTTCCTCGCTGGCGTGGTCCAGCATGGCCAGCACCGCGCCGTGCGTCAGCCCCGGATAGAGGCCGAAACTGAGATTGGCCGAGCACTGCATTTCCTCCACCATCTTGGAGAGGATTTCCGGCAGATCCTGGCCGCCGAATTCGGCCGGCGACGACAGCGCGCCCCAGCCATTTTCGCGGAACATGTCATAGGCTTCCTTGAATCCCCGGGGGGTGCGCACGACGCCGTTCTCATACCGGCAGCCTTCCTCGTCGCCGCTCATGTTGATCGGCAGCAGCACTTCCTGCGCGAACTTCGCCGCCTCCTCCAGGATGCTGTCGATCAGCTCGCCGTTTAAGTCGGTGCGGCCAATCGCCTCCAGATGCCCCGCGCTGTCATGCAGCTCGTGCAGCACAAATCGCATATCCCGCAGCGGCGCGCTATAGACTTGCATAATCGTCCTCCTTGATGAGCAAAAGTTTTTGCTTCTTTTTTCAAAAAGAAGACTTTTTCTTCTTGCTAGTTTAGTTTCGCAACGGCTTCCCGGTTTCCAGCATGTGTTCGATGCGGGCGAGGGTTGCAGGGGTTTTCAGCAAACGCAGAAACGACTCCCGTTCCAGATCGAGGATTTTTGACTCCTTGACCGTATCGATGAGATCGGTATTGCCGCCGGTCAGCACCGTCGCCAGTTCGCCGCCCACGACGATGTCGTGCTTCGTGGCAACGCCGAGCTTGGCGAAACCCGCCACCGCCTGATCCATCGCCACCTTGCCGGATGGGCCGGGCAGAACGATTTCACGCGGCGCGGGCGCTGCGTAGCCCTCGACCATCGACAACGCCTTGGCCTTCGCGTCCGCCAGCAGGCGATATCGGTTCATCGTTACGCCGTCATCGCGCCGCAGCACACCCATGTCGCGCGCGTCGGCGGCCGAACGGCCCACTTTCGCCGTGCTGACCATTTCAAACACCTTGAGCGTCGCCGGCATCGGGCCGTGCGGCATGTTGGGGTCGGTTGCCCATCGGCCGAGCATTTCCTTGCAGCCGCCCCAGCCCGGCAACAAACCAATGCCGCATTCCACCAGGCCGGCATAGGTTTCGCTGTGCGCCTGAACCGCGTCGCTGTGCAGCAGGAATTCGCAGCCGCCGCCCAGCGCCATGCCGGAAGGTGCCGCCACCACCGGGAACGGCGCATATTTCAGCTTCTGCATCATGTCCTGGCCGGTGGCGATCAGCGCCTCCACCTGCGCCCACGCTGCGATATTCGCCGCGAACAAAGCCAGCCCGACATTGGCGCCAACGGAGAAATTGCTGCCCTCGTTGTAAATTACCAGCGCCTTGTATTTCTCCTTTACCAGCGCAATCGTCTTTTGCAACAACGCCAGGATCTGGTCGTCCAGCGAATTGGATTTGCTGGTGAATTCAAAACACAGCACGCCGTCGCCGATATCCCACACCGAAGCGCTGCCGTTCTTCAGAACCGGCTTGGCGGCGAGCTTGATATCTTCCAGCAGCAGCACGCCTTGCGGCCGCACCACATCGTGGTAGGCGCCGTCGAGCCCCAGAAATTGCCGCCGTCCGTTTTCGACGCGGTAAAAACTGCGGCCCGCGGCCGTCTCAAGGATGGGCGCGACCGGAATTTCCGCCGCGCGCAGGCGGCCGATAAACCAGTCGACCCCGGCCTTGTCGATCAGCTCGAATGGGCCGAACTTCCAGTTGTAGCCAAGCCGCATCGCCTCGTCGATGGCGGTAATATCGTCCGCCGCCTCGGGCAACAGGCCCGCCGCATAAGCCAGCGTGCGGCCCATGACGTTCCACGCGTAGGCGCCCACCTTGCCGGGCGCGTCGAACAATTTCTGAATGCTCTTGCCGGCCTCACGCAATTCCGGAAGATTGGCTTTCTGTTCCGACCGGAATTCGCCGCTGACCAGATCGACCGATTCCTTGACGCGCTTTCCACCCGCCTTGTTGATGCGGTAAAAGCCGCCCTTGCCCTTGCGGCCCGTGTAGCCGGTCTCAAGCAATTTGCGCACCACCGGTATGTCACGATTGATGCTGTGGAACGCATCGTCCTTCGGCAGCGCGCCCGCCATGCTGGCATTGACGTGCGGCATCAAATCGAGCCCCACCAGATCCGACAAGCCAAACACGCCGGTTTTCGGAATACCGAACGGACTGCCCATGATGGCGTCCGCCTCCTCGATCGTCAGCCCCACTTCCGGCGTTTCCGTCACCGCGCCGGTCATCCAGAACACCCCGAGCCGGTTGGCAATGAAACCTGGGCTGTCGTGGCAGGTCACCACGCTCTTGCCGAGCTTCACATCGCAGAATTCCGCGATGCGCGCAGCAAGCTTCTGATCCGTGGCGGGGCCGGTCACCAGTTCCATCAGCCGCATATAGCGCGGCGGATTGAAGAAATGGGTAATCAAGAAGTCCCGGGCAAACTGTTCCGGCATGCCATCGGCCAGCGTGTGCAGCGGAATGGTGCTGGTGTTCGACGAAATGGCCGTGCCGGGACGGCGCAGCCCTTGCAGCTTGTGATACAGCGCCTGCTTCACATCGAGCCGTTCCAGCACCACCTCGACAATCCAGTCGCATTGCGCAACCCGCGCAAGGTCGTCCTCGATGTTGCCGGTCTGGATCAGCTTCGCCGCGGCCGCCGACATGAACGGTGCCGGATCGGTTTTCAGCGCCCGCGCCACCGCGCCCTCGGCAATGGCGTTCCGATTCGGGTCATCCTTCGGCAGAATATCCAGCAACAGCACCGGCACGCCCGCATTGGCAATTTGCGCCGCAATGCCGGAGCCCATGACACCCGCGCCAATGACGCAGACCTGCCTGATTGTATCGGGCCCGATCTCATCAGACATGATTCAGATCCGCTCCATTACGGTGGCAATGCCTTGGCCGCCGCCGATGCATTGCGTGGCGATGGCGTATTTGCCGCCCTCGCGCGCCAGCAGGCTTGCCGCCTTGCCGACGATGCGCGCGCCCGTGGCACCCAGCGGATGGCCCAGCGCAATCGCGCCGCCGTCGATGTTGGTGACCTCGGCGCGAAACCCGATCTCCGACAGGCTGGCCAGCGCCTGGCTCGCAAAAGCCTCGTTCAGCTCGACAACATCCATGTCCGCGCCGCTCAGGCCTGCGCGGTCCAGCGCCTTCTTCGACGACCGCACCGGCCCGATGCCCATGATTTCCGGCTCAACACCCGCCACGCCCACGCTCTTGATGCGCGCAAGCTTTTTCAGCCCGTGCTTGTCGGCGTAATCCTCCGAGCACACCAGAACCGCGGCCGCCCCATCGGTCAGCGGCGAGGACGTGCCGGCCGTCACCGTGCCTTCCTGATCGAACGCCAGCTTCAGGGCCGCCAACCCCTCCTTGGTCGTGTCGCCGCGGATGCAGCCGTCGCGATCGACCACGCCCGCCTTGGCGTGAATAGGAACGATTTCGTCGCGGAATTTGCCGTCTGCTTGCGCGGCCGCAGCCTTCTTCTGGCTTTTCACCGCAAATTCTTCCTGCGCGTCGCGCGTGATCTGCCAGCGCCGCGCCACATTTTCCGCGGTTTCGCCCATGCCCATGTAGGCGCCCGGCGATTTCTTCGCCAGAATCGTGTTGAACAGCGGATTATAGCCGCCCATCGGCACGCGGCTCATGCTTTCCACACCGGCGCAAATGAACACATCACCGGCGCCGAGCTGGATCTGACCCGCCGCGATGTGCACGCTCTGCATCGAGCTGCCGCAGAAACGATTGACCGTGCAGCCGCCGACGCTCAGCGGCAGATCGGCCAGCAGGCCGATCAGACGCGCCAGATTCATGCCCTGCTCACCCTCGGGAAATGCGCAGCCCAGGATGATATCCTCGATATCCTCGGGCGCGACACCTGTCTGCTCGATAAGGCCGCGGATCACCTCGGCCGCCATGTCGTCGGACCTGACGCGCGCCAATGCACCCTTCTTCGCCAGGGTGAAGGGTGAGCGTGCATAGCCGGCGATCACGACATTGGTCATAGTTTAGCTCCTGAACATTCCTGGTGGCGGCGGCATTGTGCCGCGCGCCGCTGGATCAACGTGGCGCGCGTTTCATTTCGGCCGGTCCGCGGGCGAGCGCCTCTTCCGCCTGGCGCCGGATGTCCTCCAGCTCCGTAATGGTGGTTTCCAGCGAGCGGCGTTGCTCACGCAACAATTCCAGCCGCTGATGCACGCCGCCCAGCAAGGCGCGCACCTGCTCGACCTGCGTGTGGTCGGCATCGTACAGGTCGAGATATTCCTTAATCTCACGCAACGAAAACCCGAGATTCTTGCCGCGCAGCACCAGGATCATGCGCGCCCGGTCGCGTGCCGTATAGACGCGGGTGTTGCCGGCGCGCTGCGGCGAAATCAGGCCCTTGTCTTCATAGAAGCGGATGGTGCGGGCGGTGATGCCAAGCGCGCGCCCAAGCTGTGTTACCGTCAGAAAGCGCTCGGGCGCCACAGCCACCGGGGGCGGCGTGGCGGTGTGGGTAACCTCATGTAGAGCCATTCGCTTCCCTATACGTCATCCTGATGACGGGCATATAGCACCGAAATACGCTTTGGCAACCGGAGGTGGTGGGCCGGATGGCGGCCGGGAGGGTCCCGGGGGCGGCTTCAGTCGACGCAAGTCAGGAAAGAAGCCGTTCCATTTTGAAAAAAAGAACCAAAAAACTCTTGCTTCTTCGATCTTTGACAACGCAGGGGCGAATGCGTATGGCCAAGTTGATGTTGAAGCCATCTCAACTCATTACTTTGATGCTTCTGCCAGGCCTTGCCGGCTGCGGGCTGACCGGCGCGGAGCGCAAGGCAGCTGGCGGATTCAGCACTTCCGCGGAGGCGTTCGGTAAAGTCTCCGCCAGTGATTTCGCCGCGATGCGCGACGACGAAACAAAACTGCGCATGACCGCCTACACCACCGGCACAGCCGTTCAATGGGACACCGGCAACAAGGGTGGGATCGAGGGCCTCGAGCGCACCCTTTCCGGGCCTTTCACGCCGGACGAAGTCGATTTGCGCATCAAGGCCGCAAACACACTGGCCGCCTACGGCACCGCGCTGAACGCCCTCGTCACCTTCGACGATAGCCAGAAGCTGAAAGCCTCCGCCGACAGTTTCGCCAGCAGCCTGAAAGCCCTACCACCCAAACTGAAGGTGGGGCCCGATAGCGACGCCGATGTCATTTCGTCCGTCGTACAGGGTATCGGCGGGCTGTTTATCGAGCGGCAGAAGGCCGATGCGCTGCGCCGGATCGTTCCTCTGTATCAACCTCAGGTCGACAGACTATGCGATCTTCTCACCCGGGAGTTCGATACCGATAATCCCGGCTACGCGGCGGATTATCGCAGCATCGCCAGCACGGTCCGCGTCGAGGCGGCCAGCCGCCTCGCGACGGCCGGCAAGGATGTCGCGGTTCGTCGTCGCGCCCTGCCTGCCTTCGCCGACGCGGATCGCGCGTATCGCTGGGCGGAAGAAACCTTCCCCGCCGCCAAGTCCGCCGGCCTTGCCTGCACGAAAGCCTCGGCCGCGCTCACGCAGGCCGTCGCGGCAAGGAATTTTTCCTTCGCCGACATTGAAGACTTTGCCGAAAAGGTTCAGGCGATCGCTGCTGCATCGGACAAATGGAAATCCCGGAGCAAATGATCATGGATCCGACCCTGGGCCAAACCATACCGCAAATGTCCCTCGCCCTGGATGCACTGATCGACACGGCGCCCGCCGACCAATTGCCGCGCCTCGCCGCGCTAAAAGCTGATCTCAACAACCAGCTCGAAGCCCTGATCGACAAAGACCTTCCCAAGGCCGACGCCGCCTACAAGGATGCAGTTTCGAGCGTTACCGCAGCGACCGGTGCCATCACCGCAGCCACTGCCGACCTTTCCAAGGTTGCTGCCGCCATCAGCCTTCTTTCGAAGGCGATAGCAGCGATCGCCAAGGCCGCTGCGTTGATCGCCTAAGGAAGAAAGCAAGCAGTTCTTTTTTGAAAAAAAGAACCAAAAAACTTTTGACTGTTTGAAGGCGCGTCTAAACAGATAAAAGTTTTTTGGTTCTATTTTTCAAAAAAGAACTGCTTCCTTCCTGGAGATCTTCGAATGCCAGCGTATCTCCCCCCCTCCCTTCGCGCCGCCCTAGTCATTGCGGCCGTTCTCTGCGGTGCGGCGGCACCCACGGTCGACCGGCGTGTCGCGGGAACGCTGGTGATGGAGAACATCCCGCCCACCCCGCCGGCGTTGGCGGAATCGTTGCTCGGCTACGAAAATGTCCGTATCGCATTGTTCGACGACTGGCTCGCCGACGGCAGCATGCTGGTGTCGACAAGGTTTGGCCAGACAACCCAGGTTCACCGCGTGGCGTTCCCCGGCGGTGCGCGCACCCAGCTGACTTTTTATAATGAGCCGATCGCGGCGGCCATCGCCCGCCCAGGCAAGCCGGACGAATTTGCGTTCATGCGCGACGCCGGCGGCAGCGAATATTTCCAGATTTATCTGGCGCGTCTCAATGGCGCTGCCATCGCGCTCACCGAACCTGAAACGCGCAATCAGTCTCCCATTTTCGCGCGCGATGGCGCCCTGCTGGCCTGGTCTTGCGTTCCGCGCGGCCACGCGGACTATGACATCTACCTGGCGCGTCCGGATGCGCCATCCGACAGGCGCGTGGTTTATCACGGCAGCGGCGAAGTCGATCCGCTGGCGTTTTCGCCGGACCACAAGACGCTGGTGTTCCAGCACGAGATATCTGCCGCCTCGCAAAAACTGTTCCTGCTGGACATTCCTTCCGGCCGCGTCAAGGAAATCAATCCGAGCCGGGAAGAAATTGCCTACGAACTGCAAACCAGCCTGCCCGTGTTCACCAGGGACGGGCGCGGGTTGATTCTGGCGTCGAATCAGGGCGCCGAGACCAAGCGGCTCGTGCGGTATGATGTCGCCACCGGTGCAATCACGCCGGTGACGCCAACCGCCGGATGGGATGTCGAAGCCTTCGATTTAAGCCCCGATGGCAAAACGCTCGCCTACGCCATGAACGTGGATGGGCTGTCCACCGTCTACACCCGCCCCTTGGCCGGCGGCACCGCGCATGAAATCTCCGGGTTGCCGCAAGGCGTGCTGGAAAGCCTGAAGTTCTCGCCCGACTCGAAACGTCTGGCGATCAACATGCAAGGCCCGACCTTTCCGCTCGATATCTGGACCGCGGAACCGGCGACCGGCAGGCTCAGCCGCTGGACCTACAGCGAAACCGGCGGCCTGGACACCGGCGCCTTCGTCGGTGCCACGTTGGTCCACTATCCCAGCTTCGACAAACGGCAGATTCCCGCCTTCCTCTACGAGCCCGCCGGCAAGACCGGCAAACACCCGGTCATCATCGACATCCATGGCGGCCCGGAAGCGCAGGCGCGTCCGTTATTCACGCCGACCCTGCAATACTGGGTCAATGCGCTCGGCGCCGCGGTCATCACGCCCAATGTGCGCGGTTCGGACGGCTACGGCCGCACCTTCCTGTCGCTGGACAACGGCCTCAAGCGGCAGGACGCGGTACACGATATCGGCGCCCTGCTCGACTGGATCGGCACGCGACCCGAGCTCGACAGCACGCGGATCGTCGTCTCCGGCGGCTCCTATGGCGGCTTCATGACGTTGTCGGTGTATGCAACGTACGGCGACCGGCTGGCCGGCGCCTACGACATTGTCGGCATGTCGAACCTGGTGACGTTCCTGGAACATACAGAAGCCTATCGCCGCGATTTGCGCCGTGTCGAGTACGGCGATGAGCGCGATCCGGCACTGCGCAAATTCATGGAAGCCACCGCACCCCTGAACAACACCGAAAAAATGACCAAGCCGCTTTTCGTGGTCGCCGGACGCAACGACCCGCGCGTGCCTTATACCGAGGGCGAGCAACTGATCGCAAAGGTCCGCGCCCAAGGCGGCGATGTGTGGTACATGCTCGCCAACGACGAAGGTCACGGCTTTCGCAAGAAAGCCAACCGCGACGCCCAGCGCGCCGCGGAAATCCTCTGGTTCAAAAAAGCGTTCGGCCAATGAAACAACCAGAGTAAAAGTTTTTTGTTTCTTTTTTTCAAAAAAGAAATACTTCCTTCCTAATCCACCGCCGCCCGCAGCGCCGCCCCCGCGGCCAGCGGACACAGCGGCAAGCATGCCGCCAGAAACGCTCCCAGGAGCAGCAGATGCGGCCGCGGCGTAAGGCCGGTCGCGGCCGCATCCGCAGCCATGGTGCCGAATATGAGCACAGGCGTCGCGAGCGGAAGCACCAGCACGGGAAGCAGAACGCTGCCGCGGCGGGCGCCAAGAACGATGGCCGCGGCCGCCGTGCCCAACAGGCTCAGCACCGCGGTGCCCAGGGCAAGGCCGGTGAGCAGCACCGGCAGGGATGCCGGTTTCATTTGCAGCATGGTGGCGAGCGGGGCGGCGGCCAGCAGCAGGGGAAGCCCGGTGACGAGCCAATGGGCGAGCGCCTTGGCGGCGGCAATGAGGCTCGCGGCTGTGCCGCTGACAATGAGCTGGTCGAGCGCGCCGTCATCGAAGTCGGCCCCGAACATGCGGTCGAGCGGCAGCAGGGCCGACAGCAGGGCGCAGACCCAGACGACGCCGGGCGCGATGCGGGCCAGGGTTTCCGGGCCCGGGCCGATGGCGAGCGGAAACAGGGTGGCGGCGACAAAGAAGAACAGCAGGGCCGCCAGCGTATCGCCGCCGTGCCGCACCGCCAGGGTCAGCTCACGTTGCAGGGTGGCGATGAACCCGTTCATGGCCGGGGGGTCGGAGCCAGCGGCGGCCCTCCAGACAGTTCCAATGTTTCAGGCGTCTCGACCGGCAGCGGAAGGTGTGTTGCGGCGACGACGATGCCGCCGGTTTGCCGGTGCCGGGCCAGGGTTGCGCCGAATTTTTCCACCGAAGCGGTATCGAGGCCCAATGTCGGCTCGTCCAGAAGCCACATAGGCGCGCGGAGCAAGGTCAGGCGGGCCAGGGCGAGACGGCGTTTCTGGCCGGCGGAGAGCATGCGGGCCGGCAGGTTCGCCAGGGTCTCGAGGCCAGCGGTGGCGAGCGCGGTGCGCGGATCGCCGCCCCCGATTCGGGCCGCGAAAGCAAGGTTTTCCAGCGCGGTCAGGCCCGGCTTGATGGCGTCCTGATGGCCCAGATAGGCCACCTTGCCGGCGAGTTCGTCCGCCCCGTCGAAGGTGAAGCGGCCCCCGTCCAGGCGTTTGAGGCCTGCCAGAACACGGAGCAGCGTGGTCTTGCCGGCGCCATTGGGACCGAGCAGCAGCAGCGCGCCGCCGGCAGGCACGCCGAACGTCAGGCAGTCCAGCACCAGCCGATCTCCGCGGAAGCAGCTTGCCGCCTCAACCCTCAGTCTCACCCGCGCTTCCTTGCCCCCCGCCCTTCGCGGCGTATAACCGCGCCGCACCATAAATCTGCCAAGGACCCCCCAGATGAAGCTCACCGGCCAGGACACCTTGCGGACACGCTCGACACTGTCCGCCGGCGGCCGAAATTACACCTACTTCTCCCTGCCCAAGGCGGCCGAGACCTTGGGCGACATTGCACGCCTGCCGGTGAGCCTGAAAATACTGCTGGAGAACATTCTGCGGTTCGAGGACGGCACCAGTTACACGGTGGACGACGCCAAGGCCATCGCCGGGTGGCTGACGGAGGCGCGGTCCACCCAGGAGGTGCCATTCCGCCCGGCGCGGATCCTGATGCAGGATTTCACCGGCGTGCCGGCGGTGGTGGATCTGGCGGCCATGCGCGACGGCATGCTGCGCCTGAACGGGGACCCGCAGAAGGTCAATCCGCTGGTGCCGGTGGACCTGGTGATCGACCACAGCGTGATGGTGGATTATTTCGGCGGCGAGGATTCGCTGCAGAAGAACGTCTCAGCGGAATTCGAGCGCAACGGCGAGCGTTACGCGTTTCTGCGCTGGGGGCAGGAAGCGTTTCAGAATTTCCGCGTGGTGCCGCCGGGTGCGGGCATCTGCCACCAGGTCAATCTGGAATATATTGCGCAGGCGGTGTGGACTGCGGATATGCCGGGCGGCGAGACGCTGGCCTATCCGGACACGCTGTACGGCACCGACAGTCACACCACCATGGTGAACGGCATCGGCGTGCTGGGCTGGGGCGTGGGCGGCATCGAGGCGGAGGCGGCCATGCTGGGCCAGCCGATCGCCATGCTCATTCCGGATGTCATCGGCTTCAGGATGACCGGCCGGCTGCCGGAGGGGGCGACGGCCACGGATCTGGTGCTGACGGTCACGCAGATGCTGCGCAAAAAAGGCGTGGTCGGAAAGTTCGTGGAATTCTTCGGCCCGGCGCTCGATACGCTGCCGGTCGCCGACCGCGCCACGATCGGCAACATGGCGCCCGAATATGGCGCCACCTGCGGCTTTTTCCCGGTGGACGACCGGACCATCGATTATCTGCGCCTGACCGGGCGCGACGAAGGCCGCATCGATTTGGTGCGCGCCTATTTGAAGGCGCAGGGCATGTTCCGGGAAGCCGGCGCGCCCGACCCGGTATTTACCGACACGCTGGAGCTCGATCTGTCCCTGGTGGTGCCGAGCCTGGCCGGACCGAAACGGCCGCAAGACCGGGTCAGCCTGAAGGATGCGGCGCGCGCATTCATCTCCGAGGTGACAACGAAGGAAAACGTCGCCGCCGCGGCGCTGAACGACCGGTTCGCGTTGCCGGAACGCAACTACGACATCGGCCACGGCGACGTGGTGATCGCGGCGATTACCAGTTGTACCAACACCTCCAACCCCAGTGTGCTGATTGCCGCCGGGCTGGTGGCCAGGAAAGCGCGGGCGCTGGGCCTGCATCCCAAGCCGTGGGTGAAGACCTCGCTCGCCCCCGGCAGCCAGGTGGTGACGGAGTATCTGGAGAAGGCCGGATTACAGGACGAGCTGGATGCGATGGGATTCAGCACCGTGGGCTATGGATGCACGACCTGCATCGGCAATTCCGGACCGCTGGACGACGTGCTGGTGGACGCGATCGAGGGCGAAAAACTCGTGGTGGCGTCGGTGCTTTCGGGCAACCGCAATTTCGAGGGGCGGGTGCATGCCAATGTGCGGGCGAATTACCTGGCCAGCCCCCCGCTGGTGGTGGCGTACAGCCTGCTGGGAAATATTCGCGAGGACATCACCACCGTGCCGCTCGGCGCCGGCCATGACGGCAAGCCGGTCTATTTGCGCGACGTATGGCCCAGCAACGACGAAATTGCGACATCGGTCGCGGCCAACGTCACGCGGGCGCAATTTCTCGACCGCTACGGCGTGGTGACGCTCGGCACCAGGGAATGGCAGGCGCTGCGCGTGGCAACGGGCAGCGAAACATATCGCTGGAACAGCGGCAGCACCTATGTGAAGAACCCACCCTATTTCGAGACGATTACGCCGGAGCCTTCGGCGAAGGGCGATATCCTGGGCGCGCGCATTCTGGCGCTGCTGGGCGACAATATCACCACCGACCACATCAGTCCCGCCGGCAACATCGGCAAGAACAGCCCGGCGGGCGAATATTTGATGCAGCACCAGGTGTCGTCGCGCGATTTCAACAGCTACGGCAGCCGGCGCGGCAACCATGAAATCATGATGCGCGGCACGTTCGCCAATATCCGCATCAAGAACGAAATGGCGCCCGGCACCGAGGGTGGTGTCACCAAACATTACCCCAGCGGCGAGATAATGCCGATCTACGACGCGGCGATGCGCTACCAGGCCGCCGGCACGCCGTTGGTGGTGTTCGGCGGCAAGGAATACGGCATGGGGTCGAGCCGCGACTGGGCCGCCAAGGGCACCATGCTGCTCGGTGTCCAGGCCGTCATTGCCGAAAGTTTCGAACGTATCCATCGCAGCAACCTGGTGGGCATGGGCGTGCTGCCGTTGCTGTTTCCGGAGGGCGTGACCCGGCATTCGCTGGGGCTGACGGGCGACGAAGTGATCGATATCGTCGGGCTGGAAGCGTTGCGGCCGCGCATGGCGTTGTCGCTGCGAATCACGCGTGGGGATGGGGCAGTGGATGCGCTGGATGTGCTTTGCCGGGTCGATACGCTGGACGAAGTGAATTATTACAAGCATGGGGGGATATTGCATTATGTGCTGCGGGGGATGGCGAAGGCAGCGTAAGAAGAAGGCCGCGGCTCTGCCCCTGGACCCCGTCGTGCGCAAGCACGCATACGCGTGACGGGGCGCAAGCACGCATACGCGTGACGGGGCGCAAGCACGCATACGCGTGACGGGGACAAGTCCGCAGACCCCATTTTGTTTTGGGGCATGCTTAACTAATATGGGGGTCTGGGGCCTCAGGCCCCGTCACGCGACCGCGTGCTTCGCGCCCCGTCACGCGACCGCGTGCTTCGCACGACGGGGTAAAGGGGCAGAGCCCCGGCCTTCTTCCTTCTGGAGCAGCCCATGTCCCTCCTCCTAAACATCATTTGGCTCATCTTCGGCGGCCTCATCATGGGCCTCGCCTGGTTCCTCGCCGCCCTGCTCGCCGCCATCTCCATCGTCGGCCTGCCATGGGCCGCCTCCTGCCTGCGGATCGGCATGTTCACCCTGATGCCGTTCGGGCACGAGGCCGTGGATCGCCGCCTGTTGACCGGCCGCGAGGACATCGGCACCGGGCCGCTCGGCACCATCGCCAACGTGCTGTGGCTGGTAACGCTGGGCATCCCCCTCGCACTCGGCCACCTGGCCGCGGCCGTGGCCTGCGCGGTGACCATCATCGGCCTGCCGTTCGCCTGGCAGCACCTCAAGCTCGCCGGCATCAGCCTGTGGCCGGTCGGCACCGAGGTGGTGGACATCGGCGTGGCGGACGCGGCACGGCGCCGCGCGGCGTTTTTCTGACCTGATTGCCCGCCGCACGGCTTCATGCTACAGGCGCCGCCTCCCGCTGGTGGGGGATAGTTTAGCGGTAGAACTCCCGGCTCTGACCCGGGCAGCCTTGGTTCGAATCCAGGTCCCCCAGCCAAGAAAGGAAGTGTTCTTTTCTTCAGAAAAGAACTGCTTTCTTACGTCTCCAGCGGCCACAAATCGCCCGAGAAATCCCTGATCAAGCCGATTCGTTTCGCGCGGCCGGCCATCTCCGGCTGAAACGTGAAGCAGTTGGGCGGCATGCGCGTCGCGTCGGACTGATCCTCGAGCGGAATGCTTCGGCCATGCGCAATGATCGTGCCCCAGCGGAGCACGCGGGCGGCTTCCTGGCCGGCCCGGTCCAACTTGGCGAGCAGCGGCCCCAGCTTCATCAAATGCAGGCCGGCCGCGTCTGCGGGTTCCAGGATCGTGAAACCGGCGAGCGTCCACGCCAGCACCGTCACGCCATTGCGCCGCAACGACGTGCGGTTTCGCCCGTCCACCGGATCCGATACCGCAATGTCGTAAACCAGCCTTTCGCCATCGCCGGCGTGCGCGGCGGCAAGGGTCGCCAGATCGTGCAAATGCGTGCAGTTCATTTGCTTTTCGCCGCGCGCGGCGAAGTCGTGCAACGCCACGCCGTTGAATGTCTGTCGCAGCCGCGCTTCCGCACCGGGGCAGGTGCTCCACGGCGCCCGATGCACCGCGGGCTCCACGGCGGTGGCGATGCCGCCGGCGTGGCGGACAACGACGCTCATGCAATGATAATCATCCTCCAGCGCGGCCCGCACCCATCCGTCGTGCGGCGTCACCACGAAACGGCGCCGGAAACCGGGCATTGCGTCGGGCTCAGGCAATGGCCTCAAACGTTCCACAATAAATGAAGCGTGTCGGGTCCCATGACGTGCCCGCCATGGTACCGGATCGGCCGCGCCGGATCGAGCCGGAATTCGGGCAGCCGGGCGAGCAGTTCCTCGTACAGAACCTGAAGCTCGATCCGCGCGAGATGCGAACCCAGGCACCGATGCGGTCCCGTGCCGAAGGCAATATGCGCCCTGTTTTCACGGCTGAGGTCGAAAATTTCCGGATCGGCGAATTCGCGCGGATCGAGATCGGCGGCCGGCAGGAACAGAAAGGCCCGCTCGCCCTTGCGCATCTCGGCCCCCTCGAAGGCCATGTCGCGGGCGACGATGCGCGGCGGAACGGTGAACGTGTAGCGGCGCAGCAACTCCTCGGAAGCTTCCGCAATGAGCTTCGGATTGGCGCTGAGCGTCGCCTGCAGCGCCGGCGTGTTCGCCAGATGACGCACCCCGTGGCCGATGCCGTTCATAACGGTATCGAGCCCGGCGATGAATAGCAGAACGCAATAATTTTCCATGTCGCCGAGCGTGGTCGGCTTGCCGTCGATCTCGGTCTTCCACAACAGGCTGATGATGTCGTCGCGCGGATTGTCGCGGCGGTCGATCAAGGTGTCGTGCATGATGGCGGCGACGTTCATCAGCCGCTTCAGGCTCTCCCTCGGGTCGGGTTCGGGATTGGAGAGGTGCTGCTTGACCAGCGCCCGATACTGCGCCTGCCGTTCGAGCGGCAGTCCGAACATTTTGAGAAACACCTGCACCGGCAACGGTCCGGCGACCTCCGTCATGAAGTCGCAGCCGCCGCGCGGCTTGATCCGCTCGATCAATTCGGCGGCCAGCGCACGGATATCGTCCTTCAGCGCCATCATCGCCTTTGGCGAGAACGCGCCCTGCAGCGGCGCGCGGAATTTGGTGTGCGCCGGCGGGTCGATATTGATCGGCAGCGGCTGCGGAATGTGCGGCGATCCAGGCGGCATCGCGGCCTCCATGGCCTTGATCTGCGCCTGTGGAACGAATTCGCTGGAGAACGAGTCGAAATCGCGCGACGCCTTGAACACCGCCTCATGGCTGATGATCATCCAGTGGCCGCCATTGCGCGGCGTCCAGAACACCGGCGGCGCATGCGCGATCATATCGAGAATCCGGGCATGCGGATTTTCCAGATAGGCCGGGTCGTGGAAGCTGTCGAAATCATACACGAGGTGTTCGGCGACATGCGCCGGTTTCGCAATCGCGGCGCTCAGCGCGGCAAGTTCGGACATCTCATTCTCCCATCAATCACGCCGCCACCCCGATGCCGATCGCCTTGGTCTCGAGGAACTCCTCGATGCCCTCGCGACCCCATTCGCGGCCGATGCCGCTGCTTTTGTAGCCGCCGAACGGCAGGTCCCCGGCAATGCACATGCCGCCATTGACGCTCACCGTGCCGGACCGGATGCGCCGCGCCATCCGCATGGCCCGATCCTTGTCGGCGGAAACGATCCCGCCGCACAATCCATATTCGCTGTCGTTGGCAATGCGGATGGCATCGTCGTCGTCTTCATACGGTATCACCACCAGCACCGGCCCGAAAATTTCCTCGCGCGCGATCCGCATGTCGTTCGTCACGTCCACGAAACACGTTGGTTCGATAAAATAACCGCTGCCCAGATCCGGGCGTGCGCGGCCGCCGGCCAGCAGGCGCGCGCCTTCCTGCTTGCCGAGTTCGATGTAGCTCATCACGCGGTCGAATTGCCGTTTCGACGCGACCGGTCCCATCATGTGCGTCGGATCTTCGCTGCTGCCCCATTTCGTCGCGTAGCCCGCATAAGCCATTTCCAGCGCCCGCACCGCCTCCTCGTAGCGCGACCGCGGAACCAGCAGGCGCGATGTGACGGCACAGCCTTGGCCGGCGTGGTACACCAGGATCGACCGCATGACGGACATTGCGAAATCCGGCGCGTCATCGAGAATGATCATCGCCGACTTGCCGCCCAGTTCAAGGAAAACGCGCTTCAGGGTCGCGGCACCCTTCTCCATGATGCGCCGGCCGGTCGCCGTGGACCCGGTGAAACTGATCAGATCGACGCGGGGGTCGGCGACAAGCATTTCGCCCGCCATCGCCGGGTCCTGCGAGCTGACGACATTGAACACCCCGGCGGGGAAGCCGGCCTGAAGCGCGAGCTCCCCCATGAAAGACGCCATGACCGGCGTGTCCGGCGCCGGCTTCAGAATAACCGTGCAGCCCGCCAGCAGTGCCGCAACAACCTTGCCGACATTGACGTACAGCGGCACGTTCCACGGGGTGATGGCGGCCACCACGCCCACCGGTTCGTACACCACCGTGCGGTCGGTCCACATGCCATAATCCTGGCGCCGCCCGCGATCCTCTTCCCATTTCACGTCCGGAAATACCGCGAGCAGCGCATCGAAGCCGGCCAGCGCCCCCTGTACATGCGCGCCGAACGCCGCGCCGATCGCCGCCCCGGCCTCGTGACGCGCGATTTCGACCAGAGTCTTCTGATTGTCCCGCATCAGATCACGCAGCCTGGTGAGTAGCGCCAGGCGCCTGCCGTGGTTCATTGCCCAATCGGTTTCATCGAACGCGCGGCGCGCGGCAACGATCGCGGCCTCGACATCCTCGGCAGTGGCATCGGACGCCTTGCCGATCACTGCCCCGGTCCACGGCCCAATATTGTCATAGGTCCTGCCGCCGGTGGCGCCGCGCAGGGTGCCGTCGATGTAGAGAATGGCGTCTGGAATGATACCCATCGTGTGGTCCTTTGACATAGAAGAAGTAGTTCTTTTTTGAAAAAAAGAACCAAAAAACTTTTATCTGTTGGTACGCGTTACATTTGAACTGGGCGCGTATGCCAACAGAGGAAAGTTTTTGCTGCTTTTTTTCAAAAGAGAAGTTTTTCCTTTTACCTCCGCGCATGCAGCGAAATGCTGACCGCGTGCAGATCAGGCGGCAGGTCGATCAATGACCGGAATATCTGCGTCACCGAGGTGAATTGCGAAATCGGCCGCTCGCGCAGGTTGAGCCCGGCCGCCATGGCAGCCTGCGCAAAGCGCTTTGCCGCCGCCGGGTCCACGTCCCACACCTTGCCTTCTTCCATCATCTGTCCGGCGCGCACGATGCTCACCCGGATGCCGCACGCCTCCAACTCGCGATTCAGGCCGAGCGAAAATCGCTCCAGCCCCGCCTTCGAGCTTTGATAAACGATAAGATGCGGAAACGGCAGATCGATCGACTCGCTGCTGACATTGATGATATGCGCCCCCCGTTCCATCATCGGGATGGCCGCGCGGGCGCATAGCATCGGGCCGACCAGGTTGGTGCCGATCGCTTGCACAATCTGCTGGTCTGTTGCCTCGGCAATCAGGAATGGCTCGAAGATGGCAGCATTGTTGATGAGCACGTCGATTTGCGGATGCCGTGCCGCGATGGCGGCGAACGCCTCGCGGATCGCGTCGGGCGACGACACGTCGCACGCAACGGCCATAGCGCGCGCGCCAATCTCCGCCGCCGCGGCCTCGATCTTGGCGGCGGTGCGCCCAAGCAGAATGACCGTTTCGCCCTCCGAGGCGAAACGCCGTGCAAGCGCCCGCCCCAGCCCGACGCCCGCGCCCGTGATGACTATCGTTCTGGCCAATGCGCACCTCAATTCCTGATGCCGCTCCGGGCTAGCAGAGCCATCGTTCGCCTGCCGCCCCAACGCGGACGGGTGCGGCAGGTATCGCGGCGGCGATGCCTTCCGGGGCCGGCGAGGATTACGCAAGCCGTTCTTTTCTGAAGAAAAGAACCAAAAGACTTTTGCTTTCGCCGCTACAACTCAGCCGTTTACATCGACCACGAAGCGTCCGCGCACCGTGCCGTCCATCAATTGCCGCGCCGACTCAATGACCGCGCCGAGGCCGATATCGGTCGCGATTGTTTCCAGCACCGCGGGATCGAGGTCGCGCGCGAGGCGTTGCCAGGCGGCCAGGCGCGGCGCCCTCGGCGCCATGACGCTGTCAATGCCGAGCAGGCTAATGCCGCGCAGAATGAACGGCGCGACCGAAGCGGGAAAATCCATGCCCTGCGCCAGCCCGCACGCCGCCACCGCGCCGCCGTATCGGGTCTGCGCACACGCATTGGCCAGCGTGTGGCTGCCGACCGAATCAACCACCGCCGCCCAGCGTTCCTTCTGCAGCGGCTTGCCCGCGGCCGCCAATTCATTGCGGTCGATGATCGCACCGGCGCCGAGCTGTTTCAGGTAATCGGCTTCCGCCGCCTTCCCCGTGGCGGCGGTGACGGCAAATCCGGCGCGCGCCAGCAGCGCGATCGCAACACTGCCGACACCCCCGGTGGCGCCGGTGACGAGCACGTCGCCTTGCCCCGGCCGAACGCCGTGCCGCATCAGCGCCTCGACGCAAAGGCTTGCGGTATAACCCGCGGTACCGATCGCCATCGCCTGTCGCAAGCTGAAGGCAGCCTCCAACGGCACCAGCCAGTCGCCTTTCACACGGGCGCGCTGCGCCAGGCCGCCCCAATGGGTTTCGCCGACGCCCCAGCCGTTCAGCACCACCCGGTCGCCGGTTTTCCAGTCGCCGTGCGCGCTCTGTGCCACCGTACCGGCCAGATCGATCCCCGGCACCATCGGAAACTTACGCACCACGGGAGATTTGCCGGTGATCGCCAGGCCGTCCTTGTAGTTGATCGTCGAATACGCGACGTCGATCGTTACGTCACCTTCGGGCAGCCGATCATCGGCAAGCTCGGTGCGCGCCACGGTCTGGCCGGAGTCGTTCTTGTCGATCAGGATGGCCGCAAACATCGCTTACTCCGGCTGCCAGGCGCCGCCGCCGAGGTGCCCGCGATCGCCGGTGAATGCAACGCCGCCACCCTCGCAAGGCCCGATTAGCGCCGGAGCGATGAGTGGGGCGCCCGCGCGCCGGGGCGACCGCCGGAGGTGGCTTTGGCAGCAAAAGGAAGTATTTCTTTTTTGAAAAAAAGAAACAAAAGACTTTTGCACTTTTGCATGCGCGCTCGGTGCGCTCCCAAATGAGCAAAGATTTTTGTCGCTTGCGGACAGACACACAGCATCATGCCATCCCAGGACCATTCCCTTACCGGCCAGGTTGCCATCGTCACCGGCGGCGGCGGCGGGATCGGGCGCGCGATCGCGCTCGCCTTCGCCGCCGCGGGCGCGGATATCGTCATCGCCGATATTATACCGCAACGTTGCGACGAAGCCGCCGCTTCAATCCGCGCGTTGGGACGCGACGTGCTTGCGGTGCCGACCGACGCCGCCGACCCGGCGCAAATCCGTGCCCTGGTGGCGCAGGCGGACAGACAGTTCGGCCGCATCGACATCCTGGTCAACAATGTAGGCGGGGTCAGCGGCCGGCCGTTTCTAGAACAGTCCGAGCGTTCCTGGCGGCGGCATATCGATCTCAATCTGGTCAGTATGTTCGCGGCGACATCGGCGGCGGTGCCGACTATCATCCGTGGCGGCCGCGGCGGCGCGGTCGTGAATGTCAGCAGCATCGAGGCATCGCGCGCGGCGCCAAATTATGCCGTTTATGCCGCCTGCAAGGCCGGGATGAATAATTTCACCCGCACAATGGCGCTCGAGCTGGCCGTGCACGGGATTCGGGTGAATGCCATCGCGCCCGACTACACGCTGACGCCCGGATTGCACGGCAATGTCACCGGCCCGGTCGATCCATCCACCTGGCGGCCTCCATCGCCCGAACAGCAGCAAGCAACCCGGCGGCGTATTCCGTTGGGCCGCGGCGGGATCGACACCGAATGCGGCAAGGCCGCCTTGTTCCTGGCCTCGCCCATGAGCAGCTACGTCACCGGCGCAGTCCTGCCGGTCGACGGCGGCAGCTGGGCCTCATCCGGATGGATACGCAACGAAGCCGGCCAATGGACCCTCGGCGGCTAACAGAAAAAAGTTTTTTGGTTCTTTTTTTCAAAAAAGAACGGCTTCCTTTTTTCTTGAAAGGCCCCAGGATCGTGCGACTGAATGTCCCGTTGCCCTTCGACCAAACGCAAGACCCCAATCAATTCCTCACCCTGCAAGCCGTGGCCGAGGTAGGCCAGGCGATCGAGAATGCCGGTTTTTATGCCGGTTGCGTTACGGATCACCCATGTCCCACCGGAAGGTGGCTGGATGCCGGCGGCCACCATGCGCAGGACCCGTTCGTCATGCTGGCGCTGCTCGCGTCGGCTACAAGCAAGGTGCGGCTGCAGACCGGCATTCTGGTTCTGCCCTACCGCAACCCGTTCATCGCCGCCCGCGCGATTGCCACGCTCGATGTATTTTCTGCCGGTCGCGTAACGATAGGTTTTGGCGCCGGCTACCTCAAGGGCGAATACCGCGCGCTCGGTGTCAATTTCGAGAGTCGCAACGAAATCATGGACGAATATCTGCGCGCCTTGAAGGCGGCACTCGGCGGCACGGAATTCACCTTCGAGGGCACCGGCTACCAGGCGTTCGGCAACCGCATCCTGCCGGGGCCGTTGCAAAAGCCGCACCCGCCGTTCCTGTTGGGCGGCAACTCGCCCCGCGCCATCCGCCGTGCCGTTGAATTCGGCGATGCCTGGAACCCGTTCTTCACCTCCGGCGCGGGCACCGCCACGGCGCGCACGTCCGAATTGGCGGGCCCTGACGATCTCGCCAGGTCCATCGCCTACATGCGCGAACAATGCGAACGATACGGCCGCGCCGAACCGCCGGAAGTCATCCTGGGCGGCATCAACCTGCCGGGCGAAACCCTCTCCGCGCAGCAGCTGGTGGACCGGATCGCTGAATTTCGCGCGCTTGGCGTGACCGGCGCGGGTCTTCGTGTCGATGGCGCAACCCGGAATGAATGGTGCGACAATGCCGCCCGCATGGGCGCCGAGGTTATTGCGAAAATTCATTGATGACATAGCCGCGCCGGGGAGGGCAAAGTGGCGCTACACGTCGGAATCATCAGCGCGAGCTGGGGCACCTTCGCCCACCTGCCGGCCTGGCGCGCCGTGCCCGGCATCGACGTGGTGGCGGTCTGCACATCACGCCGCCAAACCGCCGAGGCCGCCGCCGCCCGCCATGGCATTGCCCGCCCGTTCTGGGACGCGCAGGCGTTGGCCGCCGATCCCGATATCGACATCGTCGATTGCGGCACAAGGCCGAGCATCCGCGAGGCGATGGTGCTGGCCTGCCTTGCGCACGGCAAGCATGTCTACAATGCCATTCCGTTCGCGGCCGGACTGGACGGCGCCCGCCGCCTGCACCAGGCGTGGCTACAGAGCGGAACGGTCGGCGTGGTCGACGCGTTCTCGGAATGGGTGCCGGCGCATCGGTTAGCCAAGGAAATGATCGATCAGGGGTATCTCGGGCAGCCGTTCGGCGGCATTTGCCTGTTCAACCTGTCGCTGTTCAACACGCTCAATCCGCGGTTCCCCTATAACTGGTTCGCGCAGGACGGGCTCGGCGTGTCGGCGGTCCGCAACCTGGGCAGCCAGGCGCTCCACATGCTCAGCTTCCTGTTCGGCGACGTGGCCGAACTGGTGGCGCACGATGGACGATTGCTCGACGAATGGCGCGCACCCGACGGCACCGTCATCAAGGCCGAGACGAATGATTTCGCCAACCTGCTGCTGCGTTTCGCAAGCGGCATGGTAATTCAGTGCCAGGTATCCTGGAATGCAACACTCGGATCTGGATGGACGCTCGACGTCTTCGGCGCGAACGGCCGCATTGTGGCGCGGGCGCCATCGTTCCCGACCAGCCGGGATACCACCCTGCATGCCGGCAAGCTCGGTGATGCCACACCGCAACCTATCGACATTCCGCAGCGCTTCCTGCACGCGGGCGATATCGGCATCGATGCCGGCGCGGAAATTCAGGCGACCCACCCCATGGCGTTATCGATGCACGCCATGGTGCAGGCCATAAGCGGCGAAGGCCGCGCGCGCCCCGATTTCGCGCAGGCCTGGAAGGTCGAGCGGATGCTGGGTGCAGCTTGCCTTTCGATGCGGGAGCGGCGCTGGGTGCGGCTTGATGAAATCGCCTGAGTATCGTCCGCGGAGTCAGGAAGCAGTTCTTTTCTGAAGAAAAGAACCAAAAGACTTTTGCTCTGATGCAATCCCTGACGTATCGGATATGGCCCGAACCGTTGGTTCGTCTTCGCGCTGGCCGCAAAAATAGGAGAGTGACCATGGCCGCCTACAAATATGTCGTGCTGACAAACCCGGCCCCCGGGCGGGAAGCCGACTACAACGCATGGTACGACGGCCGCCACCTGGACGATGTGTTGCGTATACCCGGCTTCATGGCGGCGCAGCGCCTGGAGGCTGCGGGCGGGAATACCGATACGCCGCCAAAACACAGATATCTCACCATCTACGACATCGAGTCGGACGATATCGACAAAACATTCGAGGTGTTCTTTGCGGCCGTCGGAACCAGCGAAATGCCCATCAGCGATGGGCTGGCGCGTGACGCTAGCCCGATCCTGTATCGGGTGATGGGACCGGTGCGGCAACGCAAAGATAAAGAAAAGGCATAAGGAAGCTGCCTTCTTGAAAAAAAGCACCAGGAAACTTTGATGACGCCGTTCAGCGAAGCGTTTCCGGTATCCGGACAACCAGGCCGTCCAATGCCTCGGTTACCGTGATCTGGCACGCCAATCGGCTGTTGGGCAGCACATTTTCAGCAAACTCGATCGTCGCGTCCTCGATCGGATTTCGTCCGCCTACGCGCGCCTGCCAGTCGGGATCCACATAAACGTGACAGGTCCCGCATGAGCAGCCGCCGCCGCAGTCCGCATCGATGCCTGAAATGAGGCCCTGCCGCGCGCCCTCCATGACGGACAGGCCCGGCACCACGTCCACGACGTGCTCGCGGCCGCCAAATTCGATGTAGGTAATCCTCGCCATAAATCCGCGTCCTGAAATTGAGTGCCGGTGCAACGTACCGTGCAATCCCCGGCCGGTGCGGCTAGGCGCGCTGGCCGATCACGGGCGCCTTGCCGAACAGGCCCAGCTTGGCGTGGCCCGTCAGGGTGTCGCCCTGTATTTTCACGTCGAAGCTCACCTTGATGGAGGTCGGCTTTTTCACCTCCATCGTCCAGGTCAGCGTTTCGCCGGCGATCTTGCCGTTGTTGATGGGCTCCGAGCCCATGGGACTCTCGATCCGGCCAGAGAACATATCGCCCGCTCGGACAATCTGCATGACCATTTCCTGAGGCCCCATCGGCGTCTTCATGGTCATCTTCCACCGCTCCGCGCCGGCCGGAGCCTGTGCTGCCGCGGGCTCCGCGGCCTCTCGGCGCGCCTCCGGCGTGGACCGCCCGCGCCGGCGCGCCTTCGGCGTAAAGGCCGGCAGCGTTTCCCAGCCGCGCACCGTCGAGGTGGAGGACAGGTGCGCGTTCGCCAGGTCCACATCCCATTCCGGGAAACGGTTCAACAACTCATCCAGTGCAATCCGCCCCTCCACGCGCGCAAGCGCGTTGCCCAGGCAGGCATGAAACCCATAGCCGAACGTCAGATGCGGCACACGCGCCCGGTTGATATTGAAACTATCCCCATCGGCGAATTTGCCCGGGTCGCGGTTCGCGGCCCCCACAAGGCAGAGCAGGGCGCTGCCCTTGGGCACAGTCGTGCCCTGGAATTCAGTGTCCGTTGCCACGTAGCGGCCGACCGAGGGACCCGGCGGCTCGAAGCGCAGAATCTCTTCGATCGCCTGCGGAATGAGCCCGCGGTTTTCATAAATCTGCCGCCGCTGATCGGGGTGCTCGGCCAGCACCTTGCCCGTCCATCCGATCAGGCGGTTGGTCGTTTCGTTGCCGGCGCCGGCCAGAATATTGATGAAGATGAGAACTTCCTCGCGGGTGAGCCGCCGCGTCTCGCCCTTCTCGTCGACAAACGTGGCGTTCAGAAGTTCCGTCATCAAATCATCCGACGGGTTCCTGGCCCGCCAGTCGATGTATTCATCGAAGCCCTGGCCGGCAAAGCTGTGGCCGCTGTAATCCTGCGGCTTGCCCGGTTCGGTGCGCAGCGATTCATTGGCGCGGTGCTGAACGTCCTTGAGGTCCTCTTCGGGGATGCCGAGCAGCATGCCGATCACGCGCATCGGCATGTCGGCGCCGAGATCGTCGATGAAATTGAATTCGCCACCCTCGACCAGGGGATCCAGCGCGCGCGCGCAGAAGGCGCGGATTTGCGGCTCAAGCGCCGCCATCTTTTTCGGTGTAAATATCCGCGTGAGCAGGCCGCGATGGATTGTGTGGAGCGGCGGATCCTCGAAGATGAACACGCCGGGCGGTATCGGCACGTTCTGCTTGATGATTTCCAGAATGCCGCCACGGCCGGAAATGAAGGTGTCGCGATCGCCAAGCCCCCGCTCGACATCCTCGTACCGGCTCACGGCATAGAAATCGTACTGTTCATTGTAATAAAGCGGCGCTTCCTCGCGCAGCCGGCGGAACGCCGGGTATGGGTTGGCGAAATATTTGGGATCGTAGGGATCCCAGTGGACAAAGCCCTCACCCATCGCGTTCATTTCGATGTCCTTTTGGATACGTCCGACAGCGGCCGATGCAAGCTGAGCCGACGCCCACCTTCTGATACAGTGTGGATCATAAGTCGCCGCGGCCGCGCCGTCAAGCCTGGCTGAGGCCCGCGGCCGACTCCGCCCTTTCTCGACCTTGCGACGCCGGCGGCACGCCGGTGGGGGCACGCTGGTGGCGGGTGCAGGGGGGTGAAACCCCCGCCCGCCGGAGGCAATCAAGATCAAGGCGGCGCCTTATTGCCCCCCGGCCAGGCGTTCTTGGCTGATTTCTTCAAAAAGGCGTATTTGCTTTCGCCGTCCCATGATCGTTCCCCCCACCTCCGACCAGCCGGAAACCATCGGCTTCCTGCTCCTGCCGAAATTCTCCATGATGGCCTTCGTCTCCGCCCTGGAGCCGTTGCGCGTCGCCAACCGGCTGGCGCAACGCACGCTTTATCGATGGGAAATCATCTCCCAGAGCGGCGGCCCGGTCGCCGCCAGCAGCAATCTCACCCTGCTCGCCGACTGCGCCATGCTGGAGGCGGCGCACTACGACAAGCTAGTCGTTGCCGCATCCTTCGAGCCGGAGGCAGCCTACGATCGCCCCACCGCCCTGTGGCTCAAGCGCCTGGACCGGGCCGGCGTCACCCTGGGCTCCATCGACACCGGCAGTTTTCTGCTGGCCTGGTCCGGCTTGCTCGACGGCTACCGCGCCACCACGCACTGGGAATGCCTGGACAGTTTCGCCGAGCAGTTCCCCAGGGTGGATGTCGGCGCAGGGCTTTTCATCATCGACCGCACCCGCTTCACCTGCGCCGGCGGCACCGCGGCGCTGGACATGATGCTGCATCTGATCCGCTTGCGGCATGGGCAGCAACTGGCCGCCGCCGTGTCCGACCAGTTCATCCACGCCAAAATCCGCGACCCGCAGGAACGCCAGCGCATGGAGCCGGACGCGCGCGAGGGCATTTCCCGCCCCGGCTTTGCCCGCGCCATCGAACTGATGGAAACGCACCTGGAAGAAGTGCTGCGCATCGATACGCTGTGCGAGGCCGCCGGCGTGTCCCGCCGCCAGTTGGAGCGCATGTTCCAGCGCCATTTCCGCCTGTCCCCGCAGCGCTACTATCTCGATCTGCGCCTGCAACGGGCCCGTGCGCTGCTGCAATATACCGACCTCTCGGTGGTGGAAATCACGGTCGCCTGCGGCTTTGGCGCGGCGGCGCATTTTTCCCGCGCCTATCGCGCCTGGGCGGGGCGGCCGCCGACCGCGGAACGTGCTTCGCGGGCCCGGGAGATCGTACCTTCGTTACGGACGTAAGGAAGCAGTTCTTTTTTGAAAAAAAGAACCAAAAAACTTTTGACTCTATTGGTGGCGCTATTGTCGTATTCCGTCATGCCGTTGGCGCGGGCAGACATGCGATGCGATCGGCGCACGAACATCCTGCGTGGCGGCCAGGAGCTTGATTTTCCCCTCATGAACAGCGACGTCATCATCACCTGTGCGGTGACCGGCGCCGGCGACACCGCGGGCAAGCATCCGGCCATTCCGGTGACACCCGCGCAAATCGCCGACGCCGCTATCGAAGCGGCCCGCGCCGGCGCCGCGGTGGCGCACATCCATGTGCGTAATCCCGATACCGGCAAATTCAGCCGCGACCCGAACCTGTACGCCGAAGTGGTGGAACGCATTCGCGCCAGCGACACCGATGTCATCATCAACCTCACCGCCGGCATGGGCGGCGACTTCCAGCTTGGCGACACCGATCCGAAAATTGCCGGACCCGGTACCGATCTGGTCGGCCCGCTGGAACGCCTCGTGCATGTCGAGCGCCTGCTGCCGGAAATCTGCACGCTGGATTGCGGCACGCTGAATTTCGGCGACGGCAACATGATCTATATCAGCACGCCGGATTACCTGCGCGCCGGCGCCAGACGCATCCAGGAACTCGGCGTAAAGCCCGAGCTCGAAATATTCGACACCGGCCATCTCTGGTTCGCCAAACAGATGTTGGCCGAAGGGTTGCTGGACGCACCGCCCTTGTTTCAGTTCTGCCTCGGCATTCCCTGGGGCGCGCCGGCCGATACCATTTCGATGAAGGCAATGGCCGACAACGTTCCGCCCGGCGCCATCTGGGCCGGCTTTGGCATCGGCCGTTCGCAAATGCCCATGGTGGCACAGGCCGTCATCCTCGGCGGCCATGTGCGCGTGGGGCTGGAGGATAATCTGTATCTCGATCGTGGCGTGTTTGCCAGCAACGGATCGTTGGTGGACCGCGCACGAAAAATCATCGAACTCATGGGCGCCCGCGCGGTAACCCCCGCCGAGGCCCGCCGCAAGCTCGGCCTCAAGGCCAGACCCTAGTGGATCGAATCTTACACTTGGTGCCCACAATATGGCGCAGTTGAACGCAATGAAATTCTTGGCCTCTAAAGACAGACCAGCGCCAAGGAAGCAGTTCTTTTTTGAAAAAAAGAACCAAAAAACTTTTGTCTGTTGCCCGCGGCGGCGCTTCCTTGCTGGTTTTTTCTGGAATGCTCCGAACTCTTTCAATGGATTTATCTACTAGGATGGAAGAGGCGAGCTAGATCGACCCAATGCCATGCAGAATCATCCAGAAACCGCCATGAGCCTCAACAAAGTCGCCATCGTCGGCACAGGTGTGATCGGCGCCGGCTGGGCGGCACGATGCCTGGCGCACGGCCTGGACATCACGGCCTGGGACCCGGCCCCGAACGCCGAACGGTCATTGCGAGCCAAAATCGAGAACGCCTGGCCGGCACTCACCCGCGTCGGCCTTGCCGCGGGCGCCGATCCATCTCGCCTGTGCTTTTGCGAAACCGTCGAAGATGCCGTCCGCGACGCCGACTTCATTCAGGAAAGCGCCCCCGAGGTCGAGGATCTGAAGCGTACGCTGCTGGCGCGCGTGGACGCGGCCGCCCGCCCCGATGTTATCATCGCCTCCAGTTCCTCCGGCCTGCTGCCGACAAACTTCCAACGCGACTGCGCCCATCCCGGCCGCGTGCTTGTCGGCCATCCCTTCAACCCGGTGTATCTACTGCCGCTCGTCGAAATCGTCGGCGGCGACGCGACACAAGCGGGTTCGCTGGACATTGCAACAGATTTCTACCGCCGCATCGGCATGCATCCGCTGCGCGTGCGCACCGAAGTGCCCGGCTATATTGCGGACCGTTTGCAGGAAGCCCTGTGGCGCGAAATCCTGCACATGGTGGCAGAGGGCGTGGCGACAACGGCCGAACTCGACGATTCCATCCGTTTCGGCCCGGGCCTGCGCTGGAGTTTTATGGGCACCTGCCAGATCTATCACCTTGCCGGCGGCGACGCCGGCATGCGCCACATGCTGGAACAATTTGGCCCCGCCCTGAAACTTCCTTGGACCAAGCTGCAAGCCCCCGAATTGACGGACACATTGATCGACCGCATGGTAGAAGGCACGCTGGCGCAGGCCGGCGGCCGCTCCATCGCCGAACTGGAACGATATCGCGATGACGCGCTCATCAGCGTGCAACAGACGATTGCCGCTGTCAAAGCCCGTCACGGCATGGCGCAAGATGTCTGACACCGGCGTTTTTTGGCTGCACGAAGCAACTGTCCGCCCGGAATGGGTCGACTATAATCACCACATGAACGAAGCGTATTACGTGCTTGTGTTCGGCGACGCCACCGATGCTTTTTACGACCATGTCGGGTTCGACGATGCGTTCCGCCGGCGCGAGCACGTGTCGCTCTATACCGTGGAAGCACATATTCGATACTTGGCCGAGGCGCATGAGGGTGAGGCGTTGCGCATTGGCACGCGCCTCCTCGCCTATGACGAAAAGCGATTGCGGCTGCACCACACGATGGTGCGCCGGGATGATGCCGAAACACTTGCGATCATCGAGCTGCAAGCATTGCACGTCGACAAGCGCGTGGTGCGGTCGAGCGAATTTCATCCTGAGATTGCGGCGCGGATCGCGGCCGTTGCCACGGGTGCGGCACCGCAACCCGCCGTAAGCCGGCATTGGGTGCGGGCATGATGCGCTATCATCGGATGTCCTGATGGATTTCGGCCTCACCCACGAACAGCAGATGGTTGTCGACACCGTTCGCGGCTTCGTCGAAACCGAGCTTTATCCTCTCGAACCGCACATCGAGCGCACCGGCGTGGTGCTGCCCGAGCTCGGCGCGGCGATTCGCCGCAAGGTGCTGGATCTGGGTTTTTATGCGCCCAACATTCCCACCGAATTCGGCGGCGGCGGATTGGACCATCTCACCTTTACACTCCTGGAACGTGAACTCGGTCGCGCCAGCATGGCACTTGGCGTCTTCTGGGGCCGTCCCTCCAACATCCTCTGCGCCGCCAACGAGGATCAGAAGGCGCGCTATCTGTATCCGGCCGTCCGCGGCGAAAGGATGGACGCGCTAGCCATGACCGAACCCGAGGCCGGTTCCGACCTTCGCGGCATGAAATGCACCGCACGGCGGGCTGGCGGCGATTGGATACTGAACGGTACAAAGCACTTCATCAGCCATGCCGACATTGCCGATTTCCTGATTGTTTTCGTGGCAACTGATACGAAACGAATCACCGCGTTCCTGGTCGATCGCGGCACACCAGGCTTCGAGATTCGCCCGGGCTACCGATCCGTCTCGCACCGTGGCTACCAGAACTGCATCCTGTCGTTCGAGGATTGCCGTCTGCCCGACGCACAAATACTCGGCCAGGAGGGCCAGGGTTTTGCCATGGCAAACACCTGGTTGCACGCGACCCGGCTGTCGGTCGCGGCGCTCTGTGTCGGCCGCGCGCGGCGGGCGTTCGATCTCGCCTTGAACTACGCCGCACAGCGCAGGCAGTTTGGCCAGGCGATCGGCAAATTTCAAGGCGTATCGTTCCAGCTCGCCGATATGATTACCGGCATCGATGCGGCAGACCATCTGACGCTTGCCGCCGCATGGCGCCTGGATCAGCGCCTGCCGGCGAATCGCGAAATCTCGCAGGCCAAACTATTCGCCTCCGAAATGCTCTCGCGGGTTGCGGACCAGGCGCTGCAAATCCATGGCGGCATGGGCTTGATGGAGGATTTGCCGCTCGAGCGTTTGTGGCGCGATGCGCGGGTCGAGCGCATCTGGGACGGCACCAGCGAAATTCAGCGCCATATCATTTCGCGTGAGCTGCTAAGGCCGCTCGGCGCATGACCGCGCTCCTCACCGGCAAGTCGGCCCAAGCGTGCCTGGCGCGGCTGCTCAGGCCACGCACGCTGGCGGTGTTCGGCGGCCATGCGGCCGCCGAAATCGTGCGCCAAAATGCAAGGATCGGCTTCTCGGGCGAGATATGGCCGGTGCATCCTCGGCTTGCTGAAATGGCCGGCGTGGCTACCTTCCGCTCAGTCGCCGATCTTCCCGCGCCGCCTGATGCAGCCTTCCTCGGCGTGAACCGTCACGTCAGTATCGAATTGATCGGCGAGTTGGCGCGGATCGGCGCAGGGGGCGCCGTTGCTTTCGCATCCGGATTTGCAGAATCCGGGGGTGACGGGCCGGCCTTGCAGGCGCGTTTGATGCAAGCCGCCGGCGACATGCCTTTCTTCGGGCCGAACTGCTATGGCTATCTTAATTTCTTCGATCGTGCGCTTACCTGGCCCGACCAGTTCGGCGGCTCTCCGGTGGAGAATGGCGTTGCGATCATTACGCAATCCGGTAACATTGGCCTCAATCTTACCATGCAGCGCCGCGCGCTGCCCATCGGCTATCTGATGACGCTCGGCAATGCCGCCTCCGTGGGGCACGCCGACGCAATGCACGCGGTTCTCGACGATCCCCGCGTGACCGCCATCGGTTTGCATATGGAGGGAATATCCGATCCCGCCGCGCTCGCGGCCGCGGCCGCCCGCGCGCGTGCGCAGGGTGTTCCTGTGGTCGTCCTGAAAACCGGTCGTTCCGCAAATGGTGCACGCATTGCGCAAAGCCATACGGCGGCGCTCGGCAGCCAGGACGCGGTGGTAGACGCATATTTTCGCCGCATCGGCATGGCCCGCGTGGACAGTCTTCCCACGCTACTGGAAACGCTGAAGCTTCTGCATATGCAAGGACCGTTGCCCGGCCGCAAGATCGCCAGCCTGAGCTGTTCGGGCGGCGAGGCGGCACTCATCGCCGATGCGGCCGAGGCAGCCGGGCTCGATTTTGTTCCTCTGTCCACATCGGCCGCTTCCGCCATTGCCGCCACCTTGCCAGAACTGGTCAGCGTATCGAATCCGCTCGATTACCACACGTTCGGTTGGCGCAACCGAGCGGCGCTGACCGCCACCTTTGCCGCCATGATGCGCGCCGGCGCCGACATAAACTTGTTAATCCTGGATTTTCCCCGCCCCGATCAGTGCGATACGACCGATTGGGACATCGCGGCATCCGCGCTCGCCGATGCAGCGGCGCAAACCGGCCGCCGCGCCGCAGTGCTGGCCACGTTGCCCGAAACCATGCCGGAACAGCACGCCGCCGCATTGGCCGGGCAGGGAATTGTTCCGTTGTCCGGTTTGGCGGAATCGCTCGCCGCAATCGCCGCCGCCGCTTCTGCGGGGGCCGAAACGGAGCATTTGCATAATTTTACGGCTCCGCTCAATGCGCAGGGCAGATCCAAAGCATTGTCGGAATGGAACGGCAAGCGTCGCCTCGCCGTTTTCGGAGTGCCCGTGCCAACCGGAGAACTTGCCAACACACCGGATGATGCGACCACCGCGGCTGCGGCAATCGGCATGCCCGTCGTGGTCAAGGCCGTTGGCGATCAGCTTGCGCACAAAACCGAACAGGGCGCCGTTCGCCTCAATCTCAACTCCCGCTTGTCCGTTCATGCTGCCGCGGCAGCACTCCTGCCCATCACCGGCCAGGTTCTGGTGGAGCGCATGGTAACCGGCACCGTTGCGGAACTGATCGTGGGCGTTGCGCGCGATGCGTCGCTTGGCCTCTATCTTATGCTGGGCTCCGGCGGCGTGCTGGCCGAACTGGTCGGCGACACGGCTATCCTGCTGCTGCCGGCCTCACGCGCCGAAATCAGCACCTCATTGCACGGCCTGCGTGTGTCTCGGCTATTGGCCGGCTTTCGCGGCGGCCCGCAAGGGGATATGCAGGCTGCCATTGACGCGATTTGCTACATTCAGGATTTTGCCTTGGCCAACGACAACATTTTGCAGGAATTGGACGTCAATCCGTTGATGGTGTGTGCGCGTGGCCAGGGTGCGGTCGCAGCCGACGTATTGATGCGCCTGTCATCAGGCGAGCCTCATGTCTGAAGCGCCCCTGCACATCACGCGCAACGGACCGGTGCTGGAAGTGGTGCTGGACGTGCCCAAGGCCAACGCCATTTCGGCGGCAACCAGCCGCATCATGGGCAGGGCCTTTGCATCGTTCCGTGACGATTCTGAATTGCGCGTGGCAATCATCACGGGCGTGGGCGAGCGGTTTTTCTCCGCCGGATGGGATCTCAAAGGCGCGGCAGCAGGCGAACCGCCAGACGCGGATTACGGCATTGGCGGCTTTGCGGGCCTGCAACAATTGCCGGGCCTGAACAAGCCGGTGATCGCCGCGGTGAATGGCATGGCAGTCGGCGGCGGATTTGAACTGGCATTGTCCGCCGATATGATCCTGGCTGCGGCGCACGCGCGTTTTTCGCTGCCCGAAATCAAGGCCGGCACTTTGGCGGATGCCGCAACGTTGAAACTGCCGCGGCGAATGCCGTTCCATATTGCGATGGAACTTCTGCTGACGGGCCGTTGGATGGATGCGCAGGAGGCCGCACGTTGGGGCTTGGTCAACGAAATTGTGTCGGCGCCCGACCTGCTTCCCCGCGCCCGCGAATTAGCCCGCATGCTGGCCGACGGTCCCCCTCTGGTGTTTGCCGCCATCAAGGAAGTTGTGCGCGAGTCCGAAACATTATCATTCCATGATGCCATCGCACGCATCATGCGGCGTGATTTTCCAACCGTTGCAACCCTCTACGCCAGCGAAGACCAAATGGAAGGCGCCCGTGCATTTGCCGAGAAGCGTGAACCTGTCTGGCGCGGCCAATAGGGCATCGATGCAACGATTCTCCGCCCTCGCTCTCGCCCGCAACGCGCTCTCCGGCCAAACCGGATGGCAGCGCCAATGGCGTTCGCCCGATCCGGCCAAGCGTTACAACGCCATCATCATCGGCGGCGGCGGTCATGGTCTGGCGACGGCGTTTCACCTCGCACGGGACCATGGCATGCGCAATATCGCCGTCCTGGAAAAATCCTGGATCGGCGGCGGCAACACGGGCCGCAACACCACCATTATCAGGTCGAATTATTTGTTCAATGCGAGCTCCTCGCTCTACGATCACGCCGTCAAGCTGTGGGAAAACCTGTCGCAGACGCTCAATTACAATGTGATGTTTTCCCAGCGCGGCGTTCTCATGCTGGCACACAACGTGCACGACGAGCAGGTGTTCAAGCGCCATGTTCACGCCAACCGGCTGAACGGTGTGGACAATGAATGGCTGACCGCGGCGCAGGCCAAGGCATTCTGCCCGCCGCTTCGCATCGATGCCGGCATGCGTTATCCCGTCCTCGGCGCCGCGCTGCAACGCCGCGCCGGTGTTGCGCGCCACGACGCCGTCGCCTGGGGCTATGCGCGCGCGGCCGATGCGCTCGGTGTCGACATTGTTGAGAATTGTGCTGCCACCTCCATCGTTCGCGACCGGCAGGGCGCCGTGGAAGCGGTGGAAACGACGCGTGGGCGCATCGCCACCGCCAAGATTGGCGTGGTCGCGGCCGGGAACACGAGCGTCATCATGGGCATGGCCGGCCTTCGCATGCCGCTCGAAAGCTTCCCGCTCCAGGCGCTCGTTTCTGAACCGGTCAAGCCTGTCCTGCCGTGCATTGTCATGTCGAACACCATCCACGCCTATATCAGCCAGTCCGACAAAGGCGAGTTGGTGATCGGCGCGGGCACGGACGCCTATATTTCATACAGCCAGCGCGGCGCTCTGCATGTCAGCACCCACACCCTGGAAGCCATTTGCGAACTATTCCCACAATTCCGCCGCATGCGCATGCTGCGCAATTGGGGCGGCATTGTTGATGTCACGCCCGACCGGTCACCAATCATTGCAAAAACCTCAGTGCCTGGCCTCTATGTGAATTGCGGCTGGGGCACAGGAGGTTTTAAAGCCACGCCAGGCTCCGGCCACTTGTTTGCCTGGACCATGGCGAAGGATGAACCGCATCCGATCAACGCGCCATTCACGTTGGAGCGCTTTCGCGACGGTTTCCTGATCGACGAAGCGGCCGCGGCGGCGGTGTCGCATTGACGCGAATTGGCGCCCGCACATGCTGCTAATTCCGTGCCCGTATTGCGGGCCGCGACCCGAACTGGAATTTACCTACGCCGGCGAGGCCAATATAAGCCGCCCGGCCGAACCCGAGTCCCTGAGCGACGAACAATGGGCGGCCTACCTTTACCAGCGCACCAATCCGCGCGGCATGCACGCCGAAAGATGGCGCCACGTGCACGGATGCGGCCGGTATTTCAACGCATCACGCGACACCTTATCAGACCAATTTCAGTTCAGTTGGAAACCGGGCGAGTCGCCGCCATGACCGGTCCGTTCCGTACCGAAATAGGTGGCCGCATCGATCGCACACGCCGCATTGATTTTCGCTTCGACGGACGCCTCTATTCCGGCCACCCGGGCGATAATTTAGCGTCAGCACTTTTGTCACATGGCGTTCATTTGCTCGGGCGCTCCTTCAAATACCACCGCCCGCGGGGCGTGTTGGGGGCAGGCTCGGAAGAACCGAACGCGCTGGTTCGTGTCGGCAGCTACGAAAGCCGCGCGACACCCAATCTTCGTGCAACGCAGGTGGAAATCCATGACCTTCTAGTCGCCGAAAGCCAAAACCGCTATCCCTCGCTGTCGTTTGATGTAGGCGCCATCAACGACGTCCTGTCGCCACTATTTCCAGCGGGTTTTTACTACAAGACGTTCATGTGGCCGGCCTGGGGCTGGCGCAGGCTTTATGAGCCGATCATCCGCCGCATGGCCGGGCTAGGCCGGGCGCCCACGGCACCGGACGCCGACATCTATGCGCAACGTTACGTTCATTGTGACGTGCTGGTCGTGGGCGCCGGCCCGGCAGGACTGGCCGCGGCGCGGGCCGCAGCGCAAGGTGGAGCACGCGTTTTACTCTGTGACGAGCAATCGGAATTCGGCGGGTCTTTGCTCAGCGAACCCGACACCACTGAAGCCGGCAGGAATAGGCTCGCCTGGCGCGCCGCGACACTCGCCACCTTGGCAGCAAGCGATAACGTGACGTTGCTGACCCGCTCCACCGCGTTTGGCGTATTTGCGGATAATTTCGTAGCACTTGTGGAACGCGTAACAGATCATCTGGCAAACCCTGAACCCGCTTTGCCGCGCGAACGTCTCTGGCAAGTGCGTGCGCGTCAGGTGGTGCTCGCAACGGGCGCCATTGAACGGCCCATGGTGTTTGCCGGCAACGACCGTCCTGGCGTCATGCTCGCCGGCGCCGCCCGCACATATCTGCATCGATACGGCGTTCGCACGGGCCGCCGCATTGTGCTGGCCACCAGCGCCGACTCAGCCTATGGTGTCGCCATGGACCTCCATCGCGCGGGCCTGACGATTGCCGCAATCGCCGATGTGCGCAATGAAGCCAGCGGACCGCTCGCGGCGGCAGCCCGCGCGGCCGGATTGCCGTTGCGTACTAGCACACATATTGCGGCGACGCACGGTCGCCTGCGCATACGTGGGGCCACATTGGCGCGCAACGGCACGGGCGCGCGGGAGAAGGTTGCGTGCGACCTGCTGCTCATGTCGGGTGGATACACGCCCACAGTGCATCTCTATTCTCAGGCGCGCGGCACGCTTCGCTTCGACGAGTCGCTCGGCGCCTTTCTGCCGGGCGGCGATACCGGCATTTTGCAAGTTGCCGGTGCTTGCCGTGGTATTTTTGCAACCGATGTCGCCATCGCGGACGGCGCGGAGGCCGGAACTGTCGCGGCGGCAAGAACCGACCCGGGCGGCGCGCCACAGCCGGTCCGCACAATTTCCGTCCCTGATTCCGGTGCCCTTTTGGCCCGCGAGGCGCCGTGCGACCGCCGCGCCTTCGTTGATTTCCAGAACGATGTGACGACGAAAGATCTTCGCCTCGCGGTGCGCGAAGGTTTCGTTTCTGTAGAACATGTCAAGCGCTATACCACGGCGGGAATGGCCACCGACCAGGGCAAAACGTCCAACATCAACGCGCTGGCCCTCGTCGCAAACGAACGTCGCATGGACATGGCTGCTGTTGGGCTCACGACATTCCGCATGCCCTACACGCCTGTCACGTTCGGCACGCTGGCAGGTGCGGCCCGCGGCAACCTGTTCGATCCCATACGCCAGACACCGATACATGCATGGGCCGAAGACCGCGGCGCGGTGTTCGAGGATGTGGGAATGTGGAAACGCGCCCGTTATTTCCCTGCGGCCCGCGAAACAATGGCGCAAGCCGTTGCACGCGAATGCCGGGCCGTGCGAACCGGCGCCGGCCTGTTCGATGCCTCGACGCTTGGCAAGATAGAAGTCGTCGGGCCTGATGCCGCCATTTTCCTGGAACGCATGTATGTCAACAACTTTCGCAAACTTGCGGTGGGCCGGGCACGCTATGGCCTGATGCTGGGGGAGGACGGGTTTGTGCTCGATGACGGCGTAATTGGCCGCCTCGCGCCCGACCGATTTCATGTTACCACGACCACCGGCGGCGCGCCCCGCGTGTTGGCCATGATGGAGGATTATCTGCAAACGGAATGGCCCGATTTGCGCGTGTGGCTTACTTCCACCACCGAGGAATGGGCGGTCGTTTCGATCCAAGGGCCGCGTGCACGGGACATCATTGCACCCTTTGTGATTGGTATCGATCTCGCACCGCAGGCTTTTCCGCATATGGCAGTGGCGGAAGGAACGATCCTCGGCGTCAACTTGCGGATTTTCCGCGTCAGCTTCACAGGTGAATGCGGCTTCGAGATAAACGTGCCGGCCGACTACGGCAGCGATGTGTGGCATGCCATCATGCAGCAAGGAACCGTGTTTGGCCTGACGCCCTATGGAACAGAAGCAATGCATGTGCTGCGTGCCGAAAAAGGCTACATCATTGTCGGCCAGGAGTCCGACGGCACGGCCACGCCGGACGATTTGGGACTCGGCTGGGCGATCGGCCGGGGCAAAAGTGATTTCGTCGGCAAGCGTTCGCTCGCACGTGCCGCCATGCGTGACCCGTCCCGTAAGCAACTGGTGGGGCTGCTCACGTCGAATGGCGAAACCGTATTGCAGGAAGGCGCGCAAATCGTGACGGCCGCAAACGGGAATGCAAGCATTGGCCACGTAACGTCAGCTTATTTTAGTACAACGCTTGGACGATCCATGGCACTGGCCATGATTTCCGGCGGCAAGGCGCGCATGGGCGAAAAACTGTTGGCACCCATGCTGGATCGCACGCATGAAGTCACGGTGGCACCCGCTATGTTCTATGATCCGAAAGGGGAACGGTTGTATGGCTGAGCAGCCTGTCCGCCAGTCCGCGCTGGGTGCGGCGCGCGCGACCCAGGGTCCGCATGCGGCTGCTTGCCTCCGCGCGTTGCCGGCGGCAAGCCGTTTCAGCTTCCGTGGTAGTCCCCCCGAAGCCGAAACAGCCGGCGTGGCCTTCGGCGTGCCGTTTTCCCTACAATCCTGTCGCGCACATCAGACGGAGGATCGTGCCGCGCTATGGCTTGGTCCAGATGAGTGGCTGCTCCTCGCACCCGAGGATGCGGCGCGTGCGGTGCAGGCCGCATTGATTCGGGCGCTTGGCGAACGTCCCTACGCCCTGATCGGGATAGCGCATCGCAATACCGCACTTGAGATTTCCGGCCCGCGGGCTACCATGGTGTTGAATGCTGGCTGTCCGCTGGACCTGCATACGTCCCGCTTCCCTGTCGGCATGTGTACCCGAACGATTTTGGGCAAGGCGGAGATCATCCTGTGGCGTACGGCCAGCGAGGTTTTCCATATTGATGTCTGGCGCACGTTCGCACCCTATGTCTGGGATTTCTTGATCGAAGCGCGCGCACGGCTATGATCGCACCGCACCACTTGCCCGGGCAGCACCCATGACCCAAACTCAACCGGCTCTCTCGGCGTTGCTGGCCCGCCGCCGGCTGGGCTATACGCTCGAAGCGCAATTTTACACTAACGAAACAATATTCCGGCAAGATCTGGACTTCATCTTTGCCCGTCATTGGATCCAGGTCGGTGTTGAACCCGACATAGCCTCGCCCGGCGACTGCATGATTGTGGATATTGGTCCGCATGCCATAATCGTTGCGCGCGATGACGACGGTGGACTGCGCGCATTTCACAACGTTTGCCGGCATCGTGGTGCGCGCCTGCTCCATACCGCCAAGACAAATGTCGGCAACCTGGTGTGTCCCTATCATCAATGGACCTACGGGCTGGATGGCTCGCTGTTGTTTGCCGCCCATATGCCGGAACAGTTCGACGCCACTTGCCACGGACTGCGGCGCGTGCATGTCAGGTCACTCGCTGGATTGCTTTTCATTTGCATGGCGGAAACGCCCCCGGATGATTTCGATGCAATGGCGCAGACGCTCGCACCCTATATCATGCCGCACGATATTCGCGGCTGCAGGGTGGCGTTCGAGGAAGACATCATCGAGCACGGCAACTGGAAACTCACAATGGAGAACAATCGGGAATGCTATCATTGCAACGCCGCGCACCCCGAACTTACACGCTCCATCTTTGCCGAGGGCTTTGGATTCGCGCCGGTGGGCGCAGAGGCTGAAGCGCAGGCGGAGCGCTTCCATAGCATGGTCGGCGCGCTGCATCGGGATTGGGAGCAGGGCGGATTGCCATCGCGAGAAATCGAAGATCTGGTGGATCGGCCAACCGGTTTTCGAACCGAGCGGTTGCCGCTAGAGGATGCGGGGGAATCGGAGACGCTCGACACGCGCGTAGCTTGCCGCAAATTACTCGGAAAATTCTCCGAAAAACGGCTAGGCGCCCTGTCGGTGTGGACACAACCCAACTCATGGCACCATTTCATGAGTGACCACATTGTGAGCTTTTCGGTGTTTCCACTGACACCGGAAACCACGTTGTTGCGGACGAAATGGCTGGTGCATGCGGATGCGGTGGAGGGCCGGGATTACCAGTGCGCCAATCTTACCGCGGTTTGGCGCGCCACCAACCGGCAGGATTCGGATCTCGTTGGGAAAGCGGCGGCCGGCATTCGCAGTTCCGGCTATCGCCCCGGCCCATACGCGCCCGATACCGAAAGCCTGGTGGAGAAGTTCTGCGCCTGGTACGTCGGCCGTCTGAAAATCGGGTTAGGCACGTGAACGAAACGGCGGAGCCTACCGCATCATATACCGTCGAGTTTACCGTCAGCAAGCGAACGGTGACATGCGACGCCACGCAATTCGTTTTGACGGCCGCGCTGGCGGCCGGAATAAGGCTTCCCTTCACATGCCGCCAGGGCATTTGCGGCACCTGCAAGAGCCGGCTGATTTCCGGGCTGTATGACATGAAACACAAGGGCGGAATTCGCCCGCACGAAATCGAGCAAGGGTTTTTCTTGCCGTGTTGCTCAAAGCCTTTAAGTGATCTGGCTGTAGAGAAATGAAAACGCATGCTCGCGCCGTCGTTATCGGCGGCGGTGTTGTCGGTGTCGGCACGCTTTATCATCTGGCACGCAAAGGCTGGACCGACTCCATATTGCTTGAGCGCAAGGAACTGACCAGCGGCTCCACATGGCACGCAGCCGGGTTGTTGCCGCTGTTCAATCTCAGTTACTCCGTCGGTCAACTGCACAAATATTCCGTCCAGCTCTACAAGAGCCTGGAACAGGAAACCGGGCAGGACGTCGGGTTCCGGCAAGTGACAAATATCCGGCTCGCCTGTACGCGGGACCGTATGGATGAATATCTTCATTATGCCGGGATTGCCCGCACGATCGGCGTAAATGTAAAATTCCTGACACAAGGAGAGGTCAGGGATATCTGGCCGTTGTGCGAAACGCGCGGCATTCTCGGCGCAATTCAGCATCCGGATGACGGCTACATCCAGCCCGCCGATCTGACCCAGGCGCTGGCCCGCGGCGCGCGCATGCGGGGCGCCGAAATTCACCGTAACACCTCTGTTATCGCCATCACCCAATTGCCCGGCGGCGAGTGGCAGGTGCATACCGGTCAGGGCAACATCATTTGCGAACATCTCGTGTGCGCCACAGGCAACTTCGCGCGCCGCACCGGCGCGATGGTGGGACTCGATATTCCGGTGATGCCAGTGGAGCACCAATATCTGGTGACCGAACCGCATCCGGCAATCATCGAACGGCGACGGCTGGGATTGCCGGAAATGGGCGTGCTGCGGGAATCCGATGCGTCCTATTACATGCGAGAGGAAAACGGCGGGCTTCTTCTGGGACCGTACGAAGCCGGTGCGCCGTGCTGTTATGTCGACGGACCCCATTCCGACAGTGAATACGAACTCTTTCAGCCCGATCTGGACCGTCTGTTGCCGCATATCGAGGCAGCGATCAACCGCGTACCCGCATTTGCCGAAGTGGGCATCAAGCGTGTTTACAACGGCGCCATCGCCTATACACCCGACGGCAGCCCGATCGTTGGGCCTGCCTGGGACAAGCGAAATCTGTGGCTCAATGAGGGTCATAGTTTTGGCGTCACTGCGGCGGGCGGCGCGGGATGGCAACTCGCGGAATGGATTGTCGAAGGCGAACCCGGCATCGACATGGCGGGCGTGGA
>CAJCIS010000011.1 GCA_903970435.1 Acidobacteriota bacterium | reverse complement strand
ACCTGATGGCTTCCAGCAAGAAAGGGATCAGCACCCGCCAGCTTCAGCGGACTTTTGGCGGCAGCATGACCAGCAGTTGGTTCATGGCCCATCGCATCCGCGAAGCGATGAAAACCCTCGGCTTCGACGGCCCGATGGGCGGAGAGGGCGGCATCGTCGAAATCGACGAGACTTTCATCGGCAACAAGCCCGACATGGAAGTCCGTCGCGGGTATCGCCACAAGCACGCCGTTCTGTCCCTGGTTGAGCGTCGCCCGGCTGGCGCGGTTGTCCGTAGCTTCCATGTCGGGGGCACCGCCCGCGCCGATCTGCTCCCCATCATCGAAGCGCACGTCTCGCCCAAGAGCCACGTTATGACCGACGAAGCGGTGCAGTATGCCGCACTCCGCAAGAGCTTTGCTGGGCACGATTTCACCCGCCACGGTGCTGGCGAATACGTCCGCGACAGCTTCATCCATACCAACACCGTTGAAGGCTATTATTCAGTCTTCAAGCGCGGCATGGTCGGCATTTACCAACATTGCGCGGAGCATCATCTGCACCGCTACGTGGCCGAGTTTGACTTCCGGTATAACAACCGCATCCGCCTGGGCGTCGATGACGTGCAGCGCGCTGACCTGATCGTTGCGGGCGCCAAAGGCAAGCGCCTCACTTACCGAACAGTTGGTGGCAAGGTGGCGCTTTGAGCGGCGCCCACAGTGTGATCCGAAACCTAGGGTGGCAGGGCTGATAGAAGACCGACGGCAGTTAGAAATGCTGTTCGATGACTGTTGAGAAGGGTAACGGAGCAGCCATGTTAGGGAGGCTTGGCGACCTTCAATGGCTCTCTGCGTTTCATTCAGACCGCGCAAAGCTCGTTGGGGTGGCCCTGGTGACTTTGACAATAATAGTGGTCCGAGTGGCGCCAAAGCTGGCCACAGTTTGGCTGGACGATCGCCGGGACCAGCGGGTCCATGAAAGGAAGACTTTACGTCTAAAGGCCGATATAGATGCGAGCATTGAGCAGCGAAAGGCAGGGAGGCTTGATCTAAATGATTGAATTGATTGTAGCTCTTGCTTTAGGGTTTGGTGCTTCCTCAGCTATTAGATGGGCGATCAAAGCGCACCAACGGCGCACCTCTCGTATGAGGATGTATCGTGCGGAGTTTTTTCAGATCGCCAATAAGCTTATAGAGAACGACTGCCTGGACGATGTCCAGCTTTGGCACCTCCGGACATTGGTTGAAGAAATTGACAAGCCGGCGTCACTTCGAAGCCTGGGCGATGCGGTGCGGGAGGTCGATAAAAAAGTTCGGGCTGGGACGTTTATGCCTAGCCAACGTCTCACGTCTGAGGATTGGTCGTCCTTACTTTTCTATTATTTTATGGCGCTGACCTACCTTCGCCAGTTTCAGGGATGGAGGGTGCGGGCAATGCTTGCCGACCTTCTTGAACCAAAGGTTGGGGCAGTAAACACCGTAGCGATAGAAAAGTATGCCTATGAAACTCGATGGCAGGAAGCATAGCGAAATGGCTGATGAGCTACCAGCACAGGACGATCCAGCGCAGTCGCAACGCTTTGTGGAAATGGCCAAAGAAGTTGGTGCGATTGACGGGACGGGCCGATTCACCGCGACCTTCGAAAAGGTAGCGGCAATGCCAAAAGCCGACAAACAACAACAAACGACAGCAAAGAACTACAAAAATAACGACTCGCCAAGCACCTGATTCCGCACGCAAAACGCTCGCTGGGGATTGCCAGCGAGCGTCAAGCGTGGTAGGAAAATGGTGGCCCGGGGGAGGTACGATCTCCCAACACCAGGATTAGTAATCCTGTGCTCTATCCAGTTGAGCTACCGGGCCGAGGCGCAGCGAAGCCGGGGTGGGGAGTAGTGACCCCCACCACAGCCCCGGTCAGCTAACCTCTGTTGTGCGGGCCATGTGCTGCATGGCGCGTTACTCCTTTCCTAGACTAGCTCGTTGATAGGCCCCGGCGTTTGCGCGCCGGGGTTCTCCGCGTCCGCCGTGGGCGTAAGCCCAGCCTGCGGCACGTAGAACCAGGTTTGACCCTTGCGGTGCACCAGGTTGTCCTTCGACAGCCTGTAAAGCGTCATCCCGACAGTCTTTTCGTGCAGTTGGGTCGAATAGGTAGTTTCAATATATTTCTTGATCGGGCCAACTTTCTGGCCATCTGGCATCGCGATACGTAGCTGTTCCAGCACTATATCGCGGATGCGCGGCATCTTCGTAGCGGGTATGGTCTCTGGCGCTGGCGGCGTTAGTTTCGGAGCATCTGGGTCAGGCAATAGCGTAAAACGCGCTTGCGCGTTAGCTTGCGCCCGCCGAATCAATGCCCCTTCAAGTTCACGCTCGGCCTGAATGGCCCGCTGCATGTAACGAAAGCGCAAATCCGAATCATGAGCTGACGATTGTGCTCTCATTCGATATACTTGGACGCGTTCGGTAAGCTCCTCGATCATTCGGTCAGTTGGCGGCTCATCAAACGTGATCGCGAAAAATTTGGCCGCAGCCTCGCATTCCGCGATTTCGCGGTCGTTGGCGCGCTCACGCGCTGCAAGTTCAGCTTGAGCGCGTTTAATTTCATCACGAATCCGCAGCAGGTCACGACGGGTGTCCGCGATCTTGCGCGCCGCCGCTTCTCGAACTTGCTCTGCCGTCACGTCAGTCATGGCGCATGGTATACGCGCAATCGCACCACCATGGCAAGAACTTCTACAAGCCGACAGTTCTATACACCCACAACGCAACCATGAGAAGTGTATTTTAGTTTATTGCTAACCTTTTCAACGCGTTGTAAAGGGAATCGGCAAAGAATCTGGACTCCCTAGCTTTGGGTATGGGAAGCGTAACATCGCCAAAAACTTTTACTCTTGGGTTCGCGGCCTCCCCGATGGTGTGCAAAACTCTCCCAAAAGTTGGGAGGCTGCGTTATGCGGGGCGCGATTTTTGCGGCGATGTTTTTGTGGTCAGGACACGTGGCCGCGCAATCGGGGCCGATTGTAACCACTTCCTATGGCCAGCTGCAGGGCAGCACCGCCAACGGCATCAGCAGCTTCGAGGGCGTTCCCTACGCGGCGCCGCCGGTGGGACCCCTGCGCTGGGTCGCGCCACAACTGCCCACACCCTGGCAGGGGGTGCGCCAGGCCACCCAGTTCGGTCCGCAATGCGCGCAGCCCTTCAGCCAGTTCGGTCACCAGGGCGACAGCGAGGATTGCCTCTACCTCAATGTGCAGGTGCCGGCCGGCACCCTTCCGGGCAGCAACCTGCCGGTCATGGTGTGGATCCACGGCGGCGCCTTCATCACCGGCGAAGGCTGGGACTACGACGGCACCGCCCTGATCCAGGCCGGCAACGTCATGGTCGTCACCCTGAATTACCGGCTGGGCCTGCTCGGCTTCATGGCCGACCCGGTGCTGGCGGCGGAAAACCAGCAAGGACAGACCGGCAATTACGGCCTGCTGGACCAGCAGGCCGCCATTGCGTGGGTCAAGCAGAATGCCACCGCGTTCGGCGGCAATCCAAAGAACATCACGATTTTCGGCGAATCGGCCGGCGGCCAGAGCGTGCAGGACAACCTCGCCTCCCCCTCCGCCCCCAAGGTGCACGGCGCGATCATCGAAAGCGGCGCCTATGCGCCCGCGCTGCCGACCCTGGCCTTCGAGGAGAGTTACGCCGAAGCCACCATGGCCACCCTGGGCTGTCCGATGCCGACGACGGCCGCGTGCCTGCGCGCCCTTTCGGTCGCGCAACTGATTGCCGCGGTCGACCCGGAGACCGACACCGGCGTGATTTCGCCGGTGGTGGACGGGGTGGTGCTGCCCCTGCAACCGTTGCAGGCGTTCAACAGCGGCCAGTTCCAGCGCGTGCCGGTGCTGAACGGAAGCAACCATGATGAATACCGCCTGTTCGTCATTCTGGCCGAGGTGCTCGGCGCGCCGCCCTACACGACGCAAACCTTCTACGACACCGTGCTGGCGGCATTCGGCCAGACCTTTGGCGAACAGGTCATTTCGCACTATCCGGTGGCCAATTTCGGCAACGCGGATTACGATTACGCAGCCCTCGTCACCGATGCAGGCTTCGCCTGCGACGCGCATCTGGTGAATTCGCTGCTGGCGCAATATGTTCCCGTCTACAGCTACGAACTGAACGATCCGAACGCGCCCGATCTGTTTCTGCCGTTCGATCCGAACATGCCCAACGCGGGTGACGCGCACGCCTCCGAGCTGCCTTATTTTTGGCCGCTGCTGCAAAGTCCGCTGTTCGGCAAGGGCGTGGCGCAATTTACGCAACAGCAACAAGTGCTCGCGCTCGGCATGCGGCAAAGCTGGACGAGCTTTGCCAGGTATGGCCGCCCCTTGTCGCCCCGCAGCGGCGCCTGGCTGCCCTACAGCACCGCCAAGGACAATATCTACACGCTGGTGGCGCCGACGATCCAAAGCTACACCGGCTTTGCGGCGAACCATCAATGCGGCTTCTGGAAGGATTATCTTCTGAACGAGGCCGGGCTGCCGCAAACCGTGCCGTATTGATGGCGCCAAATCGCATGCCGCAACGGATGCAACGCGCGGCACTCCTGGTCGCCGCGCTCGTCGCGGCGTGCAGCACCGGCGGCAGTCAACCCGCGACCACCGCCTCGCAGGCGACGGCAGCCGCGCAGGCCGTGCTCGACGCGGCGGCAAGCTTCTGTCCATGGCCGGCCAATGCATCGCAGTTCGACGGCACCACGCTCGTCAGCCGGCACGCCCGCGCAGACGCCCCCGATCTCGGCGTGCTGAACCGCATGAACAGCGGATGCGCCGTCCTCACCTTCAACGTCGACGACCAGGGCATCGTAACGGGCTCCAACGTCGTGGCCGAGCACCCCGCCGGCTTCGGCCCCATCGCCGCCAGCATCCTGCGGTGGAACGACTACGCGAGCGGCACGCCCCTCTCCGCCTTCATGGTGCGCCTGGGCGCCGAGAAGCTCCCCGACGGGGGCGCCCTGGTCTCCTTGGGTTTCAAGGACTCCTCGATCAACCTGGTGGTACCGCCGACGGCGGGCCGGTAGGAAGGAAGGCCGGGGGCTCTGCCCCCTGGACCCCCGCTAAGGACAAGTCCTTAGAACCTGTTACTTAAGGGACGTCAGGGGATAGGGAGGGGGGCATCGCGGATGTGCGATCGGTCCGTGTGCCCCCCTCCCTATCCCCTGACCTCTCTTAAACAAATGGGGTCTGGGGACTTGTCCCCAGCGGGGTCCAGGGGCAGAGCCCCTGGCCTTCCTATCCGCCAGCGATCACGAAATTGTGATCGAAGGTATCAAAAAATACACCAAATAGTATCAATTTTATGATGATCGGCCCGATTTGAGCCGTTAAAGCTCGCCGGCGCGCGTGGTCTGGCTGGACGCGTGCCTGCATCAGGAGCCGCCCTTGGGTCACCACGACCGCGCGAAGACGTCCCGCTTTCATCACACCAGGCCGGGCGGGACGGATGGACTGTTTGCGCGCCAGATTGTTCCGCCGCCACCCGGCGCACCGGACAGTTGGAAGAGCGCCGTCAGCGGCAACTGGACCACCGGCGCGGACTGGAGCACGGGCGCGGCGCCGGGCACCTCCAACGACGCCACCATTGCGGTGGCGGGTTCCTACACCGTCACCATCAATTCCGCGGTCGCAGCCAATTCGCTGACCATCAATGACGCCGCCGCCACCGTCGCGGATGTCGCCGGCGGCACCTTGTCCCTTGCCACCACGCTGGCGGTCACCGCCGGCACGTTCTCGCTGGCCGGCGCGCTGGCCGGCGGCACGCTCACCACGGGCGCGAGCGGCGTCTTCGCGGCCGCCGGCGGCACGCTGAGCGGCGTCACCTATCTCGGCACGCTCACCATGAGTGCCGGCACCAGCCTCACGGTTCTGAACGGCCTGAATGTTTCCACCGGCGGCAGCATCGCCACCCTCAACGTCACCGGCAGCGCGTCCTCCCTCGATTTCGAGGGCACCCAGACGCTGGACTATGCCACGGTCAATCTCGGCAACACCTACGGCTATGCGAGCCTTTACACCGGCGTTACGCAAACCGGCACGCTGACCCTGGGCAGTCATTGCACGATCAACAATGCCGGCGGCGAGGCGCTGATCCATGTCGACGACGCCAATCACGCCGAAACGTTCATCAACAACGGCACCATCAATGCGGGTGTCAACGGCGGCTTCATCGACATCTACAGCAGCGGATATTCCAGGGACATCTTCATCAACCAGGGACACCTGACCGCCAGCAACGGTGGCACCGTCCTGCTGGACATCAATCTCACCACCACCCAGCTCGGCAGTTTCAGCACCGCAACGGGCGGCGTGATCGAGCTCGATTACGGCTACACGATCAGCAACACCGGCGCCACGCTGAACCTCGCCGGCAACGCGGAATTCGCGCTCGCCGGCGTCCTGGCGGGCGGCACGGTGAGCGACGCCGGCGGATACCTGATCGGTGAAGGCGGCACGCTGAGCGCCGTCACCTATCTCGGCGCGCTCGACCTCGCGACCACCGGCGACAACCTCACGGTCACCGGCGGCCTCGCGGTTTCCAACGCGGGCAGCGCGGGTGTGATCAACATTACGGGGTCCGGTGCAAATCTCGATTTCGAAGGCAGCCAGACGGTGGATAACGCCACCATCGATCTCGGCAACGCCGGCGGCACCGCCTATCTCTATGCCGGCGAAGTCGAGACCGGCACCTTGACCCTGGGCGCCCACCTGGTCATCCAGCAGGCCGCGCAGGACGCGCAAATCAATTTCGATTATAACGATTACAGCGACACGCTGGTCAATGACGGCCGTATCGTGGCCGGTCTGTCGGGCGACAGCCTGTCGATCACCGGCTCCTACGCCGGCGACAGATTCACCAACATGGGCAGTGTTCTGGCAACCAGCGGCGGCACGCTCAATCTGAGCGCCACGCAGGCACTGACCAATGCCACCGCGGGCACGCTCACCGCCGGGTCCTATGAGGCGGACGCGAATTCCACCCTCCAGCTGGTCGACAATCTCGATCTGACCACCGACGCCGCAACGATCATCCTCAGCGGCGCCAATTCCGTCATCCAGTCGCTGAACACGGGCAACAGCACCGAAATGACGCTGGACCGCACATTGGTCACGATTGCCGGCGGCGGCACGCTGGAACTGCTCGCCGGCCGCGCGTTCAGCGCCAGCGCCGCCTTCACCGACAACGGGGTGCTGCAACTGGGCGGCGGCACGTTCACCGCCGGGTCCGGCGTCAGCCTGTCCAGTACCGGCATGCTGTCCGGCTTCGGCACGCTGCTGGGCAGCATCAGCGATGCCGGAACGATTTCCGCGTCCGGCGGCATGCTGACGCTCTCCGGCGCGATCGCCGGCAGCGGCGTGTTGACCGCGACATCCGGCGCGACCTTGGACCTCCTCGGCGGCAGCTTCGCCGGCAGTATCAGCGGCGCCGGCACGCTGCGGCTGGACGGTGCCGCGCCGCTGGTCCTGCAAGCCGGCGCCGCCGTCTCCACCGCGGCGATCCTGGTGGATGCGGGCGCGACGCTCGATCTCACGCAAGGCGGCAGCGTCCTCGGCAGCATCGCCGGCGCGGGCACGCTGCAACTGGACGGCACCACGGGCTACACGATGCCATCCGGCGCCGCCCTGACCATCGCCACCTTGAAGGTCGATGCCGGCGCGTCCCTCAGCGGGGCCGGCACCCTCGGCGGCGCGCTGTCCGATGCGGGCAGCGTCATCGCCAGCGGCGGCACCCTGACCCTGGCGAGCATCACCGGAACAGGCGCGCTGTCCGCCACCGGTGGCGCGACCCTGGACCTCACGGCGGGCAGCACGTTGACGCAGGCCCTATCCGGCGCCGGCACGCTGCAACTCGACGGCGCCACCGACACGCTCGCGGGCGCCACCGACGCGATCGCCACGCTCAAGGTGGATGCCGGCGGCACCCTGACCGGCTTCGGCACCGTGTCCGGCGCCGTCCTGGACGCCGGCGCGGTGAACGCCGCGGGCGGCACGCTGACCCTCGGCGGTGCGGTCTCCGGCGGTGGCACGTTGGGCGCCGCCGCCGGCGCCACCTTGGACCTGTCGGGCGGCGGCAGTTTCACGGGCAGCATCAGCGGCGCCGGCACGTTGCAACTCGACGGCGCCACCTACACGTGGGCGAGCGCCACCGCCGCGATCGCCACACTGAAGGTGGATGCCGGCAGCGCCCTGACCGGCTTCGGCACTGTATCCGGCGCGGTCCTGGCCGCCGGCGCGGTGAACGCCGCGGGCGGCACGCTGACCCTCGGCGGTGCGGTCTCCGGCGGTGGCACGCTGAGTGCCGCCGCCGGCGCCACCTTGGACCTGTCGGGCGGCGGCAGTTTCGCCGGCAGCATCAGCGGCGCCGGCACATTGCGCCTCGATGGCGGCACGCCCTTCGTGCTGCAAGCGGGCGCCGCGCTGACCACCGCCACGGTGCTGGTCGATGCCGGCGCGACGCTCGACCTCACGCAAGGCGGCAGCCTGCCCGGCGGCATCGCCGGCGCGGGCACCCTGCAACTCGACGGCACCAATGCCTACGCCATCGCCTCCGGCACGACGTTCGCCATGGGCACGTTGAAGCTGGATGCCGGCGCGGCGCTCACCGGGGCGGGCACCCTCGCGGCCGCGGTCGTGAACTCCGGCAGCATCACCGCCAGCAACGGTACCTTGACGCTCGCCGGCGCGGTGACCGGCGCCGGCAGCTTCGCCGCGGGCAGCGGCGCCGTGCTCGACCTGAAGGGCGGCGGCACGCTGTCCGGGTCGATCTCCGGCGCCGGCGCCCTGCAACTGGATGCGGCGACCTACAGCCTGGCGGGCGGCACGATTTCGGCCGGCAGCGTCGCCGTCGACGCCGGCGCCACCTTGTCGGGGTTCGGCACCCTGACCGGCAGCTTGACGGACGCTGGCACCGTGACGGCCGCCGGCGGCACCTTGACCTTGCGCGGGGGTATCACAGGAACCGGCGCGCTGTCCGTCGGCAGCGGCGCGGTGCTGGACCTCACCGCGGGCGGCGCCCTGGGCGGCCAGGTCACCGGCGCCGGCACGCTGCGGCTGGACGGCGCCGCCTACACGCTCGCGGGCGCCCTCTCCGTCGCGGCCGTTGCGGTGGACGCCGGCGCCAGCCTTTCCGGGACCGGCACGATCACCGGCAGCCTCACCGATGCGGGGACCATTTCGGCGGCCGGCGGCGTGCTGCAACTCGGCGGCGCCACGTCCGGCGGTGGCGCGCTCATCGCGGCGGCCGGCGCCACCATCGACCTCTCGGCAGGCGGCGCGCTGACCGAGGCCATATCGGGCGCCGGCACGCTCAAACTGGATGCGGCAACCTACACGCTGGCCGGCGCCGCGCTGGGCGTGGCCAGCGTGACCGTCGATGCGGGCGCCACGCTGTCCGGCAGCGGCACGGTGCAGGGCGCTCTGGCCGACGCCGGAACGGTCACCGCGGCGGCGGGCACGCTCACGCTCGGCGCGGTCAGCGGCACCGGTTCGCTGTCGGCCGCCGCGGGCGCGGTGCTGGCCCTGACGGCCGGCGGCGCGCTGGCACAATCGATCTCCGGGGCAGGCACCCTGCAGCTCTCGGGCGCCACCGCCTACACCCTGGCGGGCGAAACGATCGCCATGGCCGATCTGGCGCTCGGCGCGGGCGCGACCCTGTCCGGCACCGGCACAATCTCCGGCGCGCTGACGAACAACGGCACCCTGGCGGCGAGCGGCGGCACGCTGGTTCTGACCGGTGCGATGAGCGGCGCCGGCGTGTTGCAGGCGGCGTCCGGTTCGGTGCTGGACCTCACCGCCGGCGGCACGCTCAACGAGGCCATCAGCGGGGCGGGCACCCTGGTGCTGGGCGGCGCGTTCCAACTCGGCAGCTTCGCGATCACCGTGGCGGCGATGAATGTGGCGGCAGGCGCCTCGCTGAGCGGCGCCGGAACCCTCGCCAGCTTCATAAGCGACGCGGGCACCCTGCTTGCGACGGGCGGTACGCTCGCCACCACCGGCACCTTGTCCGGCGCCGGCACATTGTCGGCGGCCGCCGGCGCGGTGCTGGACCTGCTGGGCGGCGGCAGCTTCGCCGGCGCTGTCAGCGGCGCCGGCACGGTCGAGATCGCCGCCGCCATCACCCTCGATGAAGGCGCCAACCTGACCGCGGCCAGCGTCATCCAAACCGCCGACGTAACGCTCGGCGCCGGCACCGGTCTGACGCTGGCCTCCGGCAGCACGCTGGATATCACCGCCGCCACCCACGCGACGCTGACCCTGAGCGGACCCGGCACGGCGAGCTTCGTCAACGCCGGCAGCCTGGTGGCCAACGGCGCCGGCACCGCCGAGGTCAATGTCGCCTTCATCAACAGCGGCAACGTGTCCGCAAGTTCCGGCACCCTGTCGTTCCTCGGCGCGGTGACCAATAACGGCGTCATCGACCAGGCCGCGGGCGTATTGTCCATCAAGTCCGACGTCGCCGGCACCGGCACGCTGGAGGTGGGATCCACCGGAACATTGTCCCTGCTGAAGGGGGCCGCGGCCGGTCAGACGGTGGATTTCCTGGCCGCGACCGGGCTGCTGGATCTGACCAAGCCGAACGACTTCAAAGGTGCGATCAGCTTCTTTGGCGCCAGCGACAGCATCGATTTGCTGAACGTTACCGAAACCAGCTTCACCTATGCGAACGGCGTGCTGACGGTGAAGGACGGCACCACCAAGGAGGCCAGCCTGCATTTCGCGGGCAGCTATACGTTGGCCGATTTCGACCTCGCGCCGGACGGCCATTCCGGCACCGTTATCACGTTCGTTTAGGAAGCCTCTCCTTGACATGATTTTGTTCCCAGGCCGTCACGAGCCGCCTCGGCGCCTGCATCAGCCAGGCCTGCATCAGCCGGCCGGCGATGGCCGCGTCGTCCGCCCGGCTCAGCCGCACCAGCACGGCCGGGTAGCCCGCGTAATGATCCGTCTGGAAGAAAATCGCCGGGTCGGCCGCCATGAGGAAATCCTTCTCCTCCAGCGGGCACTGCACCACCAGCGTGTCGGCATCCTTGATGCGGGCGAGGAACTTGCGCCGCACGGTCAGCGACGGGGTGCCCCAGGATTTTCCGGCTTGGATTTCCGGCAGGCCGGTCGCGGCCGCGATAGCCAGAACGCGGGCGAATGCCGCTTGCAAGGCGGCGAATGCCGCCTGCAAGGTTCACACCGCCTTGATCATCAGCTTGCCGAAATTCTCGCCGCTGAACAATTTCAGCAGGGTTTCCGGAAATGTTTCGATGCCGTCGACGATATCCTCGCGCGATTTCAGCCGCCCCTCGCCGAGCCAGGTCGCCATGTCGCGCGCGCCTTCGCCGTAGCGCGCCGCATAGTTGAACACGACGAAGCCCTCCATGCGGGCATTGTTGACCAGCAGCGACAGATAGTTCGCGGGGCCCTTGACCGGGCCGGTGTTGTTGTATTGCGAAATGGCGCCGCAGATGATGACGCGCGCGCGGCGGGCCAGCCGGGCCAGGCAGAGGTCGAGGATGTCGCCCCCCACGTTATCGAAATAGACGTCGATGCCGTTCGGGCAGTTTTTCGTCAATCCGCGGCCGACATCGTCATTCTTGTAGTCGATGCAGGCATCGAAGCCGAGTTCGCCGGTGACGTAAGCACATTTGTCCGGGCCGCCGGCCAGGCCGACGGCACGGGCGCCCTTGATACGGGCGATCTGTCCCACCAGCGCGCCCACCGCCCCGCTGGCGGCCGATACCACCACGGTCTGCCCCGGCTGCGGGTTGCCGATATCCAGAAGGCCGAAATACGCCGTCATGCCGGGCATGCCGAGCACCGACAGGAACAGCGGCAACGGCGCCAGCGACGGGTCCGCCCGCTGCACACCCGCGGGATCGGCGGCTGCGTAGTCCTGCACGCCGAACATGCCGACCGCGTGGTCGCCCGCTTTCCAACCGGGATGCCGGCTGGCGACCACCTCGCCGACCGCGCCCGCCCGCATGACATCGCCGAGCGGGATCGGCGGGACGTAGGAGCGCGCGTCGTTCATCCATCCCCGCATGGCGGGGTCGAGCGAGATGTAGTGGGTGCGAACCAGGATCTGGCCGTCCGCCGGCTCCGGCACCGGCGCGGTTTCAAAGGAAAAGTCGCTGCGCTTCGGCAGGCCTACCGGGCGGCGCGTGAGCATCCATTTGCGGTTTGTGGAGGCATTCATGGGACGTCACTCCTGTTTGTGTTGCGTCCGTGTGTCGGCCCGCTCGGCATTTGGCAAGGGTGCCGTGCGCGCGCGACCCCGGGGCGCGAATCGCGTTTTCGATACGAGTCCATTGTTGTACACAAACCTCGCCGCTGTGGCGACCTAAGCACACACCTTATTTTTTAGATTCGCGGACTTTCCGAACCAGCGTGGTAATGCAGGATGAGCGCATACAAAATTGAGGACGCCGTGGACGTTCTGCTCGTGGAAGACGACCCTTTGGTTCTTGAGACATTGGGCGAGGCCCTCCGGCAAGCAGGGTTCACGACGGAACGCCATACGAATGCGGAAACCGCGCTGGCCTCGGTCGGCCGCGCGGCGCCCCAGGCGCTCGTCACCGACATCAATCTGGGCGTCGGCATGGACGGCGTCACGCTGGGCCGGATGGTGCGCTCGCAATGCCCCAGCGTGCCGGTGGTTTATATCAGCGGCCGTTACGGCGAGTTGCGCGGCCTGTCGCCGCAGGAGCGGTTTCTGCTCAAGCCCTTCCCCACGTCGGTACTGCTGAAGGCGCTCCGCGAATTGCGCGTCACCACCGCGCGGGATCTGGCGCTCTAACGGACGCCGTTGTTTTCTTCAGAAACGAACAATACTTCCTTTTTTTACCGAACAAACAAATCCAGCGTGACCGCCTTCCCCCGCGCATAGTCCATCCCCCCGATTTCCGCCGCCGGCCTTGCGGCAATACCCTCGCGCGCCGCCCGCACGGTGAACGAGGCCGCCTCGGAAGCCGCAATCAGCGCTGCGGCGTGCGGCAGGTGTGACCAGGCTTGCGCGGCCAGCGCGCCGGTGGGCAGCCAGTGCAGGCGCGGCCCCAGGAGAAACATCAGGCTCGGCTCGGCGTAGCCCACCGCGATCACCCCGGTGCCGTCCGCGGGCACCGTGGGCCAGGCTGCCCTCACCGCGGCCGCGGCGCGCGGTGCGACCCACAATGCGTCAAGCCGCGGCAACTCGAACTGCAGCAAGGCGGCGTAGAGCGGTACCGCGCACGCGCCGGCCACCAGCGGCCTGATCCGCCAGGCGAAACAGGTGGCCGGAACGACGAGCAGGGCCGCCGGCAGGCCCAGCCACACCGGCGCGTGCAGCACGACGGGCGCCCCCACCGCGGCGCCGGCCAGACTCAGCGCGGCCACGAGCAGGCCGATATAAGCGGCCGGTGCGGCGAATTTGATCAGCCGCGACGGCACCGGCGTCCGCGTCGCCATGTCGGCCGCCAGGAGCGCCAGCGCGGGATACAAAGGCAGCGTGTAGTGCGGCAATTTGGTCGGCACCGCCTCGAACACCAGCCAGGCCGGCACCAGCCACGCCAGCAGGAACAGGGTCGCGGGCTCCCGGCGGCGCGCCACGGCCGCCGCCAGACCCAGCATCACCGGCACGGTGCCCGGAAAGCTCAACAGCGGCAGCAGCAGCAGATGCAGCCCCGGCAGCGCGCCGTGGCTCTCGTCGCCCCCGGCCAGCTTGCGGCCCAGATCGCCGCCCACCGCCTGCGCGAAAAAGGCGCCGTGCGTCGCGATGCCGATGGCGACGAACCAGGGCATGACGGCCGCGGCCAGCAGGGCGACACCCCAACCGGGCCGCAGGCCGCGCAGCCAGCTGAGCCTGCGTCCCGCCGCGCGCCCGCAGAGCGTCGCGGCCGCCGCGGTCAGGCCGACGACCATGGGGGCGATCGGTCCCTTGATCAGAATGCCCACACCCAGGGCCACCCAGAACAGGGCCGCCCGCGCGCGTCCCACCGGCCGGCCTGCCCAGGCCCGGGCGAGCACGGACATGGCCAGCGTCGTGGCGCCCAGCAACGCGGCGTCGGTCTTGGCGATATGGGTTTCGGCGGACAGGATGACCGAGGCGGCCAGCATCGCGCCGGCGGGCAACGCGGCACGCGGGTCGAGCAGGCTGCGCGCGATCGACGCGGTCGCGAGCACGGCGATGATGCCGCCGAGCAGGGACGCGATGCGATACGGCCAGATCGGGTTTTCCGTGCCCAGGCCGGCGGCGCGGGCTGCCAGCACGAACGGCGCTTGCAGCCAGTGGATGCCGATCGGCTTTTTGCTGCGCGCGACGGCGCCGTTCATGATCCGCACGTAGTCGCCGGTCTCCACCATCTGGCGGGTGGCCAGCGCGAACCGGCTCTCGTCGCGGTCGGTCGGCGGGAGCGCGAACAGGCCCGGCAGCCAAAGTGCGAGGCACAGGCAGATGAGAAGGGAAGCCGTTCTTTTTTGAAAAAAAGAACCAAAAAACTTTTGAAACTTGCCGCCAGGCGTTTGCATGTAATGCCGCAATCCACTGAAAAGACAAAAGTTTTTTGGTTCTTTTTTTCAAGAAAGAACGGCTTCCTTCGCGTCTCCTGGTCTATCACCACCCCAGCCGCTGCGCCAAAACCCGCGCATGGATCCCACCCGCGCGCTCGCATTCTGGCTTCTGCAATCGGTGCTCGACCACCACCGCACCCTCGAGGACGCGCTGGACCGCCTCCCGCGTGCCGCGCCGCGGGACCGCGCCGCCGCGCACCGCCTGGCCGCGGCCGTATTGCGCCGGCTGGGTACGCTCGATGCGGTGCTGGAACCGCATTTGTCGCGCGCGCCGCCGCCGCCGGTGCGGCTGGTGCTGGCCCTTGGCGCGGCGCAGTTGCTGTTCCTGGACACGCCCGCCCATGCGGCGGTGGCAACCTCGGTCGATCTCGCCCGGTCCCAAAGGCTTGCGCCGTTCGCCAAGCTGGTGAACGCCGTGCTGCGCCGTGTGGCCGAGCAGGGGCCCGCGCTGCTCGCCGAACTGGACTCCCCGCGCCTGGATACACCGGCCTGGCTGTGGGCGAGCTGGGGCGCCGATGCCCGCGCGATCGCCACCGCGCACCAGGCCGAGGCGCCGCTCGACATTCGGCTCCGGCCCGGGGCTGTGGCACCTGCGGGGGGCGAGGTTTTGCCGACCGGATCGATCCGCTTCCCGCCCGGCACGCGCCCCACCGAGCTTGCGGGGTTCGCGGACGGCGCCTTCTGGGTGCAGGACGCCGCCGCCAGCCTGCCGGCGCATCTATTGGCTGCCAGGCCAGGCGAGCGGATTGCCGACCTTTGCGCGGCACCGGGGGGAAAGACCGCGCAACTCGCCGCGGCCGGCGCCCATGTGACCGCCGTGGAGCGCGACCCCGCCCGGCTCGCCCGCCTGGCGGAAAACCTGGCGCGCCTGCGCCTGCACGCCGACCTGGTGCAGGCGGACGCCGCCACCTGGGAACCCGCGGAGACATTCGACGCCGTGCTGCTGGACGCGCCCTGTTCGGCCACCGGCACCATCCGCCGCCACCCGGACGTGCCGCATATCAAGCGCCCGGCCGACGTGGCCCAGCTCGCCGCCACGCAACAAAAGCTGATCGCCGCGGCGGCCCGCCTGCTGCGGTCGGGCGGGCGGCTGGTCTATGCGGTGTGTTCGCTGCAGGCCGAAGAAGGCGCCGGTCGGATCGCGGGCGCGAAGCTGACACGGGAGCCTTTTACCGTGGCGGAGCTTGCCGCCGTTCCTGAAGCGCTGACGCCGGAGGGCTACCTGCGCACGCACCCCGGCATGTGGGCGGAGCGCGGGGGTATGGATGGGTTCTTTGCTGCCAGAATGAAGAAGGAAGGAGTTCGTTTTTGAAAAAAAGAACCAAAAAACTTTTTTCTTATAAGTAAAAGTTTTTTGGTTCTTTTTTTCAAAAAAGAACGGCTTCCTTCTTCATTCTGGCAGCAAAAAACCCATCCATACCCCCGCGCGCCGCCCACATGCCGGGG
>CAJCIS010000010.1 GCA_903970435.1 Acidobacteriota bacterium | reverse complement strand
GGCGCCGGCGTATGTCCCTGTTCACGCAACTTCCCAACGACGGTGGGGAGGCCAACCGTATCCGCGTAGAACATCGGGCCGCCGCGGTAGGCGGGGAAACCGTAGCCGTTGAGCCAGACGATATCGATGTCGGAGGGGCGGTAGGCTTTGCCTTCCTCCAGTATCTTGGCGCCTTCGTTGATCATGGGGTAGAGGCAACGTTCGAGGATTTCCTGGTCGGAGATGCGGCGGCGGGTGACGCCGGCCTGGCTTGATTGGTCCAGGACGAGCTGTTCCACAATCGGTGAGGGCGTCCGTTCGCGTTTGGCGTCGTAATCGTAGAAGCCGGCCGAGGTTTTCTGGCCGCGGCGGTCGAGCTCGCAGAGTTTGTCGCGAAGGGATTCGCCTTTTGAGGTTTCCTTGGACCAGCCGATGTCGAGGCCGGCGAGGTCGGCCATTTGGAAGGGGCCCATGGGGAAGCCGAAATCGTAAATGACGCGGTCGACGTCCCAGGGCATGGCACCTTCGAGGATGAGCGCGTTGGCGGCGTTCTGGCGTTGTTGCAACATGCGGTTGCCGATGAAGCCGTAACAGACGCCGGCGACGGCGGCGACCTTGCCGATTTTCTTGGCCAGCGCCATGACGGTGGCGAGCACGTCGGGCGCGGTCTTTTCGCCGCGCACCACTTCCAGCAGCCGCATCACGTTGGCGGGCGAAAAGAAATGCATGCCCACCACGTCGCCGGGTCGTTTCGTAACCGATGCGATTTCGTCGACGTCGAGATAGGATGTATTGCTGGCGAGGATGGCGCCCTGTTTCACGATGCCGTCGAGTTTGGTGAAGATCTCTTTCTTGATCTCCATGTTTTCGAACACGGCCTCGATGACCAGGTCGCAATCGGCGAGGTCGTCGAGCTTCATGCTGGGGGTCAGGCGGCCCATATTCTGCTCGACGGCTTCGGCGGTGAGGCGGCCTTTCTTGGCGGTGTTTTCATAATTGCCGCGCATGATGCCGACACCGCGCTGCAGGGCGGCCTCGCTCGCCTCCACGATGGTGACGGGAATGCCGGCGGAAAGGAAATTCATCGAAATGCCGCCGCCCATGGTGCCGGCGCCGATGACGCCGACCTTCTTGATAGGGCGTAGGGGGAGATCGGCGGCGATGCCGGGAATTTTGGCGGCTTCGCGTTCGGCGAAAAACAGATAGCGTTGCGCTTTGCTCTGCACGCCGTTGATCAGTTCCTCGAACAGGCGGCGTTCGGTCTTGATGCCGGCGTCGAACGGTTGCGTGGCGGCGGCCTCGATGCAGCGTATGTTGTATTCGGGGGCGTCGAAGCCGCGGAACTTGCGGGCGTTGGCGCGGCGGAAGGCGTCGAAAACGCCGGGCGCGGCGGTGACGGGAAGGTCGCGCACCTTTTTCAGGGGGCGGCCTTCGGCGGTAACGCGGCGGGCAAAGTCGATGGCGTGGGCGCGCAGGCCGTCCTCGGGGGCGGTCTCATCGATCAGGCCGGTGGCGGCGGCCTCGCGGGCGCCGATAGGCGTGCCGCTGGTGACCATGTCGAGCGCTTTCTCGACACCGACGATGCGCGGCAGGCGCTGGGTGCCGCCGGCGCCGGGCAGGATGCCGAGCTTGACCTCCGGCAGGCCAAATTTCGCCGAGGGCACGGCCACGCGGTAGGTGCAGGCGAGCGCGGTTTCCAGGCCGCCGCCCAGCGCAGTGCCGTGGATGGCGGCGATGACCGGTTTCGGCGAGCCCTCGATTTTGTCGAGCACGTCGTGCAGCGAGGCGCCCTGCATGGGCTTGCCGAATTCGCTGATGTCGGCGCCGGCGATGAAGGTGCGGCCGGCGCAGATCAGCACGATGGATTGGGCGGCCGGGTCGGCGATGGCCTGGCCGAGGCCGGCGATGAGACCGTCACGCACCGCGGCCGACAGGGCGTTCACCGGGGGGGAATTCACGGTCAGGACGGCGACCTCGCCCTCGATGGCCAGGTCGGTTACGGCGTTGATGGCGGTCATTGTGTTGTCTCCCCGGTTTCTTGGTGGGAGCGTTTTGCATGGGCCGGATGGTTGTGGCCAGGGGGGAGGAAAAGGCAAGGAAGCAGTTCTTTTTTAAAAAAAAAGAACCAAAAAACTTTTGTTTTTGATGCAATCCCCGACGTGCCGGCCAGGCATGACGGCGACGCGTTGGCGACCGCGCAGGCCGGCCCTACCTATAGCGCGTATGGCGCCCGGCACGCGGGCGGCGCAAGTTGCTGACAAGCGGGTCAACAGCGCGCGGGGCTAAAAGGAAAAATCCCATGGAAGATGTCGTTATCGTCTCGGCCGTGCGCACACCGGTCGGCAGTTTCAACGGCGCGTTCGGCACGGTGCCGGCGCATGTGCTGGGAACGGCGGCCATTCGGGCGGCGATCGAGCATGCGCGGCTGGAGGCGGCCGACATCGACGAGGCGATCCTGGGGCAGGTGCTGTCGGCGGCGGAGGGCCAGAACCCGGCGCGCCAGGCGGCGCGCGCGGCGGGGCTGCCGGATGAGAAGACGGCGTTCGGGATCAATCAGTTGTGCGGCAGCGGGCTGCGGGCGGTGGCGCTGGCGGCACAGCAGGTGCGGTCGGGTGAGTCGGCCATTGTGGTGGCCGGCGGCCAGGAGAGCATGAGCACGGCGCCGCACGCCGCGTATTTGCGCGCGGGGACGAAGATGGGCTCGGTGGAGTTCATCGACACGATGCTGAAGGACGGGCTGTGGGACGCGTTCAACGGGTATCACATGGGCAATACTGCGGAGAACGTGGCGCAGAAATATCAGATCACCCGGCAGCAGCAGGACGATTTTGCCCTTGCGAGCCAGCAGAAGGCGGGGGCGGCCAGCAAGTCGGGCCGGTTCCGCGACGAGATCGTTCCGGTGACCGTGAAGGGGCGCAAGGGCGATGTGGTGGTGGATACCGATGAATATATCAGGCCGGATACCGACATGGCGGCGCTGACCAAGCTGCGGCCGGCGTTTTCGAAGGAAGGCTCGGTCACCGCGGGCAATGCGAGCGGCATCAATGACGGCGCGGCCGCCCTGGTGGTGATGAGCGCCCGCGAGGCCGAGCGGCGCGGGCTGACGCCGCTGGCCCGCATTGCCAGCTTTGCCACCGCCGGCGTGGACCCGGCGATCATGGGCACGGGTCCCATCCCCAGCAGCCGCCGCGCACTGGAACGCGCCGGGTGGACCGTGGCGGACCTCGACCTGATCGAAAGCAACGAGGCCTTCGCGGCGCAGTCGCTGGCCGTGGTGAAGGATCTGGGCCTGGACACCTCGAAGGTGAATGTGAATGGCGGGGCGATTGCGATCGGGCACCCGATCGGCGCTTCGGGCGCGCGCGTGCTGGTGACGCTGCTGCACGAAATGCAGAAGCGGGACGTCAAGAAGGGCCTGGCCACGCTGTGCGTCGGCGGTGGCATGGGCGTCGCCATGTGCGTCGAGAGGTAAAATGTCTGTCCGCAAAGTCGGTCTGGCGGCCATCTGACGCGATTTTCCTGCGCTTGGCTGCTCATGGCCAAGCGGCCACTCCGCTCCGATGCTCGGCAAATCACGCCAGCTCACTCGCCAGCCCAACTTTTCGGACAGACATTTTGAGGCAGGTTAGAAAACGTTGCTTTTTAGAGCATTATCAGCCTGACTGGAATCGTGCCTATCGAGCCGGCGGCCTGACGGAGGGTGCCGATTTTCCAGTCAGACTGAAGCCGCTCTAAGAACAAAAGGTTAGAAAGCAGTTCTTTTCTGAAGAAAAGAACCAAAAGACTTTTGCTTTTGATGCAATCCACGACTTATCGGCCATGGCCTGGAACTATGCGCAGGCGCAGAGACAAAAGTCTTTTGGTTCTTTTCTGCGGCCCGACGGGCACCCGACGATTTTCCAGTCAGGCCGAGGCCGCTCTAGAAGACCGGGTCGACCGGCGTTTAGGCAGATTTGTACCTTGGCAGCGGCCACCGGGCAGCACTGCCGGCTATTATTCTCGCAATGCACCGCCCGAATATGGCACGTTGCGGGCCGTGCCTTGTTTGAGGAGACCCCACTTGAGCTACGCCAAATTGATCGCTCGCGGCGCGCTTCTGGCGGCCGCCCTATGCGCGGAATGCGCGTCCGCACGCGCGCAGAGCACGCAATATACGTATGCCGGACAGGACTACACGCAGATCGATACAGGAACGTGTCTGACCACGTCCATGGGTGTTTCATTCACGATGACTTTGAGCGCCCCGCTGGCGCCGAATACGAATTATCCCAGCCTGGCGCCCACATTGTGGCTGACGAACGACGGCGTGCATAAGTGGAAGAATTCGACGAAGGGCAGCAGCGCCAGCATCGCGGTCAAAACCGGCAAGACGGGCGCCATCGAATACTGGAACATCAGTACCGAGATTATCGTCAAGAATGGGCCGCGCTATTTCATGCGGACCGAGAACGTCCATAAGGGCGCCGTGTTCGACGTGGCGACCGATTACGTGTGTCAGCCGGCCGCGGAAGCGGAGAATGATGACCTGCCCGGCAGCTGGGCGATTGCCCGATAAACCAGGGATTGAAGCAGAGCAAAAGTTTTTTGGTTCTTTTTTTCAAAAAAGAACGGCTTCCTGACTTTCTTACAAACGATACCGCGCGAGCCCAAGGTCGTCATGCTGGATGTCGGGAACCCTGCCGCCGATCAGGTCAGCCAGCAGCGCGCCGCTGCCGCAGGCCATGGTCCAGCCGAGCGTGCCGTGGCCGGTGTTGAGCCATAGATTGTCGAACTTCGTAGGCCCGATCACGGGCGGGCCGTCCGGGGTCATGGGGCGCAGGCCGGTCCAGAAGCTGGCCTGGGCGGTATCGGCCGCACCGGGGAACAGATCGGTTAACGAATGAACGAGCGTGCCGCGGCGCGCCTCGCGCAAGCGGGTGGACCAGCCGCCGAGCTCCGCCGTGCCGCCGACGCGAATGCGGTCGCCCAGGCGCGTGACGGCAACCTTGAAGGTTTCGTCCATAACGGTGGAGACGGGCGATGCCGCCGCATCGCCGACCGGAACGGTAATGGAATAGCCCTTCACCGGATAGACATGCAACCGAATGCCCAGCGGGCGCAGCAGGCGCGGTGAATAGCTGCCGAGCGCCATGACGTAGGCATCGGCGATGATGCTGCCCTGGTCTGTTTCCACCGAAACAATCCGGCCGCCCTCGGATTGCAGGCCCGTGATCGTGGCGCCCATCCGGAAGACCACGCCGGCCGCCTCGGCCAGTTTGGCCAGACGCTCGGTAAACAGCCGCGCGTCGCCCGTTTCGTCGCCCGGCAGCTTCAGGCCACCCACGAATTTATGCGAAACGGGCGCCAGCGCGGGCTCCTGCACAATGCAGCCATTGCGGTCCAGCACCTCGAAAGGAACGCCGAGTGTGGTCAACACGAACGTATCGCTTTCGACCCCGTCGGCCTGCTTTTGGGTACGAAACAACTGCAGCAGGCCGCGCTGCCTGGCGTCATACGCGATGCCGGTCCCCGCACGCAACTCACCCAACTTGTCGCGGCTATATTCCGCCAGACGCACCATGCGCGCCTTGTTGCGCGCATAAGCGGCGCTGTTGCAATTGCCGAGGAACCGCACCACCCAGTCGAACAGGGCCGGGTCCAGCAACGGCCATACCACCAGCGGACTGTGCCGCATCAGCAACCACGTAATGGCCTTGCGCGGCGTGTCCGGCCCCGCCCATGGCGCCGACATGCCGGGCGATATCTGGCCGGCATTGGCGAAACTCGTTTCCATCGCAGGCGCCGCCTGGCGATCAATGACCGTCACGTCATGGCCCGCCTGGCGCAAATACCAGGCACTGGCCACACCAACCACCCCCGCCCCAAGCACCGCGATCCGCATGCTGCTTTGCTCCACACGTGGTTGGTCTCGTGAAAGGAAGGCCGGGCTCTGCCCCTAGACCCCGTCACGCGAATGCGTGCTTCGCACGCTGCGCGTGACGTGCGAATGCACGCTGCGCGTGACGCGGGGGTCCAGGGGGCAGAGCCCCCGGCCTTCTTTTCACCCGACAATCTCGTCCGGCGTAAAGAAGAATGCGATTTCGGCCGCGGCGTTTTCGGCGCTGTCGGAGCCGTGGACGGAGTTGGCTTCGATATCTTCGGCGAACTCCTTACGGATGGTGCCGGGTTCGGCGTTGGCGGGATTGGTGGCGCCCATGATGCGGCGGTTGGCGGCGACGGCGTCATCGCCTTCCAGCACCTGGACGACCACGGGGCCGCTGGTCATGAAGCTGACGAGGCCGGCGAAGAAGGGTCGTTCCTTGTGCACGCCGTAGAAGGCCTCGGCCTGGCCTTGGCTGAGGCGGATGCGGCGTTGGGCGACGATGCGCAGACCGGCGGCCTCGAACTTGGCGTTGATGAGGCCGGTGAGGTTCCGGCGCGTGGCGTCCGGCTTGATGATGGAGAGCGTGCGCTCGGTGGCCATGGGCATGATCCTGGTGATGTGGGCGGCGCCATAGAGCACGGGCGGCGGCGCAGCAAGCCGATCGCGCTTGTGGAAGTGCGACCGGTATGCTCCCTGCGGCTTATATGAACATGCGCAGAGTACCCCTTCGGGCGGCGGCCGTTCTGCTGACTGCCGCGGTCGCGGGCTGTGTCCCACCGGCGCCCCCGGGGGCGCCGGTGCGGACCGGCGTCGTGCCCGCGCCCCCTGCCCCGCCCGCCGAGCGGCTGGATTTGCCGCTGCATGCCGGCGGGGTGACGTGGCAGCCGGCGGGCGGCGGCCCGTTGCCGGGCGGCGGCGACATGCAGGAATATGTGCCCGCGGGTCAGACGATCGCCGACTGGTCGGAGATGATTACCACGCTCGCGTTGCCGCCGGAGCAGGACCCGTCGGCGCGCTTGGCGGCGATTCTGGATGGCCTGCGCGGCGCGTGCAAAAGCTACCGGGTGATCAAGACCTCGGTGCAGGACGCGCCGTATCCGAGCCGCAATTTGCTGGCCAGGTGCGACCAGCCGAACGAGGCGGCTTTTTCGGACCCGAACATCCTGCTGCTCAAACACGAGGTGATCTGGGCAAAAACCCTGGAGGGCCGGGTGCAAAACTATGTCGTCTGGCGTGCCTGGCACGCCGACAAGGTTTCGCCGGACAGCGTCTTGACGTCCAGCGCCACCCGCCAGGAATGGCAGGATTGGGTCGACCAGGTAAGCCTGGCAAAAGGCGGATGAGCCAAGGTTTTTTGGTTCTTTTTTTCAAAAAAGAACTGCTTCTTCTTATTCTTCCTTTGTCATGAGCCTCCTAACCGTCACCAACCTGACCCTAAGCATGGGCGGCCGCGTGTTGCTGTCCGGCGCCGATTTGTCGGTCGCCGCCGGCCAACGCGTCGGCCTGGTGGGCCGCAACGGCGCCGGCAAATCCACCTTGTTACGCATCATTGCCGGCGAACTCGCCCCGGACGGCGGCGAGGTGCGCCTGGCCGCCAGGGCCAGAATGGCGTGGGTGAAGCAGGAGGCGCCGTCTGGCCCGGCGAGTTTGCTGGAGACGGTGCTGCGGGGCGACACCGAGCGCCTGGCGCTGCTGGCGGACGCGGAGACAGCGGACCCCCGGCATCTGGCCGAGGTGCATGAAAGGCTGCGGGCGATCGGCGCCGACAGTGCGCCGGCCAGGGCGGCGGCGATCCTGGCCGGGCTGGGGTTCGACGCGGCGCAGCAGGCACGCCCGGTCGAGAGTTTCTCCGGCGGCTGGCGAATGCGCGTGGCGCTGGCGACCGCTTTGTTCGCCAATCCGGATTTGCTGCTGCTGGACGAGCCGACCAATCATCTGGACCTCGAGGCCACATTGTGGCTGGAGGGCTGGCTGGCGAAGTTTCCCGGCGCGGCGCTGGTCGTTTCGCACGACCGCGGCTTGCTGGACCGCGCCGTGGAGGCCATTGCGCATCTGGACCGGCAGAAGCTGAGCCTGACGCCGGGCGGGTATGACGAGTTCGTGCGCATCCGGACCGAACAGGCGATGCAGCTCGCGCGCGCGGCCGAGCGGGTGGCGGCGCAGCGCGCGCATATGCAGGCGTTCGTCGATCGTTTCAGGGCAAAGGCGACCAAGGCACGCCAGGCGCAGGCGCGGCTGAAGGCGCTGGAAAAACTGCCGATGATCGAAACGGTCATCGAGGACGCGCCGACCCGGTTTGCGTTTCCGCAGCCGGCAAGGCTGGCGCCCCCGATCTTGGCGCTCGACCATGTCAGCGCCGGATACGATGGCGCGGCCGTGCTGAAGAACGTGCATCTCAGCATCGACATGGACGACCGGATTGCGCTGCTGGGGGCCAACGGCAACGGCAAGTCGACGCTGGCCAAGCTGATTGCTGGGCGGCTGGCGCCGATGGCGGGTGAGATGCGGCGCAGCGGCAAGCTGAAGGTGGGTTATTTCGCGCAGCACCAGGCCGACGAGCTCGTGCTGAACGAGACGCCGGTGGCGCACATGGCGCGGGCGATGCCGCGCGCGGCGCCGCCCGTTCTGCGCGCGCAACTGGCGCGTTTCGGGCTGGATGCGGATCGGGCGGATACGCCGTGCGGCAGCCTGTCAGGGGGCGAGAAGGCAAGGTTGCTATTGGCGCTGGCGACGCGGGATGCGCCGCAATTGCTGATCCTGGACGAGCCGACCAACCATCTGGATATCGATGCGCGCGAGGCGCTGGTGCGGGCGCTGGGCACGTATGAGGGGGCGGTGCTGCTGATTACGCACGACCCGCATCTGGTCGATCTGGTGGCGGATCGGCTGTGGCTGGTGGCGGACGGCACGGTGCGCCAGTTCGACGGCGATCTGGACGAATACCGCGCACTGCTGGTGGAGCGCGCGCGGCCGGCGCGGGCGGAGGCGGTGGTGACGCGGGCGGACGACCGGCGGGCGCGGGCGGAGGCGCGCGAGGCGCTGGCGCCGCTGCGGCGCAGGGCGCGCGACGCCGAGGCGCGGATCACCAAATTGAACGCCGAGCGCGCGGCGATCGAGGCGCGCCTGGCCGATCCAGGGCTGTACGAGGCGGGGCGGACGGCGGATCTGACCGCGGCGAACATGCGGCTCGCGGCCATTGCGCGCGACTTGGCGGCCGCGGAGACCGCGTGGCTGGAGGCGGAAGAGGCGTTGGAGCAGGCGACGTGAAGGAAGCCGTTCTTTTCTGAAGAAAAGAACCAAAAGACTTTTGTCCCTGCGCCTGCACATGGATTCGCGCCGTGGCCGACAGGTTGGGGATTGCATCAAAAAGCAAAAGTCTTTTGGTTCTTTTCTTCAGAAAAGAACTGCTTCTTAACAGCACGGAGTCCCGGAATGAGCCGCCTTCACGCCCTGTTTGCGACCGGTTTGCTGTTAAGCTTGCCGGAAGTGGCCACAGCGGCGACGCCGCCGGCGCTGGTGGATGTGCTGGGGCACTTCGTGCGGGCGGTTTCGGGCACCGATGCCAGCGATTTCGCCCGGCTGTTCGTGGCGGAGCCGAGCATTACAGATACGGTTTATCCGTATCACTGGCAGGGCAAGGACGCGCCGGCGCACTATTTCGCGGATCTGCAGGGGGTCTTGAAGGCGGACGGCTGGGATGGGCTGCATCTGTCCAACGACGGCGACCCGTTCCTGGTGTTGCGGGCGGGCTACGCCTACGCCGCGCTGCATTTGTTCGTGGACTACAAAACGCACGGCAAGGCGCACCGGGACGCGGGGATGTTCACGCTGAGCGTGGCGCGGGACGGGGCGGAGTGGAAGATTACCTCGGCAACCTGGTCGTACACGCGGCCGCCGGGAGATTAGGTCTCGGCCCTTTCCCCCCCGGCGCACGGCCGCAGCTTAAGGTCCATTTCATTAAAGCCGCTTAGGGTTCCCGCCCACGCGATTGGAGAACCCCGCTTTCATGGATCACGACCTCCCGCAGCGCCTCGCCTTTCTGGGCCTGACCGATGTGTCGCGGCAGGCCCTGCGCGATTTCGCCCCGGCATTGGACGCGGCGCTGCCGGATATCCTGTCGCGGTTTTATCAGCATCTGCGCAGCCGGCCGGAACTGGCGGCGATGTTCAAGGACAGCAGCGCGGTGGATCGGGCGCGGGGTGCCCTGGCGGAGCATTGGCGCAAGCTGTTCCGCGCGGAGTTCAATGACGATTACGTTGCCTCGGCACGCCGCGTGGGTCACATGCACAGCCGCATCGGCCTGGACCCGCGCTGGTTCATCGGCGGCTACGGCTTTATCATCGCGGACATCATGGACGTTGCGTGCCGCGCCGGGATCGGCCGGCTGAACAGCGCGGCGTCGGTCAAGCGCATGGGCATATTGGCCGGCGCGGTGGCCCAGGTCGTTATGCTGGATATCGACCTTGCCGTGGCCGCTTGCAGCGCGGACATCAGGACAGCGCATGAGAGCAAGCTGGCCGGCATGGTCAGCAGCTTCGAGGGCCGGATCGGCGGCCTTGCGTCGGGACTGGCGAGCGCCAGCCGCCAGCTCGAATCGCTGGCCCGCAACATGACCGACAGCGTGGCCGCGACGACGCAACAATCCGGCACCGTGGCGCATGCCGCGGACGCCGCGGGCGCCGGCGTGTCGACAGTGGCGGCGGCGGCTGAGGAACTGACCGCGTCGATCGGGGAAATCGGCCGCCAGGTGACCCAGTCCGCCCGCATGACGGACCGCGCGGTGGGCGAGGCGCGGCACACCGACGACATCGTGCACGCCCTGGCGGAAGGCGCCGGCAAAATCGGGCAGGTGGTCGATCTGATTACCAGCATCGCGGGGCAGACGAATCTTCTGGCGTTGAACGCCACCATCGAGGCGGCGCGCGCCGGCGAGGCCGGCCGGGGATTCGCGGTGGTGGCCTCGGAGGTCAAGTCTCTGGCCCAACAGACCGGCCGCGCAACGGAAGAAATCGGCGCGCAGATCGGCCAGGTGCAGACGGCAACCGCGCAGGCGGTGGACGCAATCCGCGCCATCACGGGCATTATCGAGGAAGTCGCCGGGATCGCGACATCGATTGCCGCCGCGGTGGAGCAGCAAAGTGCCGCGACCACGGAAATTGCGCGCAACGTTCAGCAAATGTCCGGCAATACCCAGATGGTGACAAGCAACATCGCGGAAGTCAGCCGCTCGGTAAACGAAACGGGCTCGGCGGCGAGCGAAGTGCTCAGCGCGGCGGGAGAGCTGTCGCGGCAATTGGGGGCCTTGACGGCGGAGGTTACGCACTTTGCTTCGGAACTCAGGGCGGCTTAGCGCCACAATGTCGCGGGATGTGGGAAGGAAGCCGTTCTTTTTTCAAAAAAGTAACCAAAAAACTTTTTCTATTCCGTATTGATTGTAATGCTGTTTGCAGCCGCGGCTTCCCCCTGCGACATTGCGCGGGCCAGGGGGGAGGCAGGGGTGAGCGACGCGTTCATTGAAAGTTTCGTGCCGGACGGCGGCGAACAGGGCACGGAGGCCAAAACGCCGCTGCCCGGCCAGTTTGCCGCAGACCCGATCGCGACAGGACTCGTTTTGAGCGCCGCCGCGAACAACCCGCAACTCATCCCCGAAGCGGCCGCCTACCTGCGCGATGCGCGGACCCTGGTGCAGCACCAGATCGAAAAGCTGCGCGAGGAAGACCCGATCATCCCGGTGGCCGTCGGGGAAGCGCGCCTGCGGCGCCTCGCCCTGCTGCTGCGCATCATCTTCTTCTCCATCGCCGGCCTCACGCTGCTTGCCCTGGCCGCCATCATGATCTGGGGCGCGGCGCGGTCACACAATGTGGTGGTCGAGGTGTTCGATGTGCCGCCCTCCTTCGTCGCCCGCGGCATGACCGGGCGTGCGGTCGCCTCCGGCCTGCTCGATGAACTGCAACGCCTGCGGGATGCGACCCGCAGCAGCTACACGCCGCTCGAAGCGCAATCCGCGTGGGCGTCGGATATCAAGGTCATCGTGCCCGATACCGGCATTTCCATCGGTGAAATCGACCACGTCCTGCACGCGCGGCTCGGCAATGATCTGACGATCCAGGGCGAATTGATGGAGACCGGGCCGGGCCGGATTGCGCTGCGCGTCCGCGGCGACGGCGTGTCGGCAAAAGCCTTCGAAGGCGCGCCGGCCGATCTGTCCAAACTCACCACGCAGGCGGCGGAATGGGTTTACGGTCAGTCGCAGCCGCATGAATACGCCGCCTACCTCACCGACACGGGCCGCGATCAGGACGCATTGAATTTTCTGCCGGGCGCCTTTGCGCGCACGCAAACAGACGCACAACGCGCGGCAATCGCCAATACCTGGGGTGTCGCCTATAACGACCTGAACAGAATTCCGGAAGCGGTGGCGAAATACCGCGAAGCCATGTCCCTCAAGCCGCGCTACTGGCGGGCGTGGAGCAATCTCATCGCCGCCATGCCGATCGCCGATGGCGAGGAGGCCACCTGGCGGGAAGCGCAAGCCTTCAACGCGGCATCCGACGCGGCGCCCTCCTATGACAAGCCACCCGTGCGCATGCTCGCGCCGACTGCCGTCGCGGCGCGCAACCACATGCTGGTGATCCGAAGCGTACTTGCCGACATCAGCGGAACACCGGGTGGCACCGGCACGGTTGCCGCGGCCTCGAACCTGGCGGCTTCCTACGCCGACTTGCACGACTGGGTGAACGCACGGCGCTATGCCGACATGACAGCGCCCGATGACCCGATGAAGAAAGTCATTACGGTTCAAATAAGCGGAATGGAGTCCATCGATCGCGGCGATTTCGCATCTTCCATCGCGCCGCTGGAAACCCTGCGCGATATTTGGAATTCAAGTCCGCTGATCCAGTCTTATATCTTCGATGATTGCGCGCTCGGTTACGCCTACGGCATGGTGGGCCGGATTGCCGATGCCGATGCCGTATTTGCGCGGAACGGCAAATGGTCGGAGTGCCTGGCCTGGCACGGCGCGGTGCTCGCCCATGCGGGACGGCAGGCCGACGCGGAACAGATTTGGAATGACGCCATCAGCAGAATGCCGCATTTACCGGAAACTTATTTGCAGCGCGGCCGGTGGCGTGCCGCACACCAGGACCCAACAGGCGCCATCTCGGACTTCTCCGCCGCGCACGCGGGATCACCGCAATTGGCCGATCCCCTGAAAGCCTGGGGCGACGTGCTCGTCTCCCTCGGCCGGCGGCAGGAGGCGCTGGCGAAATACGACGAAGCGCTCGGGTACGCACCCGCTTGGCTGGCGTTGAAAGCGGCACGCGACAGCGCGGCTCGGGGCAGTTGAAGGAAAGAAGGAAGGAAGGAAGGAAGGAAGGAAGGAAGGAAGCAGTTCTTTTTTGAAAAAAAGAACCAAAAAACTTTGGCGACTTTACGCCAGTTGACACTCACGGCGCTTATTCCGATTGTAGGATTTCCTGCCTACACACACTGCTACCAATCCTCGCATCAGTCAGCGCCACTCTCATCTGCATACCTCGCTCCGAGCGTGGCAAAATGCGCCTCAAGGCCCACTGGCGGCTTCGGGCCAACGAATACGTATACTGCTAAATCCGCATCATGGACTAAAGCGGAAGACGGTATCGCAAGCGGCGATGCTACGACGCCAGCCCTGTTTATAGCTTGCAGGACGGGTGCAATCGAAACCCCGACACCCGTGCCAACAAACGCGCTAAAAATAGGGCTGGTGTGGAAACTGTTCGGACAACCTGCTACGCCAATGCACCCAGCCTGTCTAAAAACTTCAGCAATCTCGCTTGCTAACTGCCAGGCCTCAGAATCGCCCTTCTCGTATTCTACGCGCGCGGTCTTGAAGGCGAGTAATTCCTTAAGCTCTGATATCAGCGCCAACCGCTTTTCAGGTTCGATTGTTCGCCTTGCAGTAAATCGTTCGAGTGCCGCCGCCCTTTCGCGGGCCTCGGCGGCGGCGGCATCTGCCTGGGACGCACGTTCATTGGCTATTGCCACCTTTTCATTGGACAATGCTCGTATTGCTTCGGCAAATTTTCCCGCTCTGGCGCCAAACGCAACTTCTCCGGCAACGCCAACAAGGACAAGAAATGTGCCGGATAGATGGCGAATTCTATCTAACCAAAGCGGGTTATCCCGAAAGATTACAATCGCTTCAACAACCAATCCAACCGCAACCAACCAGCCGCAGCCATGAGCAACAGTCTCCCAAAAATCCCTTCTTCGTACTAAAGGACCATCGTCGCCTTCTTGGCTTGTGTCCGTCATTGGTTACACCTCCTACAGGCGCAGCCGGAACGGCGCGCGGCTCTTAATGCCGTTCTTATTTGCCGTTTTGATTGGTGCGCCGTTCCTTTGGTTGGCTCTCTCCGACTGAGAACTCCAACTGAACAGGCTTTCTTTCGCTGGCAGCGGAAGGCCCTAGCTGGACCGGCCGCCAGTCAGCCCGCCTCAGCAACATCCTACCGCCGACCCGAAGATATCGGCGTTCGTGCGGTTATTGTAGCGCCATTCAAACTCGGCGACATAGAGCGGCAGATACTTCTTCGAGACGTTATGGAACGTGCCGAGAATGCCACGCTTCAGGAGCGACCTGAAGCCGTCAATGGTCTGCGTGTGGACGTTGCCCCGGACGTATTCGCCGCGCATGTGGTTCACGCTGGCGTGCGGGACGCCCTTCTTGCTCAGGCTGGCATACAGGCCGCTTTCGTCGGTAGCGACCAGATCGACCTTCTCAGACACGGCTTCGCGGATGAAGGCGTCGGCAACGCCGACGTTCACGCTATCCAGGGCGCGAGCAACAAGGGTGCCCTTGCGGCTTACAGCGCCAATGACGGGGAATTTGTTGGCGACACCGCTCCCGACCATGCGCTTGTCGGCATGGCGGTTTTTGTTCTTGCCGCCGACATAGGTTTCGTCGATTTCGACAATGCCCATCAGCTTGCGGAACTCAGGATCAACCAGTTCCGCCCGGATGCGATGCGTCATGTAGAGTGCGGTTTCGTAAGAACCGAAGCCCATCACGCGCTGGATTTCGAGAGCCGCAACACCCTTCTTGCCGGTCAGCATCATGTAGATGACCCTGAACCAATCCCGCAGGCCGATTTTGGTGTTCTCAAAGATTGTCCCGACCAGCACGGAGAAGCGATAGCCGGTGCCCGAGCAATTGCGGCACTGCCAATGAAACGGGCGAGCTTTCAGGTAGGACAGCTTGGCATCCGACCCGCAGCGGGGGCAATGCACGCCATTGGGCCAGCGGCGGGCGACCAGATACATTTTGCAGGCATCATCCGTAGGAAACAGTTCTTCGAACTGGCCTACTGTCATCTGCCGTGTGAACTGGGTCATGGGAGAATTCTCTGTGCGTGACACCCTTTTAGGACTTTCTCCCGTGCGTGTCAACACCCAGATAGTCGCCAAAACTTTAGGTCAGGGCCCAACATAATCAAAAGTTTTTTGTTTCTTTTTTTCAAAAAAGAAATACTTCCTTTCTACGCGCACGCCCGCAACGCCCGCGCCGCCGCGTCAAATGCGTTCCACGTCACCTTCGCCAGGCTGCCACCCACGCTGCAGCGGCGGACGCCGAGGCGGGCGTAATCACGCACGCTGTCGTCGAATTGGTGGATCACGACGTTCACCGGCTTGGGCGCCACGGCGGCCACGAGTTCGGCGACCGCCGTGTGATCCAGGATGAACGGCACGAACAGCACATCGGCGCCGGCTTTGGCATAGGCTACGGCACGCGCGATGCTGTCGCTGACGCTCATGTGCGGCACACGGAAATTCTCGTTGCGTCCGACGAGCATGACGCTGGGATCGACCGCATCGATGCGGGCGCGCACGGCCGCGATCCGCTCGGCCGCCAGGTTGAGATCGTAGAGGGCGGTGCCGGACCAATCCTCGATCGACAGGCCGGCGATGCCGGTTTGAAGTGCCATTTCGATATTGGCGGCGACCTCGGCGGGGTGGTCGGCATAGCCGTTCTCGAAGTCGGCGCTGACCGGCAGGTCGGTGGCGTCGACGAGCATGCGCAGATGGGCGAGTACCGCGTCGCGCGTGAGATCGCCGTCATCTTTGCCCGCCGCCCAGGCCGCGCCCGCGCTGGTCGACGCGATGGCCTTGAAGCCGAGCCTGGTCAGGCGAACTGTGCTGCCGATATCCCAGGCGTTGGGTATGATGAAAAACCCGCTTTCGTGCAGCTTGCGAAAGGTCGCGCGTTTCTCTGCCGTCGTTGCCATTTCGATTGATCTCCTGTTGGGCGAGGAAAGAAGCATTTTTGAACAGAATGAAATGTCCGCGGACAGTTTGGCGCCAAAACTGATGGGTCAGGAATTGCAATAAGAAAAAAGTTTTTTGGTTCTTTTTTTCAAATCCGCGTTGAGTTTGACACATCAGGAAGGCGGGGGGCTTTGCCCCCTCGACCCCCACCGGCGTGCCGCCGGCG
>CAJCIS010000009.1 GCA_903970435.1 Acidobacteriota bacterium | reverse complement strand
AACTTCTGCGGCTCCATTACCGCGACGCTGCTCTGCCATTGATTCTAGCTAGTCATGTGGCCAGTATTTTGGACGCAACTGGCGCTCTCAAAGGCCTTCCGATCAGTGACCTGTTTTCTTCGAAGAGCCATCTGTTGCGGGTGGTTCAAGCTTCGTGGACCCAATTTCTTGCTGGTTATGGGGTTACGGGCTCGTCGGCCACAGAGATGAGACTTCCGGAAAGTGAAGTCATACCAATCATCCCATTCGAGCATCCTGACGTCAGGGCACTCGTCGATTCTATGTTCCTTGACGGGGATCTCCAACCCCTGCCAACCGACGGACAGCCCTCCAGCCTACCAGATTGGGCAAAAGTCGGGGTTGTCCAAGATCCAGATGCATTGGAGAGACTTGTCGTCGATGGTGTGACACGTCTTGCCGGCGAACTGCCATCGCCTGAATCATCTCACCGTGACTGGGCACAGCTTTCTCGACGTTTGGGAGAGATAATCTTCCGCTTCCATGCGTTGGCAGCCTCCCGCGCTGATCGAATTGGCGATCAAGTCCTCGCGACGAAAAATGCCGCTGACGAGCATCTTCGCGAGTGGGTGATGAACCATTATGCGGACCTGCCTTCGCTGCCAGCATCCAAGAACCCAGTGATGGTTCATCACGTACCGCGCTTCTTATCCCACCGCCGTAGTGCCGGCGAAGACCGCATCGCCCTCGTGGTTTTCGATGGATTGGCTATGGATCAATGGCTCCAGATCCGAGACCACCTGGGGCAGCGAGCACCGCAGTTTGGCTTTGACGAAGGAGCGTGCTTCGCTTGGCTTCCGACGCTAACGTCGGTTTCCCGACAAGCGCTTTTCTCAGGTCTGAAGCCCCGCGAATTCGCCAATACCATCGAGACTACAGGATCAGAGCCATCGCTATGGGCTCGGTTTTGGCAGGACCATGGCCTTCGTTTAAATGAGGTCTTCTATAGGAATGGGATCAAACGGACCGACCAGCTCGCCGATCTTGATGCCGCGATTGCCAATCCCACCATCAAAGCGGTGGGTATCGTGGTAGACACGGTGGACGAAATCGTCCACGGCGCTGTTCTTGGAAAGCGCGGCATAGCAAGCCAGATCGCAAGCTGGTGTGAGTCTGGTTTCGTGGAAGGACTCTTCGACATCCTTCTCACAAGGGGGTTTCACATCTACTTGACATCAGACCACGGAAATGTCGAGGCAGTGGGGATGGGGCGGCTCAATCAAGGCGTCGCCTCTGAGCTTCGGGGGGAACGGGTTCGAACCTATCGTAGCGAGAGCCTTGCTGCCTCCACATCCGCCAATCTCGATGCATTCAGACTTGATATCGCCGGCTTGCCACAGGACTTCCTGCCGCTGTTCGCGGGCACTGGCCGGGCCTTTGTCACGCGGGGAGAGCAAATAGTCGCGCATGGTGGGCTCTCAGTCGAGGAGTTGATCGTACCGTTTGTCAAAGTTGGCCTCCTCGGTAAAGCCGAATGAGCTCCGCGGCCCCACAGATCGGTTTTGACCGGTTCATCCACCGGGATTGCGTCGCCGCCGCGCTGCGCGTGCGTGCCGGAACCTCTGACATGCAGCACCTAAACGAACTGCTCGACTCTGCCCATATTGGCGACGCAGCTAGAAAAAAGACGCGGACTGTATTGAACCGACTTTGGCTAGAGCCGAGATCAGATCTGACAGAATTTGCCGACCGTGGAGTGAAAATACTCCGCGATAGCCCAAATACGTCGATTACGATCCTAAGCTGGGGAATGGCAATTGTGACCTATCCGTTCTTTGGAAAGGTGGCAGAGATTGTTGGGAGATTAACATCGTTGCAGGGTGACTGCGCATCGGCAGAAATTCATCGTAGGATGAGCGAGATCTTTGGCGAACGCGAAGGTACGCGTCGGATGACTAATATGGTGCTTCAATCTCAAGCCAGTTGGGGCGCCATTGAGCGCGTTGACAACGGCAAACGAATTTTGAGAAGGCCTACTATTGAGGTAGTTGGAGAGCTGACAGTTGTATGGCTAGTTGAGGCTTGTATCCGCTATTTGGGCCGCCCGATTTCGTTGGCGTCGATCGAAGCTATGCCTGTCATATTTCCATTCAAAATTGTTGATGGGCTGCCGCACAAATTGGCCACTGCTCCAACACTAGAAATCAGATCGTTCGGAGTAAATAAACAGGTTGTGGATTTGAAATGAACTAACTGACTTTGGACATTTGGTCGAATGAAAAAGGATATAATCTTTTCAGGTTTGGATGTTCGGACCCTTGGCGCGCCCCTCGTCCGCTGGAACTTGGCTCTTCCGAACGCCATCAGGGTGTGTAGGTGCGTGCCAGCGCCGGACCGAGCCAGAAGCCGTTTGCAAGGTGGATAGTGGCTCCGGGTCTGAGATGGCTACCGGCCGGAACAGATCGGGGTCTTTTTTCGATCGCTGCATAATTATAGCGCGCGGGGGGTCGCAACCGGACAACCGGAGCGGCAGCCTACCGGATCACATATTGACCAACCAGATCACTCCGCGGGGCGGCCGAAAGGCCAATAGCCCTTATCAATGGCCTGGCTTCCGTTCTAGCTCGGTGATGGCTTCCGACGATGAAGGCGCTATCGCCCCACCCACGCATCGACGCGGTGCCCACGGTTCCGAAGTAGATGGTGTCTTTGCGCCTCCTACCTCCTATGCGTCTGCTGCACGGTCGCTCAGGGGCAGCCACCCGGTAAAGAGCAGCACGCGTGTCCTCCAATTCCTGGGTGGCTAGAAAGAGGCCGCGAAGCGTTTTTTGGCCCTGGCCGCGCCGGCGAAACGGCGATCAATCAGATATCGGGTTACAGGCCCTCCGTGTTGCAGGTGGCCCGACTCGCGATCGAGGGCCACGTGGAAACTGATTTGGCATGTCGGCTGGTACCTCAAATCAGGCATCACTACCAGTGACTGTCGGACTTCCCACCGCCACCCGCCCGCCAAGGCATCCGGCGATATCCATCCGGGACCATAGAAACAGCTCAGATCGCCATACTCCCCGGGCCTTCTAAGCAAAAAACGGCCCCGAAGGACCGCTTTAACACCCTGATTTCATAGAGAAAACCTGGAGCGGGCGAAGGGATTCGAACCCTCGACCCCAACCTTGGCAAGGTTGTGCTCTACCCCTGAGCTACGCCCGCGCTCCCGGCGGAGGCGCGGTCTGTAACGCCCAGGCCCGCGGATTGCAAGCTGCTCGCTTGGAATCGGCCCGGGTGGCCGGATGCCCGGGTGGCCGGTTGATCCGGTGGGGCGCATCTGTGGCGTAGCGCCGGCTACAAATCGGCTTGCTGGACCGCCAATGGCGGGTATGCCGCCGATTTCGGCTATTCATCACGCTATCCCCTGACACCGAACCCCCGGCATCGCGAAAATTTGGGGGGCGCGAAGACTCAGAAAAACCTGGGATACAGACGCTGTATTTCCTCGGCGTTGATGATGAGTTCTGCCAGGTCGGCAATGTTCTGCTTTGCCAAGGCCGGGCTAAACGGCACCTCAAATCAAGGTGAAAGAAGCCGAAGAGCCGCTTGCATGTCACTTGCCAGCCGTCAGGCGTCATAAAATCCTCGTAGCATACCTGAATATACGGTTGAAGCGAATGGGTGAACGCAGCGATCCTATCCTGCAGTTCATAGTCTTCCACACGGAGTTTCAGCCATTCCGGATCAAGATATACCGGCTTGTTATCGGCCCGGGTTGTTCCGTGCGGTGGCAGGCCGCGTTTCATCCGCGCTGCCATCGTCTCGGCCGACACAATGGTTGCCAACGTATTCTTGCGGTACATATGCAGAATGCCGCACCCGGACGCCTGCACGTAATGATTAAAATAGCCGATCAGCCGGCTCTGCGCCATCTTAACGTCAAAACCGACCGCCCGCTTTCCATTTCGCTCTTCCCGCTTTGCCAAGTTTGGAATGAACGGCAGGAAATTTGCGCCGCCTTCACGCGGCAGCAGCAAATATGACATGCCTATCCGGCACGCAATCACGCCATAGGCAGGACGATGTTCCTTTTTGAAAAAAAGAACCAAAAACTCTTGCCTGTTTGAAGGTGCACCCATCAAGCGCCGCAACACCCAAAGAGCAAAAGTTTTTTGTTTCTTTTTTTCAAAAAAGAAATACTTCCTTTTTCCATCTCGCACCGACAAAACCAAGTCGTCCGCGGACCGAACTGCGGCCGCACGCCGCAACGCTGGCGTATAGAATTGCTCCGTCTGCGCGCAATCGAGGTCATATTCCCGGTTTCGCCGACGGCGACAAACCAGGCGGCGAAACGAAGCGCGCGGCCGGCATCGCTCCCACGCGTTGCCGTTTTGCCCCGCATGGGCGGCAACCCTCAGCTTGACCAGTCCCAGACCCGTTATTTACCACCAAGCCACATAAATGGGGTCAGGGGACTTGTCCCCGTCGTGCGACGCACGCATTAGCGTGACACGGTCCAGGGGCAGAGCCCGTTTCCTTCCGATGACCTTCCTCCGCGCCCTCCTCTTCAACATCTGGTTCTTCGGCCTCACCACGATCATGGGCGTGGCCGCCTTGCCAGTACGCGCCTTCGCCCGCGACCGCGCCTACGCCTACGCGCGCCGCTGGATACGCCTGGTGCTGTGGGGCGCCCGGGTGTTGTGCGGCATCCGCATCGAGGTGTCCGGCACCGCGTATCTGCCCCTCGACCGGCCGGCCCTGATCGCCAGCGAGCACCAATCAGCCTTCGACACCCTGGTCTGGCTGACCCTGGTGCCGCGTGCCAGCTACGTGATGAAGCACGAACTGACCCGCGTGCCGCTGTTCGGCCCGATGCTGATCCCCGCCGGCATGATCCCGGTGAACCGCGACGGCGGCGCGCCGGCGCTGCGAGCCCTGCTCCAGGCGGCGTCGGCGGCATGCGCCGCGGGCCGCCAGATCGTCATCTTCCCACAGGGCACGCGGGCGGCGCCCGGCGCGGACATCAAGCTCCAACCTGGGATTGCGGCGGTGGCACGGCACATCGCGCTCCCGGTTATACCGGTGGCCACAGATTCAGGCTTGTGCTGGGGGCGCCGTGCCTTCATGAAGCGGCGGGGGACTATCCATATCGCCCTTGGGCCACCGGTTCCTGCCGGCACCGGACGGGACGCATTGCTGGACGCCATTCAGGCGCACTGGCGGCGCGCGGCGGCGCGTGGATACGGGACTGTGGACAAGTCTGTGGAGGATGATGCCGCCGGCGCGGCGTTCAACCGCCACGCCGACCCCGCAAACCTCTCGAAATGAACGGATTTTTCACCTTCCGTTTTGCGAAACGGAACGCCGGCCGCGCGGCGCCGGTTGGGGGGAAAATGGGCCAAGTGCCTGATGATCGTGCAAACGGGTCCGCTTCCGCCGCGGGCGATCCGTTGCGGTGCCGTCGGGCGCAGAGGCAGCGCAACGCCGTCGTCTTGCGCCAGCTTAACTTGCGTGCGGCCGGCGCCACGGCATGCTGTGGACAAGCGAATGGACCGAAGCGGCACCGAACGGTGCGCCGGTCGCCGGCGTGGATGTTTTACACAGGGACCTGACACCGCGATGCGAGCGCGCACGATCCTGCTGGCCGTCTGTGTGGCGATCGGCGCCGACCTCGCCGCGTGCCGGCTCCTCGCGTGGCGCGCGCACGCGGCCTTCGACCAATGGTCCAAGGTCATGACGGACCAGGGCTGGTCGCTGCATACCGGCAAGGTGATCGAGGACGGCGCGCCCTTCGGTGCGCGGCTGACCGTGCGAGGCCTCACGATTGCCGGCGGCCATGCCATGGTGCCGGGCGGCATCGATTTCCACAGCGACCGCGTCGTACTGTCGATCGGCCTGTTGTCGCCCTTCCGGCTGACGGTGGAGCCGCAAGGGCCGCAGCGGTTCCGTCTCGCCGGCCTGCCGGCGGTGGTGTTCGAGGCCGACGCACTCACCGCATCGGTCAAATTGTGGCGGCGTCCGCTCGACAGTATCGACATCGCGGCCCTGTCCCTGGCCGGCGGATTGCAACGTTCGAAGAACCACCAGGATGTGCGGGTGGAGAGCGTGCAGCTTCACCTGGCCGCCAGCCGCGGCTTTTCGGCCCGCACCGCGGCGCAGGTGAGTGTCGAGGCGCACGGCGTTCAGTTGCCCGATGACGGGCGCTGGCCGCTCGGGGCGACGATTTCGCGCATCGGCGTCGATGTCAGCCTGGCCTCGCCGGCGCTGTCCGGCCAGGACGGCTCCGACCAGGCGCGGGCCTGGCGCGATTGGGGCGGCGCGTTGGCGCTGCAACGCCTGGACATGCGATGGGGACCGCTCACGTTGCAGACCGAAGCGCGGCTCGGGCTGGACGACAAGCTGCAGCCGGCCGGAAGCGGCACCGCCCGGGTCGCGGGATGGGCCCCGACGCTCGACGCCCTGGCGCGCGGCGGCACGATCACGCAGGGCGTGGCGCAGACCGCCAAGGCGGTGCTGGGTTTGATGGCGCCCGCGGGGTCGGAGGCGGACGCAGCCTTGTCGCTGCCGTTTACCTTGCGCGACAGTACATTGTCCGTGGGCCAGGTGCCGTTAATGCGGCTGGGCACCTTGGCCTGGGGTGGCGTTTAGCCAAACAAAGGCGAAGGAAGCAGTTCTTCTTTGAAAAAAAGAACCAAAAAACTTTTACCCTGTTGGAGCGTTCCGTTGTTCCGGCCGCGTAAGCTATAACCCAAAAGTTTTTTGTTTCTTTTTTTCAAAAAAGAAATACTTCCTTCCTTGCCCGATTTGTGGGTGCGCGAGGTATCAGACATGCTCGGTCTCGACGCTCTTGAGCTCGCACGGACGCAGTTCGGTTTCACGATCGCGTTCCACATCATCTTCCCCGCATTTTCGATCGGCCTGGCGAGCTACCTGGCCGTGCTGGAGGGACTGTGGCTCGTCACAGGGCGCCAGGTTTTCATCGATCTGTTCCGCTACTGGCTGAAGATCTTCGCCATCGGTTTCGGCATGGGCGTGGTGTCGGGCCTGGTGCTGTCGTACCAGATCGGCACCAACTGGTCCGGCTTTGCGCAGCGCGCCGGGCCCGTCCTCGGCCCGCTGATGGGCTACGAGGTGCTGACCGCCTTTTTCCTGGAATCCGGGTTCCTGGGCGTGATGCTGTTCGGCATGAAGCGGGTGGGACCGGCGCTGCATTTCATGGCGACCTGCATCGTCGCCATCGGCACCTTGATGTCGGCGTTCTGGATCCTGTCGGTGAACTCATGGATGCAGACGCCCGCGGGGTATACCCTGGCGCCGGACGGCCGTTTCCTGCCCGCGGACTGGTGGGCGGTCATCTTCAATCCGAGCTTTCCGGTCCGCCTGCCGCACATGGTGCTGGCCTCCTACCTCAGTGTGGCGTTCGTGGTCGGTGCGGTCGGCGCGTGGCATTTGCTCGCGACACGCGGCCGCAACGAAGGCGCGCGCGTCATGTTCGGCATGGCGATGTGGATGGCGGCCATCGTGGCGCCGGCGCAGATCCTGATGGGCGACCTGCACGGGCTGAACACGCTGAAATATCAGCCGGCCAAGATCGCCGCCATGGAGGGCGACTGGAATGCGGAGCCGTACGCCCCCGAAATCCTGATCGGCTTCCCCGACATGCGGGCCGAAATCACCCGGGACGCGGTGGCCATCCCCTATGTCGGCTCCCTCATCCTGACCCACAGGCTGGGCGGCAGCGTGCCGGGGCTGAAACAATTCAAGCCGCAGGACAGGCCCGACTCGTCGGTGATTTTCTGGACGTTCCGCGTCATGGTCGGCATCGGCTTCCTGATGGCAGGCTTGGGCGGCTGGAGCCTGTATGCGCGCTGGCGCGGCCGGCTCGCCGAGGACCGGTGGCTGCAGCGCGCGGCCGTCCTCATGGGACCATCGGGGTTCGTCGCCGTGATCTGCGGCTGGACCACCACCGAAATGGGCCGCCAACCCTATACGGTGTATGGCCTGCTGCGCACCGCCGACAGCGTCAGCCCCGTCGGGGCGCCCGGCGTGGCGGCCAGCCTGGTCGCGTTCGTGCTTGTGTATGCCGTGGTGTTCGGCGCCGGGCTCATGTTCATCCTGCGGGAAATGGCGCACGCGCCGCAGCCCGGCGAGCCGGACGTGCCCGCCAGCGTGCCGCACCGCGCCGCCGGCATCATGCCCGGCCCGGCGGTGGGTCAGGTGCCCGACGCGGTGGCAGGGCCATGATCGCCGACGCCGCCCTGCCGGTGATCTGGGCCGGCCTGATCGCCTTCGCAGTGCTGGCCTATGTGGTGCTCGATGGGTTCGACCTCGGCATCGGCATCCTGTTTGCGGTCGAGCGCCGCACTGAAGCGCGCGGCGTGCTGATGAACTCGGTGGCGCCGGTGTGGGACGGCAACGAGACCTGGCTTGTGCTCGGCGGCGGCGGCCTGCTCGCGGTCTTCCCGCTCGCCTACGGACTGATTTTACCGGCGCTATACCCCACCATCATCGCCATGCTGCTAGCGCTGATTTTCCGGGGCGTGGCTTTCGAATTCCGCTTCCGGGCCCGCTCCGGCGCGGGCCGGGCTCTGTGGGACACGGCCTTTTTCGTCGGCTCCACCTGCGCCGCGTTCGCCCAGGGGCTGACATTGGGTGGCCTGATGCAGGGGGTGCGCCATAACGGTCCGGCCTATGCCGGCGGCTGGTGGGACTGGCTCAGTCCCTTCACGGTGCTTTGCGGCTTCGCCGTGGTGGCCGGGTATGCCCTGCTGGGCGCGTGCTGGCTGATCTGGCGGACCGAGGACGCGCTGCACGATCGCGCGCGGGGTTACGCCGCGCTGCTGGGGCCGGTCATGCTTGGCCTGACGATCATTGTCTCGCTCTGGTCGCCCTTCCTGCACCCGCAATTCTGGCATCGCTGGTTCGGCTGGCCGGGTATCCTGTTCGCGAGCCCGGTGCCGTTGCTGCTCCTGGGGCTCGTCTATGGGTTCAGGCGCGGGCTCGACACACGCCACCACCTGCTGCCGTTCCTGTGTGTGATCGCCTGGTTCGCCCTGTGTTTCGCGGGCCTGGGCATCAGCTTCTGGCCGCTGATGGTGCCGCCGGACGTGACGATCTGGCAGGCTTCGGCGCCGCCGGCGAGCCAGCGCTTCCTGCTGGCCGGTGCTGTGTTCCTGGTGCCCGCCATCCTGGCCTACACGGTGTACAGCTACTGGGTTTTCCGCGGGAAGCTGAATGCCGACACGCACTACCATTAGGCGGATCGGCTGGCTGGTCGCCATTTATGCGGCGAGTGTGGCGACTGTCGGATTGGTTGCGCTGGTGGTGCGGGGTGCATTGGGGCGTTGAGGAAATAAGGAAGGAAGTCGTTCTTTTTTGAAAAAAAGAACCAAAAAACTTTTACTCTGTTCGGACCTGCCCGATGGGGCGTATTAATTTTCAACAGCAGAAAGTTTTTTGGTTCTTTTTTTAAAAAAGAACGACTTCCTTCCTATTGCTTTTTTGTCACACATCTTCAATTCCCGTTAACGTCAACCGATTCCTCACATTTTCGTGTGGACTGACTTCACGCAAACTTGATTAACTCGTCTCACGGCGCAGCACGGCTTCGCCGCTCACGAGGGGATAGGCGCACCATGAGACAGTTTGTTCTCGCCGCGACACTGGTCGCGAGCGCATTTGCGGGCGCTTATCCGGCGCATGGGTCAACCCTCACCGGCGAGGCCCGGCAGAGCGCCCGGCCATATCACCTGCTCAACCCCCCTCTTATCGATTAAAAAATGACTTCAGCACGGCGCCCGCAACACCAAGTTCGGCGGCGGTTTCCACGTTGGTGCCGCTCGCGGACTCGCCCTTCAGGTAGGGGGAGAGGGAATGCGCCAGATTGGGCAGGGTGAGCGTCTGCAGCCAGACGCGCCCCGGGCCCCGCAACTCCGCCAGGAACAGCCCGTCACCGCCGAAAATCATGTTTTGAATGCCGCGCATGGTGGTGATCGTGAACCCGACGCTCTCGTCCAGCATGCCGACATGGCCCGGATGTGCGCGCAACACCTCGCCAGGTGCCAGGTCATAGGTGATGATTTCGCCGCCAAGCTCCACCCACGCGCGGCAGACGCCCGACATGCGTTGCATGAGAAAGCCGTTGCCGCCGAAAATGCCGGCGCCGAGCGACTGCTGAAAGCCGGTGGTGAGTTGCACCCCGTCGGTCGCGCAGACAAAGCCATGCTTGTGAATCAGGTACCCACGGCCCGGCTGAACCGAAATCTCCACCATCTGGCCCGGAATTTTCGCCGCGAAGGCCACCAGGCCCGGCTGGTAGGGCGCGGTGTATTCGGTCATGAACAGACCGCCGCCCGACAGCGCCCGGCCGATGGCGCCGAGAAAACCGGTGGCGCCGGCCGTGGCGTGCGTGGTGTTGAGCTCGATGCCCGCGGTCATCCAGGAGAGCTGGCCGGTTTCCGCGATAATCTTGTCGCCGGGGGTGAGGGCCAGCTCGAGCACCGGCAGGGTTGTGCCGGTAATTTTGGCTTCCATGTCGGGCCTCCAGGACTCGGCGGGTTCGCGCCATCGTGCGGCAGCCGCACCGAAAATCAAGAGGCAATCGTGGGGCGGGCCGGCGGCTATTTGCCCCAAAGAATCGTGTAAAACGATTACCCACTAGACAGTTCGGTTATTTGTGCCATATTAGTGCGTGAGTTCCACAGGAACTCGCGTTTGAGTGTTCCCCCGATTAACAAACTAGGCGCGTCCCTCGGGACGCGCCTTTTTTTGAAGTCGATGCGGGCACCCACGCCGTAGGCGATGACAACCACGATTCCCTTGGCGGCTCCGGCGCAGGCTGCCTTCTTCTACAGCGACCCCACCGCCAGAAGGCCGAAGCGTTTCATCGACAGCCGCATGCGCCAAACAAAACAAAAGTTTTTTGGTTCTTTTTTTCAAAAAAAGAACGGCTTCCTTCGCCTTCGAACCGGCGAAGCGAAAGTTACCCTGCGGCCGTCGCGAGCAGCCGCACGGTGCCGAACGCCGCGCGATGATGGCGCGTCGGCCCATGGGCATGCAGCGCCGCGCGATGGCCCTGCGTGGCGTAGCCGGCGTTCTCGGACCAGCCATACACCGGAAACCGCACGGACAGCCGGGCCATGGCGCGATCCCGCACCACCTTTGCAACGATCGAGGCCGCGGCGATCGACAGGCACTCCGCGTCGCCGCCCACCACGCAGCGCACCGCGCAGGCAAGAAGCGGCGGCTGGTTGCCATCCACCAAGGCAATGTCGGGCGGATTTGGCAGGCGGGCGACGGCGCGCGCCATGGCCAGCAGGCTGGCATGCAGGATATTGAGCCGCGCAATGTCGGCGACCGAAGCCGCACCGACGCCGATTTCGGTATGCGGATAGGCGCGCAGGGCGGCGTAAGCCAATTCGCGCTGCACCGCGGTCAGGCGCTTAGAATCGTCGAGCAGCACGGCCATTTTGCGCGACACGCCGGCGCGAAACAGCACGGCGGCCGCAACCACGGGGCCCGCCAGCGGCCCACGGCCTGCTTCGTCCACCCCCGCGACGCGCCCCCCATGGGCCGACTCGATGCGATAATGCGGCATGACCGACGATAGGCAGAAACCGGTCCGCGCCGCACCTCGAAGTTTGACCGATGAAGAAAGGCGAGGGGCTTCGCCCCCTCGACCCCCGTCGTGCGCAGCACGCATTCGCATGACGGCGTGTCGCCGGCGTCAAAAGCGCTGCGCGGCACAAGCGTCCTTGTGCCGCGCAGCGCTTGTGACGCCGGCGGCACGCCGGTCGGGGGTCCAGGGGGTGAAACCCCCTGGCCTTCCTTCATCGCAAAGTATCAGGCCGGTGGAACATTGTACGCTTATTACCGTTCGGGCTGCGTGTCAGATGCCGCAACCCCAAGCCTCATCGCCTCCGGCGAGGTGCCGACGATTCTCGTGGTGGAGGACGAGGTGCTGGTGCGGCTGGCGATCGCCGATTATCTGCGCGACTGCGGCTACAAGGTGTTCGAAGCCGGCAGCGTTGCCGAGGCAAAATCGGTGCTGAACGCGGATGCGCATGTCGGGCTGGTATTCAGCGATGTGCGGCTGCCGGGCGGCGAAAGCGGCTTCGACCTGGCGTTCTGGATCCGTCAGCGTTATCCGGCGGTGAAAGTCGTGTTGACCTCGGGCCTCGCGGGCGCCGCCGACAAGGCGCGGGACATCTGCCATGAGGGGCCGGTCGTCGCGAAACCCTATGCGCACGAGGCGGTGCTGCTGCGCATCCAGGAACTCCTGCGCAAAGACAAAGGCGTCCCCCCGTAGCCCGTCATGGAGCGAAGCGGAATGCGGGTCCCAACGCCGGAAGCCGCGCTTTTTCGGGTTAAAACATTCCTCCTTAGCAACACTACAAATGCGCCACCGCCTGGTGCGTCGCGGCGGCGATCATGTCGGCGACGATCCGGCGATGGCAGAAATGCGGGTCGCGCTCGAAGCACAGAAGGCAGGTTGGCGCGGCCTGCACGATGTCGCGCGCCGCCCCGAGCGCCACCTGGGCCGCGTCCGTTTCCATGTGGGCGGCAAAAATACGCGCCATTTCGGCCGCGTGACCGGCGCGGGCGGCATCGCGGCCCGGCTTCGGCGTGCCGAGCGGCTGCAGGTGAACGTAGCGCAGGCCCCGCGCCTCGGCCGACGCGGCCAGAATGCGCTTGGAAAATCCGGGTTTGCGAGACATCGGCACGGCGCGCACGTCCAGCAATACGCGCACGCCCTCGGCAACCAGGCGGTCCAGCAGTTCGTCCTGCACGCGGCCCTCATAGCCGGTGGTAAAAATGGGTGGCGGCGTGGCGGGCATGGCCGGACAGACTTCCTTCGGGCGTTCGTGTTGACGCGGCAAGTGGCGCGGACTTACACCCCGCGTCTGCTGTGGCGGGCATAGCTCAGATGGTAGAGCGCCAGGTTGTGGTCTTGGATGTCGCGGGTTCGAGTCCCGTTGCTCGCCCCATAGCAGCTTTCGGTGAGAGCCGCGTGATGCCGCCCCGGTGATTGCCGGTGTCGTGCTGGCGGGCGGCCGTGCGTCCCGCATGGGCGGCGGCGACAAATGCCTGCTGCCGTTGGGCAATGGCACGGTGCTGGCGCGGCTGCTGACGCGATTGGCCCCCCAGGCGGGTGCCCTTGCGATCAGCGCCAACGGCGATCCGGCGCGTTTCGCGCAGTTCGGTTTGCCCGTGCTGCCCGATCAGCCACGCCACGCCGGGCCCCTGGCCGGCGTGGCGGCCAGCTTGGCGTGGGCCGCCTCGATCGGCGCGAACACCGTGCTGACAGTGCCCGGCGATACGCCGTTCATTCCCGCCGATCTG
>CAJCIS010000008.1 GCA_903970435.1 Acidobacteriota bacterium | reverse complement strand
ATCCGCCGTGCCGGCCGCGCCATTCACGGGCTTGCCCCATTGCCGAGACGCGTGACGCGCGGCGCATTCCGCGTGCCGATGCTCTGCACCGTCATCGATGTCCGGCGCATGATGGTGGTCGCAATCCACCAGCTTCCGTCGCGGCGCACATAGGTGTCATGATAAATGCCGGCCAACTGCACGATGGTGCGCGCCGCCATGTCGATGCCGTGGTAGAATATGTCCCAAGTTCCGGCGGCGCTGTCCCGATCCGTTACCGTAATATCAGGGTTATGGCCGTGATGCATGTGGCAGCCTTGTGCGGCCGCCCCCGCCCGGACGATCTCCAGGAAGCCGTTCCGGGTTTCGAATCGCGGCAGTCCCTCGAAATCGATGACGGCATCGGGCAGCAGGCATGCTTCGATCTCCTCCGGGCGGCCGCGATCCACTGCGCGCCAATAGCGCGCCTTCAGGCATTCGATCGCCTCCACCGCGGCCAGCGCTTCCACGCGCATGGCCAACCGATCAAGCGCTGGTAAGGCGTTCATCCCCGCTTTGCGCCCCTCGCCCTGTGCCGGCGGCACCTTGCCGTTCACGCAATCGTGCCACTTGCGACGATACGCAAACAGGTTAACGTCTGTCAAAGACGTGATTCGAGGGAGGAACCTTAATGCCCGACCGGCTGGAGCGGCTGGAGGCGAAGTTGCAAGCGCTGGAGGAGATCAGCGCCATAAAGCGCCTGAAATATCGTTATCTGCGCGCTTGCGACCGCAAGCAGCCGGAGGAGCTGCGTGATTGTCTGAGCCCGAACAGTGCGGTGATCGCCTATGAAGGTTTTCCGACATTCAATGATCGCGACAGCTTTGTCGAGGTATTCCGCCAAATGGCGTGCCGCCCGAATATCATCGACATGCACCACGGCGAAAACCCAATCATTACGCTGACCTCGTCCAATACCGCCACCGGCACGTGGGACTTGTTTTTTCATAGCATCGATACCGACGCGGGTACCATGCTGCAGATGGCTTGCGAATACAGCGACGAATACGCCCGCCTGGACGGGCGCTGGTGGATCAGCCGCACGGCCACGCGGCGGCGGTCATTTTTGTTGCAGACGGTCGGTGGTGACGGCGTGCCGCACGTATCGGTGCTGGGAAAGCCGCCGGATGAACCCTACGGTGATACTGCGAAGCTTAGTCAGGTGGGGTGAGGTAGGAAGGAAGGAAGGAAGGAAGGAAGCAGTTCTTTTTTGAAAAAAAGAACCAAAAAACTTTTGCTCTTGATGCGATCCGCAAGGACACTTTGACGCTCAGGCCGCCACAGCGCGGCGCAGCCGTTTCAGGCGGGAACACGCCTCGTCGAGCACGGAATCCTGTTTGCAGAAGGCGAAACGTATCCAGTGCGTCGGCGCATCGCCTTCGTAGAATGCCGAGACGGGAATGGCGGCGACGCCGGCGTGCTCGGTAATGTGCCGGCAAAAGGCGAGGTCGGTCCCGGCGAACCCAAAAGCGGCAAAATCGGCAATAACGAAGTAGCTGCCGTCGCTGGCCAGCACATCGAAGCCGGCATCGCGCAAGCCCGCGCCGAGACGATTGCGTTTGCCCATCAGCCCCTCCGCAAGGGCGGCGAAATAGGCGTCGTCCTTCGCCAGGCCCAGCGCCACCGCCCGCTGCAAATTCGGCGGCGTGGTGAAGGTAAGATTCTGGTGCGCCTTGGCAACGACGCCGACGAGCGAAGGCGGGCCGCTGACATAGCCGACTTTCCAGCCGGTGAGCGAAAACGTCTTGCCCGCGCTGCCGATGCGCAGGCATCGGTCCGCCATGCCGGCCAGGCCCAGGAGCGGCACGTGCCTGGCCGGCGCGAACACCAGGTGTTCATACACCTCGTCGCAGATCGCATAGGCGTCGTGCTGTTGCAGGAGGGACGCGATGAAGCCGAGCTCGCCCTCGGTGAAAACCTTGCCGGTCGGGTTCATGGGCGTATTGAGCAGGATGGCTTTGGTGCGCGGGCCAAAGGCGGCGGCCAGTTCGGCGCGCGGCAACGTCCATGACGGCGGCTGCAGGCGCACCAATTTGGGCACGGCGCCCAGCATGCGCACCACCGGCAGATAGGTATCGTACAGCGGCTCGATCAGGACGATTTCGTCGCCCGGATCGAGCAGCGCCATCAGGCACGCCGCCAGCGCCTCGGTGGCGCCGCTGGTGACGACCACGCCACGATCGGCGTCGATGTCCAGGCCCCAGAAGCGGCGGTTGGCGGCCGACACGGCCTGGCGGAGTTCGGCCGTGCCCGTCAGCGGCGGATATTGATTGCGATTATCCAGGAGTGCTGCCGCGGCAGCCTGCACGACATCGGCGGGGCCCTCCGTGTCGGGGAAACCCTGACCGAGATTGATGGCGCCATGTTGAACGGCCAGGGCCGACATGGTGGTGAAGATTGTGGTGCCGAGCGCGGCAAGCAGGCCATTCGGTGATTTCATGGGGTCATTCCGGTGGAAGGGGAGATAGGAAGTATTTCTTTTTTGAAAAAAAGAAACAAAAAACTTTTGCATTTAAAAAGTTTTTTGGTTCTTTTAGACCCTACCGATCATACACAACCATCAAAACCACAAACCAATCATACCGCGTATCAATCGCCTTGCCGTCGAGGCCCGCGAGCATCCCATTCGCGCCCACGGGCACATGCTTTTCGGTCACCGCGTCATCGACGTTACCGCCGATCACGGTCAAAGCCGCCGGCGTTGCCGCCACCACGATATCGCAATGGCTTGGAAATTGGGCCGCCGGCAGGTCGGTGAAGCGTATGTTGGCCGCCCCGTCCCGCCCGGTGCAGATCAGATCGCCCACGCGCGGCGCATAGGCATCGATCGCATAGGCGCGCAGCACCGGCGATTGCCCCAGCACGGCCGCATCGATGTAGGTGAAATGACTTGCCGCGTAGGGAAACCGGCCGCCGGCGCCGGCGATACGCATGACATACGAAATGAAAGCCGCGGACCAGGCGAAATCCCCGTCACGCGACGCATCGAATAACGTGCCGTTCTCGTCATGCATGCCCGTCCAGGCCGATTCCCGGATGTCCGGGCCCATCCCCTCCCACCAATATTCGCCGACCCTTTGCCAAAGACCCGGCATGCGCTCGGGCATTTGTTCCGGCGGCTCTTTCGGTCGCGAACCCGGCGGATCGTCGTCGATGGGTTGGCCGAACAGGCGCCATTCCCGTTGCGCAATAGCAACCGCATCCGCACGCGAAAACGGTTCGAACGGTACGGTGGCAAAGGGCGGCACATGCTGGTCGGGCGATGGTTGCCATTTGCTGCTGAGGGGGGGTTGTGTGCGTGGTACCACGGATTTTTTGGGGGTGGCGCAGGAGGCTAGGGTCGCCAATACACAGGGAAGCAAGTAGTTCTTTTTTGAAAAAAAGAACCAAAAAACTTTTGCTTTTTGGGGGGGCCTTTTTTTCAAACAGGAACTCCTTGAATTCCGCCGCGGCAAAGGAATGTACCGTGCCATATCAGCTTTGTTACCGGGACGGCGTTCAAGGCCGCGGCGCCTTTGTCGCCAACGGCTTGCATTTGACGATCGCCGATATCGTGGCCGAAGTCCACGCGGCCGAATGTCGCACGGTATCTGGCGTCCGATCGCCGCATTGCTTTCAACGGGGAGGGCATTTTCCGGCACTACCCGGAACTGGATCGGACCGCGCGCTGACCACTTCGCCGCCGCATTTCATGGCCCAAACGTTGATGTGATGCGCCGCCAGGCGTCCGCCGGCGTTAGCCGATTCTATATTGAGGATCGAAACATGCGTATGCGGAGCGTCTATCTGGTTTTGGCGTCACTCACGATGCCGGTTGCGGCCCATGCGGGCTGCGCCACGGGGGCGGCCGTGGGCGGCGTCGCCGGCCATGTCGCCGGGCATCACGCGGTGCTGGGCGCCGCCGCGGGCTGTGTAATCGGCCATCACAATGCCGTGAAGAGGCGCCGCGAGGCGCAAGCTCAAGCCCAGGCTCAGTCCGATGCGGCGCGAAATCCCCCGGCACCCCCGTCAGCACCCCCGCCGGCACCCCCGCCGCAGGACTAGGCCGCACACCGATCGCGGTAACCGAGGCAATTATTTTTGGCGGCCCCGCAACCTCCCGTGGGTTCGGCCGTTCGGTCTTGGCGCACGCCCCCCGTGCGCCCTATATAACCCCGGTCTGGCACCGACCGGCCGACCGGGGTTATTCTCCTTAACCAATTGTAAAATTTCGGATTTTTAGCCGGAGCCGCTGTGCGCCGCGAGCATTTGCGTGACCACGGCGCCGAGTTGGCTGGCAAGGACGCGCAACGCCGCAATCAGGCTGAGCGCGAGCGCACCTGCCAGTAGGCCGTACTCCAATGATGTCACGCCGCGGCGATCCATCCAGACTTTTGGCATAATCAACGTAGCCTTCACCCCCAGGCGTTCGAGCCTAAATGCGGCCGGCGCCCAAACTCAACCGACCGTAAGTTGTGACGGCGGGACCCGGTTGCACGTTGAATGGCGCCGCGCGGACCGCCGGCGGCGGAACGCGCGCCGGCCGCTACACCTCGTCGATATAGGACAGCAGGTGCACGAAATGGCGGAGGAGTTTCGTGTCGGTCGGCTCGAAGCCGGGCCAACGCCGGTATTTCAGGCGCAGGCATATGCGCCAGGCGGCGAACGGCCCATCCACCTGCAATGTTTGGCCCGAGCGATAGAACCGCCCGCTCCGATCGGGGTATTCGAGATCATCCCCACGGACACGAACCTCGAGGGATCCCAGGGTGCCGATGGCGTTGATCGCCGCCAGGATCTGCGAGTCAGACATGCCCCGTAGCCGGCGGCAACACGGTCTGCGCGGCAGATTTCGTCACCGGCGCGCACCCCAAAAGGAGCAGGAATTCAGCGCGGGCGGCACACACGTCAAGGTTGTGGCGCTGCGTACAATTGCGCGTAAAAACATTCACAGACTCTTAAATGTTCACCTGTATGAACCGTAAATATCAAAATAGGGTCATTCAAAGATATGAAAAAGTCTATATTTTACGTAAACTCACGCATTTGTGTCGGAGGTGCAGCGGGAGGCTGAGGATGGGTGCGTTTCTGTTTCCGTCGGTTGAATATCTGGCGGAGGGCTCGCGGCGGCGCTTTTAGCCTTATACATTCGCAACATCCGCCGCGCGCGCAGGGCGTTTTCACCGCCGCAACACTTCATAACTTGCGCCGGGCCCAGCGGGTCTGATTATTCATTCCGGGTGGTCCACCCTGCTGATAATACCAGCCACAGTGTCACCATTGATATCGCGGGCGACCAAAAGAAACGCGTCGCGGTTTTTTTATAGAGATGCTAGAGGGCGTTCGTGTCTTTCAACCGCCACGCGCTCGGGGGCCCCCGACTTGAAACCGACAGCTTGAAACCCGCGCCTTGAAACCGACGATCGACCCGTTACGCCGCCGCCTGGACCGCGCGACGCTGACAGCATTCGGCGGCTGGACGGTTCTGAGCCTGCTGCTCATTCTGGGCACCTTCACCAGCCTGGAACAGGCTGAATCGACCGAGCGGAATGCCGTGCTGGACCGCGCGGAAGCCGGCGCGACCGCGCTCGAACAGACCATGCTGCGCGAGTTCGAAGCCGTGAACAGGTTGCAGGATCTGGCGCAAGTGCGCTTGCGGCTGGCCGACCGGGACGAAGGCCGGGTGCTGCAGAACCTTGGCATGGCCAAGCACATGATCACCCAGCAGATGAGCGACACCGCCGGCATCATGCAGATCAGCGTGTTGCGCAAGGATGGCTCGCTCGATTGGGTGTTGCGGCCGAACGACGAACCCCAGCTCGCCACCGCCCCCGTCATCGATGACGCGGTTCGCGATCCCGCAAATGGCGTGGTGATCAGCCCGCCGGTCATCGACCCGGCGGCACACCCGTGCCCGCCGCAGCCCAGCGCCAGAAGCTGTGACAGCAGGGGCTGGGTCGTGCACGCGAGCCGCGCGCTCACCGACAAGACCGGCACCGTGGTGGCGATCGCCGTGGTGTCGCTCGACCCGGTCGTGCTGTCGGACATGATCGGGCGCGGCACCACGGAAACCAGCGAGGCCAGCGTTGTTCAGTTGCGCGACAGCGGGGTGATCATCGCGCGCTCCGTCAATCTCGGCCTCGGCCTCACGCTCAAGGTGGCGTCCGCCGACCCGGTGCTGACGGCGGCGAAAGGCCTGCCGGGCTGCCTCACGCAGGCGCAGGCGATCCGCAACAAGGAGCAATCCCGCCGCGCGGTGCAGCTTTGCCACGAATTCCGCGACCGCGCGAACGGGGTGGACCGGCTGGTGGGATTTGGCGCCCCGGCGGAGCAGCCGCCGGTGGCGCCCGTCGTGGTGAGCCGGTCGTTCGACACCGATGCCGCGCTGTCGGATTTCTATTCGCTGCGCAGTATCGTGCTCAGCGTGGTGCTGGCGCTGGTCATGGGCGCGCTGGTCGCTACCCGGCTGTTCCTGGCCAATTTCCTGCTGCGCCAGCGGCTCGGCGAGCAGGCCCTGCGCGACCCGCTGACCGGCCTGCACAACCGCCGCTATTTCACCGACATCATGGGCCGCAAGATGTCCAACGCGGGACGTCAGGGCGACACCGCCGTGGTGTTGCTGGTGGATCTGGACGGGTTCAAGCAGATCAACGATACGCGCGGCCATCCGGTGGGTGACGCGCTGCTGCGCGACGTCGCGGCCCGGCTGCGCAAATGCGTCGCCAGCAACGATACCGTCATCCGTCTCGGCGGCGACGAGTTCGCCATCGTGCGCCTCGGCCGGCCGCAGCGGCGCGATGTCACCGCGCTGGCGCGCATCATCGTCAACGAGCTGAGCGAAACCTACGAGGTGGACGACTACCATCTGCGCATTTCCGCCAGCGTCGGTGTCGCCATGCCGCCGGACGGCGGCGAGGACCTCAACGATCTTCTGCGCAGCGCCGACATCGCCCTGTACTTCGTCAAGGCGGAAGGCGGATCGGCCTACCAGCTGTTCGATCCGGCGATGGAAAATACGGTGCGCACCCGCCGCGCGCTGGAAATCGACTTGCGCGAGGCACTCGGCCGCGGCGAGCTCGAGGTCTATTATCAGCCGCTGGTGCAGATCAATCCTTACCGCGTGTCGGGTTTCGAGGCGCTGCTGCGATGGCACCACCCGACGCTCGGCATGGTCATGCCCAGCCGCTTCATCCCGGTGGCCGAGGAGACCGGCCTGATTACCGGCATCGGCGAATGGGTGTTGCGCCAGGCGTGCCTGGAGGCATCGCAATGGCCCGGCCGCACACGCATTGCGGTGAACCTCTCCCCGATCCAGTTCGAACGCTCCGATATCGTCGATATCGTCGCCGCCGCGCTGCGCGAATCACGCCTCGACCCAGGCCGGCTCGAGCTGGAAATTACCGAGGGCCTGGTCATGCGCGACACCGGCGACGTGCTGAACACCATGCGCAAGCTGCGTAACCTCGGGGTGCGGCTCGCACTGGACGATTTCGGCACCGGATACTCGTCGCTCAGCTATCTGCGCAGCTTCCCGTTCGACAAGGTGAAGATCGACGGCAGCTTCCTGGCCGATCTGGCCGGCGATGGCGGCACCATCATCCGCGCCGTGCTGGGCCTGTGCCGCCACCTGGACCTGGACATGCTGGTGGAGGGTGTGGAGACCGAGGAGCAATTGGCATGGCTGCGTCGTGAAGGCTGTGCCGAGGTGCAAGGCCACCTGTTCAGCCCGCCACGCCCGGCCAGCGCGCTGCCGGAAATCATCGGCGAAGTGGCGGGACGGTCGGCGCAGCGCCTGCCGGCATAGGAATCCATTAAAAAGGAAGACGTTCTTTTCTGAAGAAAAGAACCAAAAGACTTTTGCCCCTGCGCCTGCACACAGGTTCGGGCCATGGCCGCTAGAGCAGGGATTGCATCGAATAAAAGTCTTTTGGTTCTTTTCTTCAGAAAAGAACGGCTTAATGCGAGTTACGGTGCCCGCGCGAAATGGGTTGTTTGTTCACCATATCGAGGCCCCAGCTACGCGGCTTGGATCGGACGAAATTGTTTACGATTCGCCAGAAGTAGAAATAATAGGCCAACACCCATAGGGTGGCCGCTATCGTACCGACCACAAGTACGCGGTGGCCCGTGAGCCAAAGCATAATATTGCTCATGCGCGTGAACCTCCTGACCGTCCTGTTTGCGCGGCAGCGGGCCGGCGCGTCAAGCAGCTTCGGCGGGCGCCGGCTGTCACTGTGCAGGTGGACGGTGAAGGGCACGTGAACCGTCGGCGCATCCGGCGCCCACCTCGTACCCAAGGTTGCATACCCTCCGGACCCACACACGCGTTGCGTCGCGGTTGAAAGCGCCTTAGCATCCCAAGGCGGCGGTTACCCCGGCCGACGCCGACGCAGACGTTGCGGAAGCAGGATCGGGGATCGCGCAGGGAGAAGACGCGTCATGACTCAAGGCGTGGTGAAATGGTTCAACCCGACCAAAGGCTATGGGTTCATCGCCCCTGAAACCGGGGGCAAGGATGTTTTCGTCCATATCAGCGCCGTACAGAAGGCCGGTCTGCGCAACCTCAATGAGGGCCAGCGGCTCGGCTTCGAAATCGAGCAGCAGCAGAACGGGCGCGCGGCGGCGGTCAACCTGCAGCGCAACGAGTAGCCTGCCGGCCTCTGTTCGGCCTGCCGGCGGTTCGGTGCCGGGCGGTTGAAACGGTGGTTGCCAGGCCGTTGATCCTGCGGCAGGGGACACCGGCAAGAACTCGGAACCCTGCCTTGGCCCGCCTGGACGCCGATGCCGTACGTGCTGCCTACCACCGGCAGGCAGCGTTCTACGACCAGGCGTTCGGCGCGGTGTCGGGCGCGGCGCGACGGCGCGCGATCGATGAAGTCAACGCGCTGCCGGGCACCGAGGTGCTCGAAGTGGGCGTCGGCACGGGCCTCGCCCTGCCGCGCTATGCGGCGGACAAGCGCATCACCGGCATCGACCTCTCCGCGTCCATGCTGGCGCGGGCCCGGGCGCGCGTGGCCGCGCTCGGCCTGGCCAATGTGCGCGATTTGCTGGAGCTCGATGCCGAGGATACCGGGCTGCCCGAGGCCCGGTTCGATATTGCCGCCGCCATGTTCGTGGCCAGCGTGGTGCCACACCCCGACCGCCTGTTGGCCGAGCTGAAGCGCCTGGTGCGGCCCGGCGGACATATTCTGTTCATCAACCATTTCTCCGCCGCCGGCGGCATTCGCCTGGCGGTGGAGCGGGCCATGGTGCCGCTGGCGCATACGCTCGGCTGGCACCCTGATTTCCCGATCGAGGCGCTCCTCAGCCCGGCGGACCGCGCTTGCGCGACCATTTCGCCCATGCCGCCACTCGGCATATTTTCGCTGGTGCACCTCGCGCGGCGATAGGCAATCGCTGTATGATGTATTGTCAAGGTAAGGAAGGAAGTATTTCTTTTTTGAAAAAAAGAAACAAAAAACTTTTGTTCTTTGGTATGACAAAAAAATCAAAGTTTTTTGGTTCTTTTTTTCAAAAAAGAACTGCTTTCTTAACGTTCGATTTGGTATTACTGAAGAATAATCTCCACCCGGCGGTTCTGCGGTTCGCGCACGCCTTTCGCGGTCGGCACGAGGGGATTGGTCTCGCCAAATCCCTTCATGACGATGTCGTCCTGCGACACGCCGTCGCGCACCAGTTCGGCCGCCACACTTTCCGCGCGGCGAACCGAAAGCCGTTTGTTGTAGGCGGCACTGCCTGAAAGATCGGTGTACCCGTTTACATCGATCTGTGTGGTCTGCACCTGCGATGAGGCGGTTGCCGCGGCGGCAATGATTTGCCGTGCCCGCGCGGTCAGATCCGAGCGGTCCCAGTCGAAGAACACCAGGTAGGTGCGGGTGGCCGCCGGCGCCGGCGCTTCCGGCGCCGGCGGCGCGGCTTCCGCGCCCTGCATCGGCGGCCGCGGCGGGAACAAGGCGTAGCGCAGGCCAAGCATGACGATGTGGTCGAAATCGTTGCCGTAGCGCGCATTGTTGGTCGACAGCACGTCGCCGGCCGCGTTGTACTCGGTGGTCCGGAACCCTGGCTGCGGGTCGAGCAGGCCGAGGAACCGGTATTCCGCCGTCATCGCCAACCCCGGCGCGAAGCCGACATTATAGGACAGGCCGACAATGGCTTGATACGCGAAGTCACCGACGACCTGGTCGCCCGGCGGACGCGGGAAGATGAACCCCGGCGTGGACGCGTTGAAGTGGTCATGCGCGAGCTCGATCCCGCCGGCGCCGATGCCGAAATAGGGCGTCACCGGCAGGCCGAGATTGAAATCGTACATGAGGTTGACCATGCCGCCGTACTTCACCTCGGTACCGCCGGCGCGGTGCGACGGCGTGTATCCGCTGACGCCACGCACCTGGTTGGTGAGGTAGGGCACCTCGAAATCCAGCCGCAAGCCATCGCCGAAGCCCCACCCGGCGCTGAACGCGCCCGCGACGCCGGGATCGAACTGCCACCCTTTGGCGCGCAGGGGACCGCTGACCGCGTTCGGCTGGCGGATGATATCCTGCTGCGCGCTCAAGCCGCCGCCCAGGCTGATATACGGACCGGAAACCGGGCCGCCGGTCGGGCTCAGGCCAGGGCCTTGGGTCGGGTTTTGGGCGTGCGCCAAGCCGCAGAGCAGCGCGGCGGACGCCATTCCCAGCGCCGGTTGTTCAACCCGCGGCACGCATAACCCTCCCTGACGGCCGGGCGCACAACCCACATCAATCCTGTGCGTCCCAAAAAAGACAGAGCCCACCTGACCGGTCAAAGGCAAGCAGGGAGCGCAATCGTAATCAATGTTATGCAGAAGATGTTGCGCAAAAGTAACGCGGAGACGGGTAACGACAATTTGGACGGGCGCCGGTTGTAAGCCGGCATTCACCTGCACGTAGGCGCGTCCGGCCCACCCCCCGTTTACAATCGCGGCCGGGCCGGGCGGTCCGTTTTGACGGCGTTGTCGGCGGCAAACCCCCATGGTAGCCCGCCCTGCATGTTCACCCGGGTGCTGAACAGCCAGGCGGCACAGCGCGCGGCGGCCTTCCTGCTCGGTTGCTATCTCCGCTTCGCGCTCTCCACCACCCGCTGGACGCTGGAGGGAGAGGCGCATCTGGCCCCGTTCGTCGAGGGCGGCGCGGTGGTTGTTGCCTTTTGGCACGAGTGCCTGCCGCTGATGCCGGCGATGTGGCTGCACGTGTGGCGGCAGAACAGGCGCCGCACAGCGCGCGTGCTCGTGAGCCGCCACCGGGACGGCCGGTTTATCGGCGCCATCCTGCAGCATTTCCATGCCACCCCGGTCTATGGATCGGCGGCCCGCGTCAGCGGCAAACGCGCCAAGGAGCGCGGGGGTGCCACGAGCCTGCGTGCATTGCTGACGGCGCTGGAAGCGGCCGAGGCTGTCGTCATCACACCGGACGGTCCGCGCGGCCCCCCGCGTGTGGCGGCGCCGGGCGTGGCGCAGCTGGCTGCGGTCAGCGGCGCCCCGGTACTGCCGGCCGCCGCCCGGATGCGCCATCGCATCCGGCTCAGAAGTTGGGACCACATGATCCTGCCGCTTCCCTTGGGTCGCGGCGTGCTGGTCTGCCTGCCGCCGATCAAGGTCACCGACGAGAGCGAAGCAAGTCTAGGCAGGGTCGCCGCCGCCTTGACCGAAGCCGCCGCCCGCGCCGACCAACTCTGCGCATGAAGCCCCCAACAGACAAAAGTCCTTTGGTTCTCTTCTTCAAAAAAGAACGCTTCCTTTGACTCTCGCCGCCCGCGCCTGGTCCCTGTCCGCCACCACCGCCGCCCCCGCGCTCAGAATGCTGCTCCGCCGCCGCGCCGCCATCGGCAAGGAGATTGCCGCCCGCCTCCCCGAACGTTACGGCATGGACAGCACCCCCCGCCCCCCCGGCAGATTATTGTGGCTGCACGCCGCAAGTGTCGGCGAGGCGGTCTCCGCGCTTCCGGTGCTGGCCAATTTGCCTGGAGACATCGCCACATTGTTCACCACCGGCACTGTCACCAGCGCCCGCCTGCTAGCGCAACGCCTGCCGGCGGACGGCCTGGCCGATCGCGTCCTGCACCGGTTTGTCCCGCTGGATGTGCCCGCCTGGGTGGCGCGGTTCCTGGACCATTGGCAGCCGGACGCCTGTGCTTTTCTGGAAAGCGAGCTGTGGCCGAACATGCTGGCGGCGTGTGGCGCGCGTGCCATTCCAACCGTGTTGCTGAATGCCCGCATGTCGGTGCGCACCGCCGCGAACTGGTGCCATGTGCCCGCCTTCGCGGCCGAAATCCTGCAAGGATTCGCCTGGGTGGAGGCACAGTCGGAGGGTGATGCGACGCGACTGCGCTCGCTCGGCGCCCGCGGCGTCAGCGCGCCGGGCAACCTTAAATTTGCCGCCCCGCCGCTGCCGGCCGACGCGGCCGAGTTGGTGCGATTGGCGGCGTTGCTGGGTGAATCGCCGCGTTGGCTGGCGGCCAGCACGCATCCGGGCGACGAGGCGGTGGCGGCCGAGGTGCATCGGCGCCTCGCGCCATCGCATCCTGGTCTGGTCACGGCGATCGTGCCGCGTCACCCTGAACGCGGCGCCGCCATCGCGGCCACGCTGGGGGGGCCGCCGCGCCGCGCGCGGGGGCAGGACCCTGCGCCCGGCCTGTGGATTGCCGACACGCTGGGCGAACTCGGTTTGCTCTATCGCCTGTTTCCGGCCGTTTTCATGGGCAAGTCGTTCGGCCCTGGCGGTGGCCAGAACCCGCTGGAGCCGGCGCGCCTCGGCTGCGCGGTCGCAACGGGGCCGGCCACGCAGAATTTCGCCGATGCCGTCGCCACATTGCAGGCCGCCGGAGGACTGGCCGTGGTGGAAGATGTGGCGGCGCTGACGGCTTGGGTCGACGACATGCTGCGCAACCCCGCAACACGTGCCGCCGCAGGCAACGCCGCGCGCGCTGTCGCGAGCACCCACGCAACGCTCCCGGCGCGCACCGCCGCGCGGCTGGCGGCGCTGATGGCATGAAGAAGCCGCCTTGAAGCCACCCGCCTTCTGGACCACCGGCGGCGTGCCGGCATGGCTGTTATCCCCCTTGCAGCCGCTCACCGCCGCGCTCACGGCGCGGCGCGTTGGCCGCCCCGGCTGGCGGGCGCCGGTGCCGGTTTTCTGCGCCGGGAATGTCACTGTCGGCGGCGCCGGCAAGACGCCGCTCGTTCTCGACCTCGCCGCGCGCCTGCGCGCCCGCGGCGTCGCTGTCCATATTCTCACACGCGGCTATGGCGGCAGCGCGCGCGGCCCGCTGCGTGTCGACCTCGCCCGTCACACCGCGGCCGACATCGGCGACGAGGCATTGCTGCTTGCCGCAGCGGCGCCTTGCTGGGTGGGCGCCGACCGCGCCGCCTCGGCCCGCGCCGCGGTCGCGGCGGGTGCCGGCGCGCTGCTGCTCGATGACGGTCTGCAAAATCCCGGCTTGGTCAAGGATTTCAGCGCCCTGGTGATCGATGGCAGCACCGGCTTTGGCAATGAACGTCTGTTGCCGGCCGGCCCGTTGCGC
>CAJCIS010000007.1 GCA_903970435.1 Acidobacteriota bacterium | reverse complement strand
GGCTATCCGGCCGCACGTAACTAAAAAGCCGCTCATTGTGGTGGTCCGCGCCGCGCATGGGCTCCTCGAAAGCTGGGGCAGGCCTCAACAGAATCCGATACGCCCGCGTCGCGACAAGGGGTTTTTCAGCAGCCTGCTAGTCTAGGTCCTCTACGACACGACGAGTTGGCCCCTCCTCGTCGATTGGCAGCGACGATATCCAGATCAGGCGGTTAACATGCAAAGTTGTTTGCAACTCAAGCATATCCTGCGGTCCAATTCGCCAGATCAATCGCGTGCAAGTCATTTGGCATCTGATAACGTGAGTCGCCCTGTGCGGCTGAGATGAACGGGCCTGTTTAAATGCCACCTGGTTCAAAACGACGCGGCGGAAGTGGCGATACTATTTTATGTCCCAAGCCTCGAAATCGTCGCCGCCCCCACGTTGTAGCTCTGGGCCAACTCCTTGAGTGTGGCACCTTCGGCGCGGCGCTGTCTCGCTTCGGCCTGCTCTTGTGAGACATCCACCGAGCATCGCCGCCAGCGAAAACAATTGAGTATGCGCGGCACCGTTGTCAGAGCGCATCAGTGAGACTAACTCCGACGCTGGTCTTGGAGGATAGCGCGGGCGAGCGCCCCAACGTCCGCCGTTCTCGCAGAGCCGCCAGCCAGCGTGGCAGTGGTCACGGCAACGGTTATCGAGGCAGGAGAGCAAGACATTGGACGAAGGCAGCAGCACCAAGTAGCCTTATGGGGGCTTTTCCCCTTTTTGGTTGCCCTATAGCGAAATGGACATCAAGTTTTGACGCCCAACAATGTCTTTGCGAAACGAAACAGTCGTCTCGCATTTTACGGTTTCAACATGTAGATGACGCCACATCCGATAGCGCCGCCATAAGTGCAAGCGGGATTCCCGCCGGTGAAAGTCACGCCATAAAGCGCACCATTCACCATTATTGCCCCGCCGGTCGGCTGCGCGCCGTCCGAGCCTTTGAAGTCATATAGATCGGCGGTCACACCCGAGGTGATATCGAACGCGCCGATGCCGCCATACCCATTGGCACCCGAAGTAAAACCGTAGATGGTGGTGCCGACGGGAGTCGCAGGGCCAGCATTCAATGCCGCGTACGAGATGTCGGTGCCTTTCTTCCCTTTTTTAGGATTGAAGGCTGCGCCGCTTCCGAAAAGATAGTTTCCCTGTGCGGTCATGGCATAGGCGCCTACATTCGCCTGTTGGTAACTTAGAATTTTAATTTTGCCGCCGATAGCGTAGCTGAAAGTACGGGAATACATATCGCTTCCGCCGACACCGTAGAAAGCATTGCCGAACAACGTAAGTCCGGATTCCAGAATCGCACAATTATTGCCCCCGAAAGGAGATTCGACAAGTGCGCCAGTTGTGACGTTGAGGCCGAAGATGCTGCCGCAAAGCCTGCTATGGGGGATGTCTTGGGTGGTGCCATAGAGAATGCCGTTTTGGTAAACGAGGCCGCCGCCCTGCGAATAATACGGGTCTGCGGGACTTTTGTTGCCCTTAAAAGAATAAAGAATGGTCTTTTTATTCGTGGCGGGGTCAAACGAAAACACGGTGCCACAGCCGCCATTGCCTGCTTTATAGCAGTCATTGACGAACGGACCGCCTCCGGAGCTTGTGCCATAAAATATGCTGCCCACAAGGGTTAGCGACCCCGTTGGCGTGCTTCCATCTGCGCCACCTTGAAACGTGTAGAGGGTGGTAAACGCATGGGTTACAATATCTAACGAGAAAATGGTTCCTCCGGGAGCACTTGTGCCCAGTCCGGTGGTGGTTCCATAGAGCATACCATCCCCCCCGTTGGAACCAGCAACGTACGTCAACCCACCAGAAGGCAAGCCTCCGTCCGTGCCCCCTTGGAAGTTGTAGGGGAAGGTCATGGTCTGCCCATCCATAACAGCAGGCGCTAGGACGAAACAGGCCAGTGCGGCGAGACCGTTAGTACCTAGCATTGTTTGCTCCCCGAGTTTTTATTACCGTCGCAATTTGAACGGAATTTGAACTAGAATAGATCAGTTTGGACGCGCAGTCAATGGTTTCTAGATGTCGACGGTTTCCGTTCGACGGTGTGCTATGATGGGCGAACGATCATCGGCGCCGAAGGCCTTGCGACAGGATTTCGGGGCAAGGCTAGCTCACTCGCCCGGCGGGGAACAGCATCGCCGGACAGTCGCCAACAAGGTCCACGCAGCCAGACTGAAATCTACTGAGCATGGCGGCGAGGCCGTGCGAACAGAGTGGCGGTGTGCGGGCGGCGGATTAAGTGCGGAGAAAATTCTGCCAGCCCTTCGCGTTAGGCCCACGCCGAGACAGCAGGGGCGTCAAGTTGATGACCGCCCCGCGCCCCAGACACATCCAGCCCCGCATGGTTGGCAAACCATTCCAACGCGGCCTGTGCGGCGGCATCGGCACGGCGCGTTGCGCTGACCGAGGCCGGTGTCTCGCTGCTCGCCGACGCCTACAAGCTGTGGAAGTCCGCGCAGGCGGCGGTTGCGGGCACGATCACCGACATGCATGATACGGCGGATCGTCTCGCACCCATTATCAAGCATTTTTGGTGAGTTTTATCGCGGCACGACAACGCGGAGGTAACGCAATGAAAAAGTTCGTGGTTTTGTATCAATCGGAGGCAGCGGCGGCCGGGGAATCGACGGCGGAGGCGATTGCCAATACCAGCCCGGAGCAGATGAAGGCGGGGATGGCGCTGTGGCAGGCGTGGCATGCGAAATGTAAGGACGCCATTGTGGATCTGGGTGCGCCGCTGGGGGGTGCGGTGCGGGTGGATGCGGCGGGGGCGGCGGCGGCGCACAGCGCGGTTTCGGGGTATTCTGTTCTGCAAGCGGAGTCGAAGGATGCGGCGGTGAGGCTGATGGAGGGACATCCGCATTTTCATATGCCTGGGGCATCGATCGAGATTTTGGAGGTTGTTCCTATGCCGGGGGTATAGAAAAGAAGTAGTTCTTTTTTGAAAAAAAGAACCAAAAAACTTTTGCTTTTATAGGGTCATTACGGCTTCTACGATTTCGGGGTCTTCGGGAAGGTGGTGGATCGTAAAGCCCAGGCGCCTTGCGAAGCCTAGCATGGGGTGGTTGTCGGCTAGGACGGTGCCGGCAATTTCCTGCAGGCCGGCTTGACGGCCCCACGCCATCAGGCGCTCCATGAGATGCCTTGCCAGGCCCCTGCCCTTCACGGCGGGCTCTACCAGAATGGCGAACTCGCCGCGCGCCTCGCCCATTTCACGCACCAGACGTGCCACGCCCACACTCGCCTCGTCGCTCTCCCGCACGGCCAGAAAAGCCATCTCGCGCTCGTAATCGATTTGCGTCAGCCGCACGATCTGCTCGGGCGACAACTCGCGCAGGGCGGTGAAAAAACGAAACCGCAAATCCTCCGGCGGCAGGCGCGCCATCAACGCGGCATGCGCCTGCGCATCCTCCGGACGGATCGGACGGATCGTGAACCGCTCGCCGGCCGCCACATACGTCCCGGTTAAATATTCCGGGTACGGTGTGATCGACAGCTCCGCGCTGCGGCCCGGCGGCCGCAAGCCGATGACCGCGCGCCCGAAATACACCACCTCGGCGCCGATGTTCAAAGGTGCGATTTCCAGCGTGGCGATGTGCGGCTCGTCCACCACCAGCTGGCTTACCGGCACCAGCAGGCGCGCCATGGCCGCGGCCTCCGGCTCCGCCAGTCCGGCGCGGGCGGCAAGATTTTGCGCCAGCGGCAGGTTGAGCGGCGGCAGTTCGTAGTGCGCCGTGCCGGCGCCGACCGAAAGTGCGAGCGCCGGCCCGAATGTCGGGTCGTCGTGCAGCCGGAGCGCCGCCGTCACGCCGGGTGCCGCGCCTTCTTGCTGCGTCAGGCCGTAGCCGGCCAGGACATCGGCGCTTTCCGCCTCGGTCAGCCGGTCGCGCCCTTCGGCGCGCGCGGCGGCAAAACGGGCAGCGACCACCGCATGGTCGGGCGCGACGTCCAGCACGCGGCGGCCGGGCAGTTCGCGGGCGGCCAGGCGGGCGCTGCGGTCGCGCAGCAAGTGGCAGAAGGCGTGCACCGCCTGCTCCGGCGTGGCGAACGCGGGCAATCCGGCCTCCGCCAGCCGCCGGCGATGCGCCGCGCCCGTCGTCTCGCCCATGACGCATGCCAGCACCGGCAGCCTGGCGACGGAAGCGGCCGCAATCACCGCCTCCATTGCGGCGCCGTCGCCGTCGCCGTTCGGCGCCAGCAGCACCAGCACGCCGCCGACGTTGGGCACGGCACTGACCATGGCGGCGAGCTCGGCCACGTGCGTCGCGGCAGCGCTGCGGGCGTACACCAGGCCGAACACCAGATCGGCCGGCAAGCTCGAGGCCATGGCATTCTGCGCGGCTGGCGGCAAGATCGCGAGGTTTATGCCGGCCTGCAGCGCCGCATCGGCCGCGAGGCGGCCGGGGCCGATGGCGTTGGTGACGATCGCCAGCGACTCGGCGTGGGCGGGCTTGCTGCGGCTCAGCGTTTCCGCGGCAGCGAGAAATTCGTCGAGGTGGCGGGCCACGAACACGCCGGCGCGGTTCAGCGCGGCGGCAAACACGGCGTCGGCCTGGCCGGTGGGGTCCATGAGCCATCCACCGGGGCGGATCGCGACCACGGGGCGCAGGCGCGACGCCGCGCGGGCCGCGGAAATGAATGCCCGCCGCTCCCGCACGCGGCGTATGTCCACCAGGATCAGGCCGGTGTCGGGATCGCGCGACAGCCAGTCGAGCGCCAGCCCGAAGCCCATGTTGGTGTTGCCGCCAACGCCGACGATGTGGGAAAAACCCACGCCGTTGGGGGCGGCCCAGTCCAGCACGGCGCGCGCCAGCGAGGCACTTTGGGTCAGCAGCGCGACCCGGCCGGGGGGCACCGGCAGGTGAGCGAGCGATGCATTCAGCCCGAGCCGCGGCACCGCAATGCCGAACGAGTGCGGCCCGAGCACGCGCACGCCGGAGGTGCGCGCCAGCGGCGCCAGGTCGTCCACGTGACCGACCGCAATGGCCGCGCGCGTGCCCCGCGCCGCCAACGCATGAATATGCCCAGCCACCGCGACCGGCGGACACGCCAGAATCGCCAGGTCCGGGGCTTCCGGCAGATCCGCCACGCGGGCGAACTGGCCGTTCCCGGCGCCGACCACATAGGTGGTGCCCTGAAATTTCGCCTGCGCCATGTTGGCGAGCACGCATCGGCCCTCTTGCGTGTCCGGGCCGATCACCACCACGCTTTTTGGCGCATAGAGCCGATCGACGGAGAATTGCTTCTTGGGCCGGATGATCGTCACGTCGGCACCGCGCGGTTGCGTGCGCTGCGTAGCATGAAGCGGGCCGGCCGGTGTGGCGCGGTTCATTGACGCTTGACGCCGGCGCGCGATTTGCCCATACCCCGCCGCTTCCCGGCGGGGTCTCCCCGTCTGCTTTTGTACGACCATCGAGGACCACGGACATGTCCCGCCGCTGCCAGCTCACCGGCAAGGGCGTTCTGACGGGCAACAACGTCAGCCACGCCAACAACAAGACCCGCCGCCGCTACCTGCCCAATTTGCAGGAGACGTCGCTGCTGTCCGACACGCTCGGCACGTCGGTGCGGCTGCGGCTGTGCACGCAAGCGCTGCGCACGATCGAGCATAACGGGGGATTGGATGCGTTTTTGAGCACCACGCCGAACCGTGATCTTCCGGAGGCGGCGCAGTCGCTGAAGCGGCGGATTGCGCGGGCGGCGGCTAAGCGGGCGGCGGCTTAGGAAGGAAGACAAGAAGGAAGTATTTCTTTTTTGAAAAAAAGAAACAAAAAACTTTTGATTTATTAGTTTCGTGGTTCTTTTTCAAAAAAGAACTACTTTTGCCTTGGTGCCAACAGACTTCCCGCTCCCACACACGCGCACAGCCCCGCCGCCGTCAGATACGGCAGCGACGTATAGTTTTCATAAAACGGCATCACGGCTAGCGCGCTGACGATCGCGCCCAGGCTGCCGGCGGACGCCAGCGTGCCCGCGACTGCGCCTTGCTGGCTCGACCGCGTCAGAAGCGACGCGGCGGTGGACAGGCCGAGCGTTACGGCGCCAAAACCGGCGCCCACGACGCCCAGCGCCGGCACCAGCACGGCTTGCGACTGCACCAGCACCGCGGCGAGGCCGGCCAACGTCACCGCCAGGGCGCCGCCGGCGATCAGCGCTGTGGCACTCGGCCGCAAGCGGATGGCGAAAATCTGGCCACCGATGTTGCAACCGGCGAGCACGCTGAGGGCAATGCCCGTGACGGTCACCGCCTGGTGCGCCGACAGGCCCAGCCGGTCCTGCACGAAAAATCCGGTGGATTGCGAAACGATGGCGCTCGCCGTGCCCACCGCCAACTGCATGAGCATGTAGCCCCAGATGCGCCGGCGGATCATGCGCAGCGCATGTGGGCTGCGAAACGATGTCGCTGCCACCGGCGCGCCGCCGCCGGTGCGCAGCGCGAGCACGGCAGACGCCGCCGCGGCCAGGCCGGCCGCCACCAGCAGCGGTGCCGCCAAGCCGAGCGGCGCGAGCGCCGCGGCAAATCCCGGGCCCGTCATGGTGCCCACGGTCCAGGCCGTCGCGACCGACCCCACCACGGCAATCCTGGGTTTGCCCGGTGCGGTGCGCAGCGCCAACCCCTGTGCCGACGGCAGCACCGCGCTGCCCAGCACGCCGTTGATCCCCCGCAGCACCAGCAGCGCGGGATACACCGCCAGGTGCGGCACCATGCCGCGCAACGCGCCCAGGATCGTCAGCCCCACCGCCAGGTTGGAAAGCCCCTGCCCCAGCATGCCAAACATGAGAATCTTCACGCCGCTGGTGCGGTCGGCCACCCGGCCCCAGAACGGGCTGGAGAGGCTCCAAAGTAATGCGGACAAGGCGAAAACCTGGCTGCTATGGCCGGTGCTGAGGCCTAGGCGGCGACTTGCCAGTGGTAACAGCGCGTAAAGCAAGGTTTGGCCGATGCCGGTGACGGCCAGGCTACCCAGCAGCACCATCGGCACCTGTTGGGACGGAGGGTTGGGGGGGTTCAAAAGCAAAAGGGGGAGAAGCCGTTCCTTTCTGAAGAAAAGAACCAAAAGACTTTTGCTTTTGATGCAATCCCGGAGGGCAGCCGGCGCATTCAGACCAGTTCGAGGGCGTCCTCTCGTTGGCGATCCTGGAGCGCTTTCGGGGCGAGTTTGGGAATCAGGCAGTCGGGAAGCGGCTTTGGCGCCACCGGCGCGCGGTCACCGCCGTCGCCTCGGCCCTCGTTGCGGTTGAGCACCCATAACTCGCGCGCCGCAAACGCCATGGGAAAGCCATAGGTGAGGGCGAAACTGCAAATGACGTTGAACGTGGGCGACATGATGCCTCCGTGCAGGTGTGGCCTTAGCGATAGTACGGCGTGAACAGGTCGTCCAGCGCCGGAACGCTGACCAGGTGGGCATCAAAGCGCGGGCGCGCCACAAATCCAAGCTTTTGTTCGAACGCAAAGCCGTACGCCAGCACCGCGGCGTCCGCCCATTGCGGCCCGACGATGGAGAGCCCGACCGGCAATCCCAGGACCTGCCCCATCGGCACCGATAGATGCGGATAGCCCGCCACCGCCGGCAAAGTGGGCGTGTTGCCGATCGACGGGTCGCCGTTGACGGTATCGACCACCCAGGCCGGCCCCGCGGTGGGCGCCACCAGCGCATCGAGATGATATTTCGCCAGCATCATGTCGATGCCCTGCGGGCCGGCGAGGGTTCTGGAAAGCGCCAGGGCTTTCCGGTAGGCCTGGTCGTCCAATCCTGGCGTGGCCTGCGATTTTTCGAACAGTTCCTGTCCGAACAGGCCCAATTCCCGCGCCGGGCGGCTGTTGTTGAACGCAATGAGATCGGCCAGCGTGCGGCTGGCGACGGTTTTGGGTGTTGTTGCCAGATAGGCATTGATGCCGGCCTTGAACTGGAACGACAGTACGATTTTCTCGGCGTCGCCAAGGGCTTCGAGCCCCGGCAGCTTGTCGATTTCCACCAGTTCGGCGCCGGCCGCGCGCAGCACGTCGAGCGCGTGGGAGAACACGATATCGGTCTGTGGATTGAAGCCGGCCTCGAACCGCATCACGCCCAGCCGCTTGCCGTGCAACGCATCGGGCTTCAGCGCCGTGGTGTAATCGGTTTTATGCGTGTCCGCATCGACGGTTGCGGGATCGTCGGGGTCGCTGCCGGCCATGATTGTCAGCAGCATGGCGACGTCCGTCACACTATGGCCCATTGGACCCGCGGTGTCCTGGCTCGATGAAATCGGTACGATATGCGTGCGCGACACCAGGCCCAGGGTCGGCTTCAGACCGACGATGCCGTTCATCGAGGCAGGGCACGTCACCGATCCGTCCGTTTCACTTCCCACGGCGCCGGCGGCGAGGCTGGCCGCGATGGCCGCGCCGCTGCCGCTCGATGACCCGCACGGCGTGCGATCCAGCCCGTAGGGATTGCGGGTCAGGCCGCCGACCCCGCTCCAGGCCGAAATGGCGCTCGTGCTGCGGTAATTGGCCCATTCGCTGAGGTTGGTCTTGCCGAGCATGATCGCGCCGGCGGCGCGCAGCCTGGCCACCAGAGGTGCATCGCGATGCGTCATGTTCTCCGCCAGCGCCAGCGACCCCGCGGTGGTCGGGATCGGCTCTCGCGTTTCGATATTGTCCTTTATCAGCACAGGCAATCCGTGCAGGGGGCCGCGCACATGGCCGGCCTTGCGTTCCGCGTCCAGCGCCCGCGCTGCGTCCATCGCGCCGTTGTTGACTGCGAGCACGGCTTGCAATTTCGGTCCGTTGCGGTCGATTTCATCGATCCGGTCGAGATAATATTTCACGATCTGCGCGGATGTGAGGTGCCCGGCCTGCAATTGCGCGGACAGGTCGGCCAGGGTGCGGCCCTGCAGGTCGAGCGGACCGGTTTGCAATCGGGTGTCCGGCTGCGCCGGGTTGGCGGCGTGCGCCTGCGCATCGGCCGCGCCGCTCATGACGCAAGCCAGCAGCATGGCCAGGCCGGCAGAACGCACGCGACGCAGGCAGACCGGTTCATGATGCATTGTGACCATTTCAATCCAGGGGATACGATACGAGCCTACCGCCCTTCCCGCCGGGCGACAACAACCTGCGGTTGGGGTGGGCGGGCCGTCTGCATCCGCGGCCCCGGTCCGCTCTCAATAGTCTAATTTTCGCAACGACGCGGTGTGGTCAGGCGCTGCCCTTGATGTTCAAATATATGTTTGGTGCCGCGTCAGGGGATTGCCATTGTCGCGGAATGTAGCACAATGTAACGCACCGGCTGCCAACTCAATGGCAGTTACCGGGTGGGGATATCTCATGAAACATATATTCGGCGCGGCCACACTGGCCGCAATCGGTATGCTGACTGTTGGCGCCGCGCACGCGGCTTCTACATCACCTCTGAGCAGGAACTACGTTCCGGGTTCGGCGCCCGCGATCGTTATTCCGCACGCGGCGCCTGTTGAGGCGCCCAAGGTTTGCTCGACCGCCGGCAAATGGACCGACGACATCGGCGGCTCATTCAGCATTAAGAAAAGCGGCAAAAAGGGCACCTACACCAATTCAGGTTGCGAGGACCCGTACTCGCTCAAGCTGACAAAGGTGAAGAAGGGTGCCTTTGGCGTGACCGGCACCTATGCGACCGGTGGCACGGACTGCGTTTCCACCTTCACGGAAGCCATGACGTTCTCGGGTTGCAAGGCCGCGTCGGGCACGTTGACCGATTCCAACGGCCAGTTCCCGGTGACCTGGGCCAAGTCGGGCAAGGACGCTCACGTGACCCCGGGCAAGGCCCTGACCAGCGGCCTGAAGTAAATCGATTGCTCCACGCGTTGCCTGACCGCAGCGCGTGGAGCAAAAGTTTGTTGGTTCTTTTTTTAAAAAAAGCACTGCTTGCTTGCTTCCTTACGCATCCCGCAACTTGGAATGCCGCGCCCCATAGGCGGCATACACCGCGGCCCCAATCGCCAGCCAAAGCGCCAGGCGCCACCACGTTCCGTTCGACAATGACCACATCAGCGCCATGCACGACAGCACCGCCGCAATCGGCGTGAACGGCATGAACGGCGTGCGGAAGGGACGATGCGCGTCCGGCATGGTTCGCCGCAGCACCAGCACGCCGATGGATACGACGGCGAACGCGAGCAGGGTGCCGATCGAAACGAGATCGCCCAGCAGATCCAGTGGAAACAAGCCGGCAAACAGGGCCGCACCCAGACCCGTCACGATGCTGCCGATGTAAGGGGTTTTGTACACCGGGTGAATGGCGGCGAAGGCCGGCGGCAGCAGCCCGTCGCGCCCCATGGCGAAGAATATCCGCACCTGACCCAGCAACGTTACCAGCAGCACGGAAATCAGCCCGAAGATGGCCACGATGCTGACGCACCAGCGCGCCCAGTCGAGCTTGTGTCCTTGCGCGCGCAGTGCCTCGGCGATCGGATCGGCCACGTTCAAGGTGCGGTAATCGGCAATTCCCGTCATGACCATGGCCACCGATACGTACAGCCCCACGCATATCGCCAGCGAAATCAGCAGGGCCAGCGGTATGGTCCGTTGCGGATTTTTGGTTTCCTGGCCGAGCGTGGAGATGGAATCGAATCCGACATAGGCGAAGAACAGGATCCCCGCCGATCGCATGACGCCGCTGACGCCGAAATTGCCGCTAAAGCCGGTGTTGTGCGGAATGAACGGCACCCAGCGGTGCGGGCTGATGAAGGGAATTGCGCCGACGACGATGGCAATGATGGCCAGCACTTTCATGCCCACCACGACGTCGTTCACCTTGGCAGAAAGCTCGGTGCCGCGCATGATGAGCCAGGCGACGAACAGCGTTACCATCACCGCGGGCAGATCGACAATTTTGCCGCTGGCGTAGACATGTCCGTCGGCCGTCACGGCCAGCGGTGCGCCCGAAATGGAGGCGGGCAAATGAAGGCCGAAATTGGCCAGGGTTGCGCTGAAATAACCGCTCCAGCCGATGGCCACCAATGACCCGCTCATCAGATATTCCAGCAGCAGGCACCAGCCGATCATCCAGGCGATCCCTTCGCCCATGGTGGCGTACGCGTAGGAATAGGCGCTGCCGGCGACCGGCACCAACCCGGCGAATTCCGCGTAGCACAGGGCCGCAAACAAGCACGCGATGCTGGCCAAAACGAATGAGAGCGCCACGGCGGGGCCGGCGTGGGTGGCGGCCTCCGGTCCCGTCTGCACAAACAGCGACACGCCAACGGCCGAGCCGACGCCGAACGCAACCAAATTACGCAGGCCGAGCGTTCGGCTGAGGCGATGACCGTGCTCGTCGGGCTCGGCGGAAGCGAGCATGGCGGCGACGGATTTGGTGCTGAATACGGACATTGGCCCCCCGGAAAGAAGAAAGAAGGCCGGGGCTCTGCCCCTGGACCCCGCTAAGGACAAGTCCTTAGAACCTATTACTTAAGGGAGGTCATGCGTCCCCTCCCGATCCCCCCGCCTTCTTCTTACCCGAACGCCCCCACATGATGTGTCACCGCCGTCCCGATCTCCCTCACCAACCCAAACAGCCGGGCCAACGGCACAAATATCCGTTCATGCTCGCGCCGATATGTCGCCGCGGCGCGCGGCCCCGCCGGCTCGGCATAGTCGCGATCCGCCGCGGGATCGGGACTGGCCGGAAACACCTCCGCCAGAATGCTCAGCGCTCCGGGCACGTCAAGCCGCAGGATACGCAACAGCAACGCATCGCGGGTAATGCCGTGCCGCGGCGAAAACTCCGGCACCCCGGTGGCCAGCAGCCAGATGCGCCCGATGAGCGAAATGCGCAGCGCGTGCAGCAGCATTTCCTGCGTTTCCATTTGCGGCGCGCGCGGCCAGGCTTCGCGCAATCTTACATGATCGGCTTGCAATCTGCGAAACATGGCCTGCGCCGGCGCCCACAAATCCAGCAGCTCCAACGCGCCGGCGACATCGGCCAGCGCCCGGGCGCGCCCCGGCAAGTGCGCATGCGCCGCCCGATCGAGCCAGCTTCCCGGATCGATCATGGCAATCACCGCCCGCAAGACATCCAGATCCGAATGTTTCAGCGCGTGATCGACGAAATCCAGCGCGCGGCGAAACCGCGCGCTGCCCTCCCGCATTTCGGCAAATTGTTCCGGGTTGCGCGCGGCTGCCGTCCCCACACCCTGCAAGCTGTTCGCGCACCAGCCTAGTTGTTGCAGAATCGCATTGTTTGGAATCGCGCGCAACTCGCGCGGGTGTTTGATAACGGCGGGGCCGCCGCTGTCGCTCTGCCGCGCGCTCGGCCGGCTGCCGGTAGGGTCCAGGAGGGCGGGCCCGAATGCGCCCAGCAGCGCGGCATACCCCCGATCCTCCACCAGCTCATGCATGGCCACGCCCACCGTTGCGAAAAAATCGGCGGCGAAATCCGGCTCGTCGTAAATCGTGTCGCCCGCCGCGGTGGTGCGGCCATAGGCATGAGTCGCAATCACCGCAACACAGGCACGTGCCAACTCAGGTGTGCCGAACAGGGCAAATCCGTCGCCGCCCTGAAACGCGCTTTCTTCCCGCACCTCGATCCCGGCGTCCGCGAACCGCCGCCGCGCCTTGGCCGGCGACAGATAACGCAACCGGTCCAGCAACGAGCCCGGATGGCCGCCGCGGCCGATGCTTTCGCCATGCGTATCGAACAATACCAGTTCCACGTCGGTCAGATTATAGCGCTGCATCAGGTCCGCGACCTTCATGCGCAGCCGCTCGATCAGGTAGCTTGCCGCGATCTGGCCCACATAGCGCCCCGAATCGCTGTAGCCGAACTGCAAACACAGCCTTCCGCAGTCGCGCAAATAGGCGCGATAGTGCGGGCTGCGCAGCGCTTCCTCCACCAGCCGGCTGCCATGCTCCAGCGCGTCGGCCGTTTCGAATAACGGACTGATTTCCACCAGCTGGTCGATGCCGAACAGCCGCGCCAGCCACAGGGCGGCGAGCAATGTCGCCCCGCTTTCCGTTTCTGCAATGAGAAAGCGCACCGGCGTTGCGGCATCGATATGCTTGATGATCTGCGCCACCACCATCATCAGTTTGGTGGCCGACGCGCGTTCCGCCAGCAATCCGCCGAAATTCATCGGTTGCGGCTGCACCGCGTCCAGCGCCTGGTTCAGCGCCGCGAGCAAGGTGCGGCGCCGCGCCCGATCGGCCGGCGGATCTTCCAGCCCCAGCCGCAGGCGTACCGCATTATGCACCTGAGTCGCATTCAGCCGCACATGCGTGTGCGCCAGCGACATTCCGTGGCCGAACAGGCCGGCGCGCGCCACTGCCAGGTCCATGCGGCCGTCCGCGTCGGCCGCTTTCATGGCGGCGCCGAACAGCGGCGCCAGCACCACCGGGCTCAGCACTGCCTCGTCGCGCCGCCCCACCAGCGCCCGCGCGAAATTCTCCGTCTGGTCGGGATCGTTCTGGGTGGGACACGCGGCGATTTGCGCCTCCACCGCGTCCACGGCGCATGCCAGCCGGCGGCCGAGCGCGCCCGCCTGCGGCACATGCGCCACCTGCCCCGCGATCCGCTGCAATTGCGCCAGCTTCATCACCAGCCGCAAGCGCAACGTATCCCACCACCCGATGTCGGTACGCCCGTCGGTATCGTAACCAACCCAGCTGGCCAGCACCACCGGCCGCGGCAGCAGGTCGGACCAGCGGTCCGGCCACGCGCCCTGCGCCTCGGCGAGCAGGGCGCGGTTGAAGCCGTCCAGCGCGTCGCGCCCATGGGTGATGGCAATGCGCGCGGCCGCGAATTCGTGCGCGAGGGTGGTGGGCTCGGGCCGGTGCGAGACGAAGCACACATCGGCCGCCCGGCCGCTCGCCATTTCGGCCAGCGCATGAAAAATCGGGGCGGAATGGGCAAAGGTGGGGTGCGCCGTGAACACCGCCGCGAACCTTGTGCGCTCCACCGACGCCCGAAATTGCGCCAATTGCACCGGGCTGTCCGCCGGATCGGGCCGCACCAGCGTGGCTGCGAGGGCTGCGAACACCGCGCCCGCCCGGTCGTCACCGGCGCGGGTGTCGCCGGCCTTTCCGGAATCGCGCAGGCCGACATACGCCGCCAGCCGCCGCGCCCGGCCGGCGAACGCCGAATCGCGCAATTCGCGGATTAGCGCCGCGACCTGGCTGACGGTCAGCTCGCCCTCATCCATCTGCCGGCTGATCGCCAGCGCGACCGTGAGCACCGGATTGCCGAACGGATCCTCCTGCGCCCGGTCCCGCGCCCGCGCCATCTGGCTCAGCAGATCGACGGCGGCGGAACTATCGGGATGGAGATCGTCGGCCATGCGGCGTATCTAGCACCGCCCGTGCCAGAATGCGCTCACGAGCCGGTCAGCCGGGTCGGTACAGCTTCGTGGTGATGTACAACTCCATCAGCCGCACCGAGAAACCGATGCTCTGCAGCGCAAGTGTGCCGTCGCCGATTTCGTCCGGCCGCTCCGGCCACATGCCGTCCGGCAGGCGGCGCAGCAAGCTGGCTGCCACGCGGTCGGACCGCAGCACGACGATCTCCTGCACGCTGGGAATGGACGTGTAGGCCCACACATTGGTCCAGGTCTGCCCCTGGTTGCTGGGCGACAGGATTTCCACGATCAGCACCGGGTCGGTCAACGCCCGCTCGTCCCGGTCGTTCGGCGAGCACGTCACGGCCAGGTCCGGCACCCGCATGTTATGCTCGGCCATCACCCGCGGGACGATGCCGGGGCCGACGATCATCGAACAACCGGACGGGCCGGTGCGAAGATGATTAGCTATCAAACGGCCAAGCTCACCCTGAAGCCAGCCATGGATGCGGGTCGGCGGCGACATCGCCTGCGGCACCCCGTCCACGAGCTGCCACCGCTCGGCGGTCCCCGGCGCCCATGCCAGGAACTCATCGACGGACATGCGAAGCGGCACCGCGGCAAGAGCGTCCATACCTACGATATAGCACACGCGCGCAGGTTCCCAACGGCCGCCTGTGACATTCAGGGCGCGACCGCCGGCGTTTTGGCGCGGCGCCCTTGCCACCGTTTCGCACTTGGTTATATCCCGTCGGACATAACGATAAGGGATGCCAAGCGATGCGTTCGGGCCGATTGTTCCTTCTCATCGCCGGCCTCACCGCGCCCACGGCCGGTTTCGCTCAGGCCCAATCCTCGGCGCCACCGTTGACGGCGGCGGCGCCCCCGCAGGTCTTCGCCCAGGCGACCACCCCCGACCCGCAAGCTGCGCCCGCGCCCGTGCCGCAAATCTACGTGGGCGATTTTTTTGCCGATTACTTCGACCGCGTCGAAGCCGCGCAGGCCAGCCAGCCGCACTGGATGACGCCGCTCGTGACCGTCACGCCCCGCCTGGAGCAGGAGGTCCGTTACGACCAATATTGGGAAAGCCGCGGCAACGGGTCCACGCTGGACATTTTCGACGCCGGCAAGGGGCTCGAGCTAATTCCCACCGAAACGAATGAGCTGTTGATCAATCCGCCCGCTTACCAATTCAAGGGCACCACCGCACACCCCGCGAATGGCTGGCTCGACGATCAGTTTCTCGTGGTTAAGCAACGCCTGTTCAGCGGCAACGAAGAAAACGGCAACTATATCGTCACCGCGTTTCTCGGCGTCACCGCCGGGTCCGGCAATGCGGCCTTTACCAACAAAACCTGGCTCGTCACGCCGACGATCGCAGCCGGGAAAGGTTGGGGCGATTTCGACATTCAGGCGACCATCGGCGTCGCCATCCCGTTCCGTAACCAATCCACGCTGGGCACGTCGATCGCATCCAACATTGCGTTCCAATATCACCTTGGCACGTATTTCTGGCCGGAGTTCGAGGTTAACGGCACGAAGTGGCTGAACGGCAATGAACGCGGCGGCAAGAACCAGGTGCTGCTCACGCCTGGCATAATTCTGGGTCGTTTCGTTATCTACAAGCGGGTAAAATTCATTATCGGCGGCGGTTATCAAGTGGCGGTATCACCGAAATATGTTGATACTACGGAGCAAACTCCGGCCTATAACCATGCTTGGATTTTGACGACGCGGGTGACGTTTTAAGAAAGGAAGGAAGTATTTCTTTTTTGAAAAAAAGAAACAAAAAACTCTTGCTGTCTGGGCGCGCGCTAAAGAGCAAGAGTTTTTTGGTTCTTTTTTTCAAAAAAGAACTGCTTCCTCAAGAGAACCACCCCATGCCAAAGCTGCGCCACCCGGGCCACACCGGCCTGCACCTGCGCGTCGTCCTCGACGGCGGAGTCGCCGTTGGCCCCGGCCGTGCCGAGCTGCTCGAACATATTCGGGATCTGGGCTCCATTGCCGCCGCGGGCCGCGCCATGGGCATGAGCTACCGCCGGGCCTGGACGCTGGTGGACGCCACCGCGCGCGAATTCGGCGCGCCCGTGGTGGAAGCGGCCCCGGGCGGCGCGCGCGGCGGAAGTGCGAGCCTCACCGAACTCGGTGCCAGAATCCTTGGCCTTTATCGCAGCATCGAAGCCAAGGCTGCCCAGGCGGCCGCACCGGAACTCAGCGCGCTACGCGCCCTCGCCCGCCCTGCCGGCCGATCCGATGACAGCGCACGCGCGTGATCGCGCCGATTCGGGAACGGCGCGGCGAAGCGGCTTTCTGGTTCGACAATCATTTGCCCTGTGCCGCTTCAAACAGCACAACCGATCGGCCGGTTAACGCGTAGCATTCCCCCGCTTGGCAGGGCGTTTGCCAGGCATCCTCCTCCAGATGAGTATCGAGCAACCGGTGCCAGGCGCCGCCAAGTGGCGATTCGGGCAATTTGAACCCGGCGTCCTCGTGGCAACCATTGAACGCCAGCAACACCACGTCGCGGTCACTGTTCGCCTCGAGCCCCGGCACATCGATCAGCATGCCGAACGCGTGCGCGTCCGCATCGCCCCAATCCTCGGCACTCATTTCATGGCCGGCGGCATTCAGCCACAGAATATCGCGTGGCTGCTCCTCCAGCGTGGGGTGACCGAGGAACCTGCCGTGGCGCAGCGCGGGGTGTTCGGCGCGAAGCCAGGTCACTTTTTGCGCAAACCGCAGCAGCGCCTCCTGTCTTTCGTTGCGCTCCCAGCCTATCCAGGTCAGGTCGTTGTCCTGGCAATAGGCATTATTGTTGCCGTTCTGCGTGCGGCCGTACTCGTCACCGGCCAGAAGCATGGGGATGCCCTGGCTGAACACAAGCGATGCCAGCAGGTTGCGCATTTGACGCAGGCGCAACGCATTGATTTCGGGGTCGTCCGTCGGCCCTTCGACGCCGCAATTCCACGACCGGTTATCGTCGGAGCCGTCGCGGTTGTCTTCGCTATTGGCTTCGTTATGCTTGCCGTTATAGGTTACCAGGTCGTTCAGCGTGCATCCGTCGTGCGCCGCAATGAAATTGACGCTGGCCCATGGCCGGCGTCCCTGGTGGTCATAAATGTCGCCTGACCCGTGCACGCGGCGCGCCATGTCGCCGGCCGAGGCATGACCGCGCCAGAAATCGCGTACCGTGTCGCGGAACTTGTCATTCCATTCCGCCCAGCCCGGCGGAAAGCCGCCGACCTGGTAGCCGCCCGGTCCGATATCCCAGGGCTCGGCAATCATTTTCACCCTGGTGAGGCAAGGGTCCTGGCTGCACGCAATCAGAAAGCCGCTGCGCGAGTCGAACCCGCCAGGTTCGCGGGCCAGGATGGTACCGAGATCGAACCGGAATCCATCGACATGGGTTTCCTCCACCCAGTAGCGCAAGCTGTCCATGACCATCTGCAACACGCGGGGATGCGACATGTCCATGGTGTTGCCGGTGCCGGTGTCGTTGACGTAGTAACGCTTGTTGTCCGCTTGCAACCGATAGTAGCTGTGATTGTCGATGCCCTTGAACGACAGGGTGGCGCCTTGTTCGTTACCTTCCGCGGTATGATTATACACGACATCGAGAATGACTTCTAACCCGGCATCATGGAAGCGTGCGACCATTTCCTTAAATTCACGCAACGTATTGGCGCGGTCGGACGCATAGCGCGGGTCCGGCGCAAAAAAGCCGATAGAATTATATCCCCAGTAATTCCGCAAGCCTTTTTCGATGAGATAGCTATCATCGAGGAACGTATGAATGGGCAGCAACTCGACCGAGCTCATGCCAAGCGACTTGATGTAGTCGATCACCGGCTGGCAGCCCAGCCCGGCATAAGTGCCGCGCAGCCGTTCCGGTACTGCCGGATGGCGCTGGGTAAAGCCTTTCACATGCGTTTCGTAAATCAGCGTGCGGTTCCAGGGCACGAATGCCCGGCGCGGCTCACCCTGCCACGCGAAATTGGGATCGACCACAACGCATTTCGGCACGAACGGCGCGCTGTCCCGCTCGTCGAACGTCAGATCGGCGTCCTTGGCGCCGATGGTATATCCGTAGCAGGCATCGTTCCAGCTCATCTCGCCGGTATGGCCGCGGGCATAGGGGTCGAGCAGAAGCTTGTTGGGATTGAAACGGTGACCTTCCTCCGGCGTGTACGGGCCATGCACGCGGTAGCCGTAAACCTGGCCCGGCTGCAGGTCCGGCACGTAACCATGATAGATCTGGTCGGTATAATCCGGCAAAGTAAGGCGCGCGATTTCGTCGCGGCCTTCCTGATCGAACAGGCACAATTCTACCCGTGTCGCATGCGCGGAAAACAGCGCGAAATTCACCCCGCCGCCATCGTAGGTGGCGCCACGGGGGGTGGGCGAGCCGGGCCGCACCGTATGAGATGTCTGCTGGGAAAAACCGTCTGGCATGGGTATTCCAACGATTATAAAGCGTTTTGGTTGCGCAAGGCGCCCCCTCAGGAATTGATAACATCCGCGGCCAGGGACTGGTCGGAAGTGAAAGGACCGACCGGGGCGTTCGCCTGCGCGGCGGCCACGAAGACGGGTCCTTCCGCAAACAACTCGGCCGCCGCTTGCCAACCCGCTTCCGTTTCCACTTCCGTATCGCCCCACCAGGCGGCACCCGGCATCGCGCCGAGCGAATGAACCGCCTGCGCGACATGCAGCATCGCCGCCACGGTCACCGCCCGATCGCCAAGCCGTCGTTCGAACGCAATGATATGCCCGCGCCGCGTTCCCCGAACCGAGCGCCTCTCCAAGCTGCCCTTGGTGAACAGATCGGGATCATTGCGCCGCCGCGCGAGCAGGTCCGCAATCATATGTTGCTTCACCGCGCCCGACACCCAATCAGAAGCCCGTTCGCTTAGCAATTGGCCTCGCGCGCCGTAATCAACGGGCCGCCGATTATCTGGATCGACCAGCGAAAAATCCCACAATTCAGCGCCTTGATAGAGGTCTGGAATGCCCGGCCATGCACAACGCAGCGCGGCCTGCACCACGCCGTTGATCGCGCCGGCCGGCGCAATGCCGGCCACGAACGCGGCAACGCTATGCAGAAAGCCGCTCCCCTCGCTGCGATCGAGAAGCGCCCTCAGCCAATCGATATTCGCCGCCTCATACGCTGCGTCGGGCGCCGCCCACGACGACCGCATTTTGGCCTCACGCAATGATTTTTCGCGCCAGCCGGCCACGCGGTCACCGAATGCACGCACACCTTCCTCATCATCCGCCTTCAACCCCAGCGGCCACGCGCCAACCAGGGTTTGAAACAATGTATAGGCATCGTCGTTCGCTATTTGTTCAGGGCGTTCCTGTTCCGTCATTGCCAGCCATTGGCGAACCATGTCGCGCCAGGTGTCGGGGATCTCGCTCAACACCGCGAGCCGCGCCCGGACATCCTCGCCGCGCTTGTGATCATGGGTGGCGGTTGTCAGCATGGCCCGCGGCCAATCACGGGCGCGGTCCTTTCCGGACGCCAGGAACGAATCAGCGTCCAATGCCATACGTCCCGCATCGAATCCCACGTCATTGCGCGACAATAACCGGCCATATCGATAAAACGCCGTGTCTTCCACGGCCTTTGCAGCGACGGGTGCGGTCAATTGATTGAGCCTTCGCACGGCGGTGATGCGGTCACCCTCGGCACCCTCGCTGCGTCCCGCCAACGCCGCACCGAGAAAATCAAAGGTCGCGTCGTCTGCCGGCAACGAACCGCGCGCAGCCTCGAAAGCTACCGTAAAACCGGGTGCAGGCTGCGGTGCGTTCGGCAACCCGGTGGCGTAACTACGATAGATCCTCAATCTTGCAATCAGGGCGGCCAGAACCCTGCGGAAACTTTCCTCGGTCACATCGCGCGACGCAGGCGCGCTACGCGCGAGCTTTGCGAAGGCGCGCGCACAATCCGCCAATTGACCCGCAAAACCGCCGCGCAGAACTTCGAGCCGCGCCGCGGTCTCAACCTGATCGAACACGCCGTAGCGGCCACTCACTTCGCGCCAAAGCGTATCGAGTATCGGCTCGCCTGCTGCGTCATGTTGCACGGCATTGACCTCGTTCATGAAGTCGTACCCGCTCGTGCCGTCTACACCCCAATCCGAAGCTAATGTCTCGCCGTGCCCTAGGATTTTTTCAACGACCAAATAAGGCCCGTCGCGCGGCGTATCCGGCGGCCGGCGTTCGTTCAGCGATACCAGATCCGTTCGCAAATTCCGTGCATAAGCGGCAGGATCGGCCAGACCATCGATATGGTCCACCCTCACCCCATCGATTACGCCTTCGGCATAAAGTTGAAGTATGACGCCGTGAACGCGCTGATAAACCGCCGCGTCCTCAACCCGTAAGCCGGCAAGTTCATTGACATCGAAAAAGCGCCGCCAGTTGATGACGTCACCGGCGGCCCGCCACCAAAAGAGGCGAAAATTCTGCCGCTCCAGCAGCGCGTGCAGCGCGCGGGGCGATTTCCACTCACTCAAATCCGCATGCGCGATGTCTGCGCCGCCCGCAATCCGGTCGTGATCCTCCGGCCGCAGCGGAAAGCGATGCGGCCCATAGGCGGCCGCGAGCTTCCCGAGCTCCGCATCAGCAACTAATTGCAGGATGCCACCCTCCAGAGCCTGGCCATACGGCTCCCCCAATACGGGAACCACAACCTTGCCGGCGATGTCGGCATCCTGTGAGTCGAAGTCGATATCGAACACCCTGGCGTAGAGGCTGGATTGGCCGTTCTCCAGCACATCCAACCACATTTTGTTTTCCGTGCCGACCGCCATATGATTCGGGACAATATCGAGAATGAGGCCCAGGCAAGCTGCGTGACACGCGGCCGCAAGGCGGCGCAACGCCGCCTCGCCACCCAATTCGGGATTGATGTGGCTGTGGTCCACGACATCGTAACCATGCATCGAACCCGCGCGGGCCACCAACATAGGTGACAGATACAGGTGGCTGATCCCAAGCTGCGCCAAATACGTGACTTGCGCGGCCGCATCGTCCAGCGTGAAATCCTTGTGCAATTGCAGGCGGTATGTCGCCGAAGGTATAGCGGACCGATTCATGGCGCGGGCGCCAGCCACGCATAGGTCGACATGCCCGGCAGACCATTCCCCTCCGCCAGCGAACCGAATAACGGCGTGAGATCAGGCCGCACCATGGAAACCGCATCGTTATCAAAGTTGGCTGCCAAAATGAGGGTTGTGCCGTTACCCATCCGCCAGCTTGCCTGCACGGCCGCCTCGCCCAATACCTCCGCGCCCAAGGCACGCGCACCACGTAGGCCGGGTATGATGCTGTTACGCCGCAACGAAATCAGATGTTGAATGAAATCGTGCCACTCTTGCGCATCCGGCGCCCAGGCACTCCATCGCGAGGCTTCGAAACTGCACGCGTCATTCGGGTCGGGGATTGCCTCGCGTGCGTGGGGATCGGCGAAAGCCGGGAATTTCGCGAATTCTTTCCGGCGGCCCTCGCGCACGGCGTCCGCAAGCTCACCGTGAAAGTCGGTAAAGAAAAGGAACGGTTCGCGTGCCCCGTCCTCTTCACCCATGAAAAGCATGGGTATCTGCGGGCACAGCAACATCAATGCCATGGCCGCCTTCAACGCCGCGGGCGGCGCGAGCAACGTCAGCCGCTCACCCAGGGCCCGGTTGCCAACTTGGTCATGGTTCTGCAGAAACGCAACAAACGAGGTTGGCGGCAAATGCCCGCTCTGTTGGCCACGCGGGCGTCCACCGTGGTTTGGCGAACCCTCACCCTGATAGATGAAACCCTCGGCCAGGCATCTTGCAAGTTTCTTAGCCGGCTGCTCCGCAAAGTCGGTGTAATAGGCGTGTGTCTCCCCCGTGAGCAGCACGTGCACGACATTATGAAAGTCGTCGCTCCATTGCGCATTAAAACCAGCGCCAAGCAGCGCCGCATCGTTATGTTCATTTTCAAGCACGAGGTGAACGTGCCTGTCCCGGAAACTGGCGCGCACAAGCGCCGCCATTTCTGTCAGCCAAGTACGGTCAGCAATGGCGTGCACTGCGTCCAGCCGCAGCCCGTCAAATCGAAACTCCTTGAGCCAATACAGCGCATTCTCCTTAAAAAAACGCCGCACCGCGGGCTGATGAAAATCGATGGCCGCGCCCCATGGTGTTGGCGTTGCTTCGTCAAAGAAACGCGATGCATAGGCGGGAAGGAAGTTACCTTCCGGACCGAAATGGTTATACACCACGTCCAGAAACATCATCATGCCGTGGCCGTGCGCTTCATCTACCAAGGCTCGCAAATCATCGGGCGTGCCATAGGCGCTGTCCGGCGCGAACGGCATGACCCCGTCGTAGCCCCAGTTGCGCGCGCCCGCGAATTCCCCGATGGGCATGAGTTCCAGCGCCGTAATGCCCAACGCCGCAAGCTCAGGCAAACGGTGCCGCAAACCGTCATAACCACCGCACACACCGACATGCGCTTCGTACAACACCGCCTCTTCCCAGGGCCGGCCGTGCCAATAACGGTTCTTCCATTTATACCTGTCGGGTGCCACGATTTGACTGGGGCCGCCGGTGTCCTGCGGCTGAAACCGCGAGGCCGGATCGGGCACAATCAGACCATCAATGTCGAATTTGTACACATCGCCGGGCGCAGCCTCGCACCGGACCTTCCAATAGCCGTCCTGATCTTGCACCAAGCCGACCGGCGAACGAGTTTCGACGCGCACCGAGACGATTCGAGCGTCCGGCGCCCAGACTTGAAACAGTACCTCGTTGCCCTGCACCACCGGACCGAAGCGGAAAGAAATGCTGTCCGGATCCACGCCTTCCGACATGTCCGCAGCGAGGTCACCCGCACCCAACCCCTGAACCTTCATGCGCCGCCTTCGAGGATGAGGGCCGCCAGAGGCGGCAAGCGAAGCCGCAACGACCAATCATGCCCGTGCATCGCAACGGGATCTGCTTGCACGGCCCCCGCATTCCCGACATTGCTGCCGCCGTAAATCTCTGAATCACTGTTCAACAGTTCCCTCCAGAAACCTTCGGCGGGGACGCCAACCCGATAATCCTCCCGGACGGCCGGCGTCATGTTCAGAACGACGAGTGCAGGCCGTCCCGCCCGATCCCGCCGCAAATAGGCGAATACGCTATCGGCCGCAGCGTCGCCGATGACCCAGGCAAAACCCCAGCTCTCACAATCACCTTCGTGAAGCGCGGGCATGCCGCGATAGAGCCGGTTGAGGTCGCCGACCAGGCGTTGCAGGCCCGCATGAAGCGGATCATCCAATAATGCCCAATCGATTTCGCCGTCATGGTTCCACTCACGATCCTGGCCGATCTCACCACCCATGAATAGCAGCTTCTTGCCAGGATGCGTCCACATGAAACTGAAATAGGCGCGCAGATTCGCCGATTTCTGCCACGCATCGCCGGGCGCCCGCCGATAGAGCGATCCTTTGCCATGCACGACTTCGTCATGCGACAGCGGCAAAACGAAGCGCTCGGAAAATGCGTAGATCAACCCGAATGTAATATCCCCGTGTTCCCACGAGCGATAGATCGGGTCCTTCCCATAATATTTCAGCGTGTCGTGCATCCAGCCCATGTTCCACTTGAAGCTGAAGCCGAGCCCGCCCGATGATACCGGCGCCGAAACGCCCGGCCACGCTGTGGATTCTTCGGCAATGGTCACGGCGCCCGGGCATCGTTCCGCCACAACGGTATTCATGCGTTTCAAGAACGCGATCGCTTCCAGATTTTCACGGCCGCCGTAGATGTTCGGTGTCCATTGACCTGGTCCACGCGAATAGTCACGGTAGAGCATGGAGGCTACCGCATCGACGCGAAGCCCGTCGACATGAAATGTCTCAAGCCAATAAAGCCCGCTGGCAATCAGGAAGCCTTGCACTTCTGTCCGGCCAAGATTGTACACCAAGGTGTTCCAATCCTGTTGCAGCCCTTCCCGCGGATCGGCGTGTTCATATAAATGAGTACCGTCGAAGAGTGCCAGGCCGTAAGCATCAGTTGGAAAATGAGCCGGCACCCAATCCAATAGGACGCCGACGCCCTGGTCGTGACACGAATCGACAAACTCTGCAAAATCGGCTGGCGACCCGTAGCGTGCCGTCGGTGCGAATTGCGACAGCGGTTGGTATCCCCATGAGCCGCCAAATGGATGTTCCATAATCGGCAGGAATTCGATATGCGTAAAACCGAGCCTTACGACATAGGGTATCAGGCGTTCGGCCAAGCCGCTCCAATCAAGCACGGACCCTGCGTTGCCATCCGGGCGAAGCCATGAGCCGGCATGAACCTCATAGATCGACATAGGTGCGTCAGCACCTTGCCGTTTCGCACGTGATGCAATCCATTCCTGATCACTCCATGTAAACGGGGTGGGATCGGTCACAACAGAAGCTGTCGATGGCGGGGCTTCGGTGCGGCGGCCCAACGGATCGGCCTTTAGTGGCTGCACCTGACCGTCCGGCCCCAGAATTTCATACTTGTAGTGCTCCCCCGCCCGCAAACGGGGAACAAACAGCTCCCACACACCTGCCTCGATACGTTTTCGCATCGTATGCCGGCGCCCGTCCCACGTATTGAAGTTGCCGACAACCGAAACGCGCCTTGCGTTTGGCGCCCAGACAGCAAACCGCACCCCGTCCACCCCTTCATGGGTGGTTGCAGCCGCGCCAAATTTTTCCGACAATTGCCAATGGGCTCCTTCGGAAAACAAATACAGGTCTGTCGCGCCGAGCAGCAGGCCGAAACTGTAAGGGTCCTCGGTCTCCTGTATTCCCCCTGGCCACTTGATGCGCAACATATATGGCACCAGGTTCGGGATGACACCGCTAAATAGTCCGGCATTCCCCTCTGGCCGCAATTCAGCCAGCACGCCCGCATTTTCCCGCGCCACAACGCTCACAGATTCGGCACCAGGCAGGAAGGCCCGCACGACCGTTCCGGACTGCGTCTCATGTGGCCCAAGAATAGAGAACGGGTCACCCACGATACCTTGGGCGAGTGCTTCCGCAGCAAGTGGATCGGTCAAGCGTCCGTCATTCAACCCGCTCCGATAAACTGATTCGATATCTGTCAGGTTCGCCTGATTGTCACCTCGCTGGCCGGAGGTATCCACGGAATCCTCTGTCATGCTGGCGCCTCCTCGAGGATATGGTTCATCAGGCGCGCCAAACCACGTAACGGGACGGCCAGCCAATCCGGCCGATTTGCAGCCTCGTAACCAATTTCATACGCCGCCTTCTCCAAAACAAACAGGTCGAGCAGGCCTTGGTTGATGGGGGGCAACGCGTCGCCGGACCCTTCGCCATATCCTGCCAACATTGCCGCCTCCGCCTCGCTGCGAAAACGTTGCAACAGGTCTTCGGCGCGCGCACCGCCTTCGGTCGCGGCTTCATTCACCTGGACATTACGGCCAATCTGCGCCGCCACATAGTCAAAAGACCTGATAAGGCCGGCAATGTCGCGGAATGGGCTAGCCTTCGCGCGGCGCACCGCCAATGACTTCTTGGGCTCTCCTTCGAAATCGATGATTTGCACGTCCGCGCCGGCAACCAGTACCTGCCCCAGATGGAGATCACCATGAATGCGTATGCGCAAGGCGCCTTCACCGCCGGACGCCATGCGTTCCATCGCCCGTGATAGCCCGGAACGATTCTTTGCAATGGCACGCGCCAATTCGGCGTCCGCATCCGACAGGTTCGCGCGGCTGGCCAAACTGTCGATGGCGTGCGCAAGTTCTTCGCTGGCCTGATTTCTCCAGGCCTCAACATCGTCGGACGTAGCATGGGTGGGCGCGAAATCGGGGTTTTCGCTGGGCTGGGCTAAAGTCGCATGCATTTCACCAAGGCGCCGCCCCAGTGTGCGCGCAAACGTGGTATAGGGACCAAACACGGAGGATTCGTCCCGGCCGAACGGTGTCGACCCCTCCTCGACAATGCGCTTCAGAAGGTCGAGGCTCCACGCCCAACCATCACCTTGATTGTCGACAAACTTCTGCATGACGGCGAGCGTGTATTCCTGGCCGTCCGAGCCGATGCGCACGATGTCGCCCAGCAGGGCAGGCGCCCCGCCAAAACCCCGCTCGGTCAGCATACGGCTCATTTCGGCCTCAGGATGGGTTCCGGCGGTCAATCGCCGAAACATCTTGACGACCGCCTGATGACCAATCAGCAGTGTGGAGTTGGTTTGTTCAGTGCCCGGCCAGTGGATTTCGGCATCGTCATCCAGTTCAGCCGTGTCCATGGCAATTGTTGGGCGGCATACGATGCGGCCGCCGCATTCCAATTCAACCACGGCCTTGCCTTTCAAGCCAAGGATCATGGCCCGTGGCAGCACCGGCGAGGCGAACGCATCCGTCAGTAATCCCACGCGGCGGCCGCGACGCACCCGTGCGAGGGCCAATGGCGCTTCAAAGGGATGCGGCGTTGCATCCTCCCACGCAACGGTAAGAGGAAGCGTGTACCGCTCAAATCGCTCGTTGACGTGCAAGCACAACTCGACAAACATCGCCTCCTGCCCCGCGCCCGGCAAAGCATCGAAGGCGCTGATCTCCACGCCGCCGACTTCTTCGTCCTTGTTTTGAAACCATCGCCGTTGTGCGATATAGCCAGGCAGCAACTCGTGCTGAAGCACATGCCGCGCCTTGCCGGAGACAATATCCGCCAGACCGTTCCTTAGTACGAACGTATACATCTCGTCCTGCCTGCCAGGTGTTGCCGAACTCCATGCCGGCGCCTCTGCGTCGGTGCTCAGCAGGAACCAGGCAAATCCGTAGGGCGGCAAAGTGATGAGGTAGGTGAGTTGGCCGATTTTTGGGAATGACATCCGGCCGGAAAGCTCCACCGGCACACGTCCGGCAAACTCGCTGAGATCGAGCTCGACCGCCTGGGCGGCGCGCGACACGTTCGCGACGCACAGTATGGATTCGCCGTCATATTCGCGCAGATACGCCAACACCTTCCGGTTCATGGGACGGAGAAAACGTTGTGTGCCACGGCCGAATGCCTGATGCTGCCGGCGCACCACCAGCATGCGCCGCGTCCAGTTCAAAAGCGAATGCGGATCTCGCCATTGCGCTTCAACATTGACCGCCTGGTAGCCGTAGAGCGGATCCTGAATGGTCGGCAGCACCAGGCTCGCGGGATCGGCGCGGGAGAAGCCGCCGTTACGATCGCCCGACCATTGCATGGGAGTGCGCACACCGTCGCGGTCACCCAAATGCACATTGTCGCCCATGCCGATTTCGTCACCGTAATAGAGAACCGGCGTTCCCGGCATGGTCAGCAGCAGGCAATTCATCAATTCGATACGCCGCCGGTCACGCTCCAGCAATGGCGCGAGACGACGGCGAATACCGAGATTGATGCGTGCCCTGCGGTCCGATGCATAGGTTTCCCACAGATAGTCCCGCTCCTTGTCGGTGACCATCTCCAAGGTCAGCTCATCATGATTGCGCAGAAAAATCGCCCACTGACAACTCTCCGGAATATCCGGCGTCTGCCGCATGATATCGGATATCGGGAACCGGTCTTCCTGCGCAATGGCCATATACATGCGCGGCATGAGCGGGAAATGAAACGCCATGTGGCATTCGTCGGCATTGCGGCCAAAATATTGCTGCGTATCCTCCGGCCACATGTTCGCTTCGGCCAGCAACACACGGTCGGTGTAATCACGGTCGAGCGCCGCGCGTATCTTGCGCAGAATTTCGTGCGTTTCCTCCAGATTTTCGTTGCTGGTCCCCTCACGCTCCGCCAGATACGGCACCGCATCCAAACGCAAGCCGTCCACCCCCAGGTCCAGCCAAAACCGCATCACCGACAGCACCGCTTTCAGCACAAGCGGATTGTCGAAGTTCAGATCCGGCTGATGCGAATAGAAACGATGCCAGAAATAGGCTTTTGCCTCTTCATCCCATGTCCAGTTGGATTTTTCCGTGTCAAGAAAGATGATGCGCGTGCCCGCGTAGGCCTTGTCGGTATCTGACCAGACGTAGAAGTTGCGCGCCGCAGAACCCTTTTTCGCCCGGCGTGCGCGCTGGAACCAGGGATGCTGATCTGATGTGTGATTGATGACGAGTTCAGTAATGACGCGAATTCCGCGTGCATGCGCTTCGTAAATAAAACGCTTTACGTCGGACAGTTTGCCATATTCCGGATGCACATTGCGGTAATCGGAGATGTCATAGCCATCGTCTCGGCGCGGCGAAGGATAGAAGGGCAACAGCCAAAGGCAGTTTACACCCATTTCGGCGAGGTAATTCAGGCGCTGGATCAGGCCCGGAAAATCGCCAACCCCATCGTTGTCGGAGTCGAAATACGATTTGACGTGCAGCTGATAAATCACCGCATCCTTGTACCAGAGCGGGTTGCTTGGCAGCTTGGACATTTTGCGATTAGACAATGTTCACCGCCCCGGCAGAAGGCATTATGCGCCATATCGCGTAGGGATGGTCGGGCGCCAGGCGTAAATGCTGGATCTTCCCGGTCCAGCGGAAGTGCCTGCCGCGCACCAAATCCTCCACGTCCACACTCCCATCATCTGCCAACCCAAAGTGCCAGAGCGGCACTTCGAAATCCGCCTCCTGCACGCCATGAGGATCAAGACTGACGGCGATCAGCAGAAGGTCGGAATGGCCGGGCGCCTGTTTGGTGTAGTAAAGGATATTGTCGTTGAATACCACCTGGAATGTCAGCCCGAGGTGACTTTGCAGGGCCGGTTCAGCACGGCGCAGATGGTTCAGGTGCGTGATTTCGTCGACGATATCACCGGGCGCACGATCCGGCCGCGGGCGTAATTCGTATTTTTCGCTGTCGAGATATTCTTCGCGCCCTGGCAAGGCGTCGGCCTCGCAGAGCTCGAAACCAGCATAAACGCCCCACAGGCCGGAGAGGGTTGCGGCAAGTGCCGCCCGGATTAGAAAGCCGGCACGCCCGGCCGTTTGCAGGAACACCGGATTGATGTCGGGCGTGTTGACGAAGAAATGTGGGCGAAAGAAATGTCTGACGTCGGTCTGCGTGAGCTCGTTCATGTAAGATGTCAGCTCCGCCTTCTCATTGCGCCAGGTAAAATACGTGTAGGATTGGGAAAATCCCACCTTGGCGAGCTGATACATGGGCTTCGGCCGCGTGAACGCCTCTGCAAGAAAAAGTGCTTCGGGGAATCGGGCCTTCACATCGGCGATCATCCATTGCCAAAACGGCAATGGTTTGGTGTGGGGGTTATCTACACGGAACGTTCGCACACCTTGCTCTATCCAGAACAGCACCACGTCACGCAGCGCTTCCCATAGTTCTGGTACCGCATCCGGTGCGTAGAAGTCGACATTGACGATATCCTGGTATTTCTTGGGAGGATTTTCGGCATATTTGACGGTGCCGTCAGGCCGCCATGCGAACCAGCCGGGATGTTCCGCCAACCAAGGATGGTCCGGCGCGCATTGGATCGCGAAATCGAGCGCGAGGTCGAGGCCTTGTTCGTGCGCGGCGGCAATCAATGCCTGAAAGTCCGCCAGCGTGCCGAGCTCGGGGTGAATGGCATTGTGGCCCCCGAGCTCGGAACCGATAGCGTACGGGCTACCCACGTCAGACGGCGCTGCCTGCAGCGAATTGTTGGGCCCCTTTCTGTTTCGTTGCCCGATCGGATGGATCGGCGGAAAATACAACGTATCGAATCCCATGGCCACGATATGCGGCAATCGTGCAATGACATCTGAAAAATTTCCATGCCGCTTCTTGTCCTGGCTCTGCGAGCGCGGGAATAGTTCGTACCAGCTGGCAAACCGGGCGCCCTCTCGCTCAACCTCGATCGGCTGGACAAAACTCCGCGTAAGGAACCGCCGGTCGGCTGCCTCAGCCATCGCCGTGGCAAGCTTCTCTGCCAATATTATGCTTACGGAAGTAGCGGCATCCGCGTCATCGAGAGCTGCCAAGGTTGCCGACAATTGCGCGGATGTCTGTGGGCGGGCCCTGTCCGCCGCGGCTTCGATGAACGACCTGGCCTCGCGCAACTCGAGCGTCACATCCTGCCCGGCATCATTTTTTCGGGTAAGATCGCGCGTGAAACCACCCCATTCGTCGATCCACGCCTCAATCACCATTTCATGGCGGCCGAGGCGGGTGAACCGCACGGACGCGCTCCAGACATCGTTCGCCACCAAACGCATGGGTTGGATGGCCCAGCCCTTTTCGTCGATGGCCCGTGTCAGCACGGCAGCTGCCAACTGCTCGTGACCATCGGCGAACAGGTCCGCCTCTATAGCCACGCAATCGCCGACCACCGATTTCGCCGGGAACGCGCCGCGATCAACTGACGGTGACACGCGCGTAATGACGACGCGCCGGGCAGGATCCGTTGCCGCATCCAATTTCATCCCGGGTGGCACGACCACATTTGGCTGAGGACGGGCCAGCAGCAACACCGCGTCGCCCGGCGCAATGACCATCCGGTTCATGTCGAACCCCGATGCCGCGGTAAAATGTTGCCATGGCAAGGGAGGCAATCTTTCAGGTGGCCAGACGGCCGGGGCCGGCGCGCGATTTCGCACCAACAGCAACGCGCCGTTGTCCGTTGATCGCGAAATGATTTCCAACTTCGCGCCGGCGCCCGTCCAACGGCGCACCGACGCACCCGGCCCGCGGGTTCGCAAAGCTTCATTCACAGCAAGCACGGTTGCATCCAGGCCGGCATCGTTGGGTTCTGCAAACGCCCAGCCGTCGGCGGTCAGCCCTACATAGGCCATTGCCGCGCGCAGCGGCGCGGCGCGAACGCGCGACTCCGCGCCGAGCAGCACGTTGCCGGCTTCAACGACCGAATCTGGCGACGCGGTTCGAAACATTTCGATTCGTTCGCCCACCTGCACCAGCCTTGACGCGAGCGCGACACCGGCAGCGTGGGAGTCGAGCAGGACAAAACCGTCAAGGCCCAGGTCTCGTAACCGTTCGAGTTGATGCAGCCACCATTTACCCACGACCTCGCACCATGGTTGCCGCAACCGGACAACACCCCGCACGCGCGCGACCGGCTGGCGCGGATCGATGGCATCGGCTTGAGCAAGGGGCGGCGTGCCGAACGATTTTGCCGGCGACTGCACCACCAATTCGTGATCGGAGCAAATACGATCAAGCGAAACAGTTGTCCATGCTATCAACCCTTGGTTGTGCGCGGCGCGGGCGAACTCATTCACTGCCGCATGACCGTAAGCCTGCAACGCAGGGTCCGCGGGATTCGCGGCCAGCGCAAGCAAGCTGTCAAAGCCGAGGCGACGCGCCGCATCGGCCGCCTGTTCCAACGCGGCGACGTTAGGGGGCAACGCCAAGGCGTAAGCGCGCGGAGCTTTACCGTCGAGAGCGGCATCGCGGATCGGGCTTCTGTCGGCTGGCATCGGATTATTCAACCGGTGGCGTGCATCGGCGTTCCCATCATCATTCCGTTTTTCGGGCCTGGTGGGCTTCTGGCAATTCTGACGGCGCGTGTTCAAGTCTCCTCCGCAGAGGTGTATGGAGCCGGCGGCGCTGCCCATGGGAACTTGGATGCAGGTTGCGCGGTTCATTAATGTAGAGCGCATGCGCGGAGGGTCCACGTGTCGGCGGAAACACACACCAAACCTGTGCCGGATCACGGCATCCCCGAGGGCGCGGCCGCCGATGAACCAAAGGGCACGCCCACGAGCGACCGGCATCATTCTGAAACATCCGCGTCCGAAAAGGGCGGCAAGGCGGAAGCCGACAAGCATTCCTACGGGAAGCTGTCATCGGCCTCGCAGTGGCGGAATTCCCACCAAACCCGCTTGCAGTAATGACGTGAATTCGTCTTGCCTTAGGGAACGACGTAGCTGAAATAGGCGTTGTCGGAACGTGGAAGCGATGGCTGCAAAGTTTGCAAGCTGCTTGCCTCATGCAAAACGTGAACCCCAGTCGTAGAACCAACGGAGGCCGTCATGGGTTTGTTTACAAGCCCCATCAAAACACTCGATGATCTTTTCCTTCACACGCTGCAGGATATTTACTACGCCGAGCAGCAAATCGTGAAGAACCTGCCAACCATGGCCGAGAAGGCATCGAACCCCGAGCTGAAGGCTGCTTTCGAGCATCACCTGACTGAAACAAAGAATCAGGTGAAACGCCTGGAAAAGGTGTTTGAAATGCATGGCAAGCCCGCCAAGGGCGTGACCTGCCCGGCGATCGATGGAATCCTGACCGAAGCGAAGGAACTCATCTCCGACTGCGGCGACAAGGAAGTTTGCGACGCGGCGATGCTGGCTGCGGCGCAGGCGGTCGAGCATTACGAGATCTCCCGCTACGGGTCCCTAATTGCATTCGCATCTCAGCTGGGCCGCAACGAGTGCGCCCGGGTGCTTCAGGAAACTTTGTCGGAAGAGAAGGCGGCCGATAAGAAGCTTAGCAATATTGCCGAGACAAAGGTCAACCGGATGGCCGCCTGACAGAAACAGCCTGTCCGAACGCCGATGGGCCGGGGTGCGCGCGTGCGCGCCCCGGCTAGCGTCGTATGGGCGCGAACATTCATCCTTACCAGATCAAGAAGGCAGCAACATGAGTGATAATCCCCTTGAAGACACGCCGGAACGTACCGAGCGTATTCGCCAACGCGCCTATCACCTTTGGGAGAATGATGGTCGCCCTTTAGGGCAAGACCTGGAATATTGGGAACGCGCGCGTGAACTCGTCGGCATTGAGGAAAGCCCCGGTGCGGGCGAAGTGGAAATCCCGATGCTGCGCGATACGGCCGTTCAGGGCGAAGTTGTCGATGAGGCGTCCCTGCAAGAGAATCTCGGAGAGTTTCCGGATCGATTCACCGACCAGGGTGACCACCAGGCGACGCCGATGATTCGTGATAAGATGCGTAAGCGTAGCGGGTGAAAAGACTCTTGCTCCTCGCCTCCGGAACGGTTGGAGCTCTTAGCCCGGGCGTTCGGGATTGCCTCAACAAATAAAAGTTATTTGGTTGCTTTCTTCAGAAAAGAACTGCTTCCTTCCTTCACGCCGCCTCCGCCAACCGTTGTGCCGCAGGATAATTCACCTTGCCGGTTCCCAGCAACGGAATCGCATCTACATGCACAAACGCGCGCGGGACGGCGATTTCGGGCACGCCGCGGGATCGAGCGCAGACCAATATGTCATGCATGTCGGCATTCTTGCGCGTCGTGACCAGCAGCAACTGCTCACCCTTGCGTGAATCTTGTACGGCCAGAACGGCGTGCTGTTCCTCGGGCCATAACGCGGCGACGAGCGCCTCCGCCGCGCCGAGTGAGACCATTTCGCCGGCGATCTTGGCGAAACGTTTTGCGCGGCCGGTGATGGCGACAAACCCCTCCGCGTCGATATCGACGATGTCGCCAGTATCGTACCAGCCCTCCGGCGGCGGCTCGATAATTCCAGCCGCCGCGCCACGCATATAGCCTAGCATGACATTCGGGCCTTTGACGTAGAGCCGGCCGCCTTCTGCCACGCCCGGCACTTTCTCCAGCATGTGGGCAATGCCAGGCAGCAACCGCCCGACCGTGTTGGGCCGGCTGTGCATGGCGGTATTCATGGCCAAGACCGGGGACGTTTCGGTGGCGCCATAGCCCTCCAGCACACGGACGCCGAATTTTTCGGCGAACAGGCGTTTGGTCTCCTCGCGAACCTTTTCGGCGCCGGCAAATATGTACCGCATACGGTAGAAATCATAGGGGTGCGCATATTTGGCCCAGCCGTTGAGGAACGTGTCGGTGCCGAAGCAAATCGTCGCGTCGCTGTCATAGATCAGCGCCGGCACCGTCCTGTAATGCAGCGGCGATGGATAGAGGAAGGTGCGCACGCCATTGAACAGCGGCAACAGGGTGCCATCGACAAGGCCGAAACTGTGGAACATCGGCAAAGCCGTGAAAACCCGGTCCGTCGGATTGAAATCAATGACGGACGCAAGTTGCGCGCAATTTGCCAGGATGTTGCGGTGGCTGAGCACAACGCCCTTCGGCTCGCCTTCCGAGCCCGAGGTAAATAGAATCACCGCCGGCGCATCGGGTGAACCGGAGGCACCCGGCAAAATGCGCGCGCGCATGGCATCCCATTTGGCCCGCAATTTGGCGCGGATTCCGATGGCACCTCTGACATCCTCTAACCAGATGAATTGAACATGCGGCTGCATGCGGGCAACCACCTGCGCCAATTTTGCCTTTTCCACAAAGGCGCGGCTCGAAATGACGATGGTTGCGCGGGCGGCGGCACAGGCGGACAGCATGCCGTCCGCACCGGCGGAAAAATTCAACATCGCTGGTACCCGGCCGAACGCACTGAGACCGAGAAATGCCACAAGCGTGGCGTTGGCGTTGGGCATCATGACGCCGACGGCCTCGCCCGCTTTTGTTCCGACGGTCAGGGCGCGGCCGAGGGCGGCCGCTCCGGTAATCACACGGGCGAACGAAATGGGGTCGCGATTGATATCCTCGGCGATGAGGGTGCGGCCGCCATGCAGCCTTGCCGCATCCAGCGTCGCGGCGAACAGCGTCTTGGCGACGTCCTTCGATCGGAACGATGTCTCCACCATCAGATCATGCAGCGCGCGCCCGACAAGTTCGCGCCGGCGGCGCGGCGCCAGGTTGGCAGCGTCGGGCGGCGTTATGTCCGTGGCCGGGTGGATGGTCAGACGCACGCGCGGGAACCACCGCAGCTTCAATTTCCCTGCCATGTGGCCGAAGGGGGAGAATTGCGTGCCGTCGATGCTGATGGGAATCACTCTTGCACCGGCCTTGTCGGCCACAACACCGGCGCCTTCGAAGATTTTCATCAGTGCGCCGGTTTGCGTAATGCGGCCTTCAGGGAAAATCACCAATTTTTGCCCCTCGTCGCGCACCGCCTCGATCATGCGCCGGATGCCATAGGGGTTTCGCACATCCACCGGAAAAACGCGCACGCCCCGCGCCATCAGGCGAACCCAGGCCTGCCGCAACTGATGGGTGTGAATGGCAAAGGCGGGGCTGTCCGGCAAAAAGGCCGAAATCAATGCGGCATCGCCGAAACTCAAATGGTTTGATATAATGACGACCTTGCCCGTGGCTGTCCGATAATGTTCCAGCCCGGTCACCTCCGCCCGGTGGAAAATAATGAAATACCAGCGCAGCAAAATGCGGCTGAACCGGGTGGGCAAAATGCGCAAGGTCCAGGCTGCGACAGCCAGGTTCACGAAGGCCGTGGCCACCAGCACATCAACGGGGCCGACCAACGCGGCCAGGGCCGTGGCCGCGGCCGCGCCGGCCACCATCAGCAACGCGTTGACCACGTTGTTGGCGCCCACGGTGCGGGCGCGGCGTGCCGGTTCGGAAGCCTCCTGCAGGATGGCGTAGAGCGGAACGGAAAACATGCCGCCGCAGACGGCGATCAGGAACAGATCGGCCATCATGCGCCATCCCGCGGGCGATGACAACATGCTTACGATGGTGAAAAGATGAGCCGGATGACCGCGCACACATGCGCGCGCAAAGTCGGCCAGGAAAATGGAAATACCGAGGCCGGCCAAGGGCACATAGCGTGCGGACACTTCGCCTTTCAGCAGCCGCGCACAGCCGAGTGATCCCGCGCCAACACCCACCGCGAACATTGTCAGCAGCAAGGTAAGCACCTGCCCCTGTGCGCCCAATGTATCGCGGATGATGACCGGCAGCTCGGTCATGATTGTTGCGCCAACAGTCCAGAACCACGATATCCCCAGGATGGACCGGCGGATTGGCCGCACGGCCATGGCGCGCCGCGTTACATGCCAGGTTTCTTCTATTGGATTTACGCCGATGCGCAGCGTGGGGTCGGACGCGGGCGACGCCGGTATACGCGTGGCTGCCAACAAACCCAGCAGCGCGACCGCGATGCCCATGCCGCCAACCCAGATTATGCCGCGCGGCGCCAGGATCAGTGCGCCCCCGAGTACGGTTCCCGCAACGATGGCCAGGAATGTGGCGCCTTCGATAATGCCATTGCCGGCGACCAGCTGGTCGTCTGCCAACTGCTCCGGCAGAATGCCGTATTTTACCGGCGAGAACAGGGCACCTTGAACGCCGAGGCCGAACAGGACGGCGAGCAAACCTGGAACGCTCTGCACGGCGAACGCGGCGGCGGTGCCCATCATCAGCAGCAATTCGGCGAACTTGGTGGCGCGGATAACCTTCGGCTTGGCGAAACGGTCGGCGATTTGGCCGGCGCTCGCCGACAGCAGAATATAGGGCGCCATCAGCAGCGCGCCCGCGAGTGCAACGAGGCCGGTGCCGCCCCCGACGCGGCCCTCGCCGAGCCGGAACAGTGACAGAACAACCATGGCGTTGCGCACCATGTTATCGTTCAGGGCAGTGCAAGCCTGCGTTACCGTAAGAGGCAGCAACAAACGCCAGGGACTTTGTCTCGAAGTCATGTCGCCACCCTCATGCACATTGAAACAATTTCGTCCGCAACCGTACTCAACGCAGCACCGATGCGCCCGTGCAGCAGAAATGTTGCAGGCTGCACCACCAGCCCGACGATACCGGCGGCCACCAGCTCGGCGTTGCGGGCGGGAATTTCGCCCTTTGCCATGGCATCCGCGACCACGCGCACAACGATTTCCACCGGGTTGTGTTCATCGATCGCAATGGCATGCAGGTTATCGTGCTGCGCCATTAAGATGAAACGAAACCGCGAGCGGTCCTCATCATGCAGATGGCAGATCAGCCGCACCAGCCTCTCCAGTCTGACCCGGAATGGACCCGCGGCGGCGGCGGCCTCGGCCATTCTGCGCCCGTAATCGCGGTAGCCCTGTTGGAACAATTCGCGGACGAGTTCTTCCTTCGACGCAAAATGGGCATAAAGATTGGGCTTGGTCATGTCGCACGCCGCGGCTATGTCGGCCACCGACACGGCGTGCACACCGTTTGCCGCGAACAGCAGCAACGCCTGCGCCTTGATCACTTCACGTTTGCTACGCCCGCGCGACGACATCGGTGCTCTTATAATTAACGAACGGTCGTTAAGTGTGGCCACAATGTTTGCCCGGTGTCAAGCGTTTCGCGCTGACCCCAACTATGGCGTCGCGTGTCATATTCCTTGCCAACATATGGCAAAATTCGCCACGCCGGGCCGTCCCGATGCCCATAAACGCCCGCTTTCAAAGCGTTGGCATAAACCGTGCACCAAGGTCCTGGCCTAGTTCCTCACCCGGGAGACACGTGAATGCCCCACCCACCCAGCGCCCCTTTGTTCGCAGCATTCGCCTGGCCCCTGTTGGCAGCCGGCACCGCGCACGCCGCCACGCGTCATTTGAGCGCCCCGGCCACACGCCTGGAAATCGACTCGCCTTGCGCCCGCCAGGTTGTCATTACGCCAGACGCCGCAATCGGTGCGCAAGTGACGGTGGACGCGGTCGCCGACCATGAGGAGGAAACCAGCCAGCTGGTGCTGGCCGGCGGCGATCCCGCGAAATTGTCGGTGCCGGAACGCTGCTGGCGGCCGGGACTGAGCATGGATTTTAGGCCCACCCTCGTATTGAATATTCATGTGGCACCCGGCATCGGGCTCGGCATCGATGAGGGCGGCCAGGCGGAATACCAGGTGGGCGACGTTGGCGGTCCGCTCAATTTGGATCTGAGTGGCGCGGTTCATGTGCAGGCCGGCAAGACCGGCGCCTTGAGCCTTGATTTGAGCGGGACCGGTGCGGTGACCGTGACGCAAATGTCCGGTGCGCTGCAGGCGAGCCTTTCCGGGCTCGGCAGCCTCGATATCGCCGGCGGCACTGTCGGCGCCGCATCGATGGAACTCTCCGGGCGCGGTTCAGTTCAATTCGACAAAGGCACGATCGGCAAGCTGACGCTGTCGAGCAGTGGCACGTCAAACATAACGATAGGCGCCACTGTGGGCGACGCTTCCATCGAAGTGTCCGGCATTAGCAACGTCAAGATCGCGAAGGTTACAGGAACCGTCACCAAGGATGTGAGCGGCGTGGGGACGGTTTCGATCGGCGGTGAGTAGGCAAGGCAAAGGAATAATACCATGTGTGGACGGCCCGCAGGGTTCAAGTAGATCGCGCGATGCTGGCGTTGGTTCGAATGCGGTCATGTGTCCGGCCTTTGACGCAGGATCATT
>CAJCIS010000006.1 GCA_903970435.1 Acidobacteriota bacterium | reverse complement strand
GATATCGCGGTGTGGACGCGCTGAAATGAGCGGCGCGCTGGCCGGCAAGGTGGCGATCGTGACCGGCGCGGGGTCGGGGATCGGCCGCGCGATTGCATTGCTGTTCGCGCGCGAAGGGGCTGCCGTGGTGGTTTCCGACATTGCGGGACCAGCGGGCGCGCGGGTGGCCGCCGAGATCGCCGCGAGCGGCGGCAGTGCCGAATTCCGGCGCGCCGATGTCGCCGATCCGGCGGCGCATGGGGCGCTAGTGACGGCGGCGGAAGATGTGTTCGGGGCGCTGCATGTGGCGGTGAACAACGCCGGGATCAGCGGTGGCCTGGCGCCGTTGGCGGAAATTTCCGTGCCGGATTGGCGGCGGGTGATCGATATCAACCTGTCCGGCGTGTTTTATGGCCTGCGGGCGCAGATACCGGCGATCGCGGCAGCCGGTGGCGGCGCGATCGTGAACATCGCGAGCGTGATGGGGCAGGTGGCGATGGCGAATTCCGGCGCCTATGTGGCGAGCAAGCATGCGGTGGTGGGCTTGACGAAAACCGCGGCGTTGGAGACGGCCGGGCAGAATATCCGGGTCAATGCAATCGGGCCGGGGTTCATCGCCACGCCGATGGCGGAGATGTTGGAGGCGCCGGCGGTGGCGGCGATCGGCGCGCTGCACGCGCTGAACCGCTGGGGGCGCCCGGATGAGGTGGCGGAACTGGCGCTATGGCTGGCGAGCGAGAAGAGCAGTTTTGCCACTGGCGGCTACTACCCGGTAGATGGCGGCTATCTGGCGCGATGAAAGACGGCCGATGAGCGTTCTGGACGGCAAGGTTTGCTTCATTACGGGGGCGGCGCGCGGCATCGGCGCCGCCGCGGCGCGGCTATTCGCGGCGGAGGGTGCCCGGCTGGTTTTGACCGATTTGGACGAAACGGCCGGCGCGGCGCTGGCGGCGGAATTGCCGGAAGCGATGTTTCTGACGCTCGATGTGAGCGACGAAGCGGGCTGGCGCGATGCGATGGACGCGGCATTGGCCCGGTTTGGCCGGCTGGACGTGCTGCTGAACAATGCCGGGATTTTCGAGCGGGCGCCGTTGTCGGAAACCTCGGTTGGGATGTTCATGCGCACGGTGCGGATCAACCAGCTTGGCGTGTTTCTGGGCATGCGGGAAGCAGCGCCGGCGATGCAGGCGGCCGGCGGCGGCAGCATCATCAATCTCTCCTCGGTCGGCGGTCTGTTTGGGTCCGTCAACAACATCGCCTATAGCGGAACCAAATGGGCGGTGCGGGGGATGACGAAATGCGCGGCGCTGGAACTGGCGCCGTTTGGCATTCGGGTGAATTCCATCCATCCCGGCGGCGTGGATACGCCGATGCTGGCGGCGCAGATGGATGCGGCGATGCGTGGCGCGGTGGCGCAGGGCACGCCGCTGGGCCGGTTGGCGACGGCGGGCGATGTGGCGGCGATGGCGCTATTCCTGGCCTCCGATGCGAGTTCCTATTCCACCGGTGCCGAATTCATTTGCGATGGCGGGATGACGGTGGGCTGAGTGAAGTTAGAGAAGGGGATCGAGGATGGAATTTGATGTACCGGCTTTGATTACCGGCGGCGCGTCCGGCCTGGGGGCGGCGACGGCGCGGGCGCTGGCGGCGCGCGGCGCGAAAGTGGCGCTTTTGGACGTGAATCTGGACGCGGCGACGGCTTTGGCCGCGGAACTGGGCGGCATCGGCCTGAAATGCGACGTCACGAGCGAGGATAGCGTGACGGCTGCCTTGGCGGCGGCGGAAGCAGCACACGGGCCGGCGCGGATACTGGTGAACTGCGCCGGGATCGGCAACGCGGCGCGGACGGTGAGCAAGAAGGGGCCGTTTCCGCTCGATCTGTTCAACCGGGTGATCCAGGTGAATCTGGTCGGCACGTTCAACATGATCCGGCTGGCGGCCGCGCGCATGGTGGAGCTGGAGATTATGGGTGAGGAGCGCGGCGTGATCATCAACACCGCCAGCGTCGCGGCGTTTGAGGGGCAGATCGGCCAGGCGGCGTATTCGGCGTCGAAGGCCGGAGTGGCGGGGATGACGTTACCGGTCGCGCGCGATCTGGCGCAATATGCCGTGCGGGTGATGACGATCGCGCCCGGGTTGTTCCTGACACCGATGTTGCAGGGATTGCCGGAAGAGTCGCAACGGAGCCTGGGCGCGCAGGTGCCGTTTCCCGCGCGGCTGGGGCATCCCACCGAATATGCGAAGCTGGCGGTGCATATTGTCGAGAACGCGATGCTGAACGGCGAGACGATCAGATTGGACGGCGCGATCAGAATGGCGCCACGCTAAATTTAAGAAGGAATTTGCAAATGGCTGAAGCATATATTGTTGCCGCCGTGCGGACCGCCGGCGGGCGGCGGGGTGGGCGGTTACGGGACTGGCATCCGGTGGATATGGGGGCGGCGGTGGTGAATGAGCTGGTGCGGCGCGCCGGCGCCGATCCGGCGGATGTGGAAGACGTGATTTTCGGCTGCGTCAGCCAGGTGGCGGAGCAGAGCACCAATGTGGCGCGCAATATCGTGCTGGCCTCCGGGCTGCCGCAGAGCACGCCGGGCACCTCGGTGGACCGGCAATGCGGCTCCGCCCAGCAGGCGCTGCATTTCGCGGCGCAGGCGGTGATGAGCGGGACGATGGACATCGTCATCGCCGGCGGGGTGGAAAGCATGACCCGCGTGCCGATGTTCACGCCGAGCGCGTTGCCGGAGAAGGAAGGGCTGGGCTCGTACTATAATGGCACGATCCAGGAGAGATATGGCAAGGTGCCGTTCAGCCAGTTCATCGGCGCCGAGAAGATTGCGAAAACGTTTGGCTATAATCGGGAGGCGTTGGACGCCTTCGCGCTGGACAGCCACAAAAAGGCCGCGGCGGCGACCAAGGACGGGCTGATGAAAGCAGAGATTTTGCCGCTGGATATCGTGACCAAGGATGGTGTGGCCGAAAAGCATGAGGTGGATGAGGGGATACGGTTCGATGCCAGCATCGAGTCGATTTCCAGCGTGAAGCTGTTGCAGGAAGGCGGCGTGATCTCCGCCGCCAATGCCAGCCAGATTTGCGACGGTGCTTCGGGCGTGATGGTGGTGAACGAAGCCGGGCTAAAACGGCTGGGCGCAAAACCGCTGGCGCGGATTCACCATATGTCGGTGCTCGGCGGGGACCCGGTGGTGATGCTGGACGTACCCCTGGCGGCGACAACGCGGGCGTTGAAAAAGGCGGGCATGACGATCGACGAGATCGATCTGTTCGAGGTGAACGAGGCCTTCGCACCGGTGCCTTTGGCCTGGCTGCAACATACCGGCGCCGACCCGGACCGGCTGAACGTGCATGGCGGCGCCATCGCGCTGGGGCACCCGCTGGGGTCTTCCGGGACGAAGCTGATGACGACGCTGATCCACGCGCTGGACACGCGCGGCAAGCGCTATGGGCTGCAGACGATGTGCGAAGGCGGCGGGATGGCGAATGTGACGATTGTGGAGAGGCTTTAAGCGGTCGCTTTTTGAAAAGGCTCTAGACCATGAATAACGGTGTATCATGGTCAAATGCTGAACAAAAAGAACGGGTTATCGGCCTATAAGCAGAGAAAGATCATGTGGGCGTTTGCGGTGGACCTTACAGCCACGCAAACAGCCCACATGCTCGGTCTCGATCGCAAGACGATCAACCGCTATTACCAGCTTTTCCGGCTCGTAATTCATGCCCACCAGAAGCAGCAAATCGCGGCCCTCGTGGGCATTGTGGAATGCGACGAAAGCTACTTCGGTCAGGCGCGCCCACGCGGTGTCCCTGGTCCACGTAAGCGCGGACGCGGCACCAATAAGCAGCCGGTGTTTGGTATCTTCGAGCGCGGGGGCGCCGTCTTCACCGAGATCGTCCCCGATGTAAAAGCCAAGACACTACAAGGGCTTATCAGAGGTAAGGTCAGCCTCGAGAGCGTCGTCATGACCGACGGCTGGCAAGCCTATGACGGCCTCGTCGATGTCGGATACGACAAGCACTTCCGCATCAAAAAATACCGCAAAGAGGGCAGCCCCTTCACCGACGGCCAGGTCCACGTCAATGGCATCGAGAGCTTCTGGTCATACACAAAACGCCGCCTCGCACGCTTCAACGGCGTCAAAACAAACTTCGAACTCCATCTCAAAGAATGTGAGTGGAGATGGGGCAAGGACCCTGATACGATCCTTGCCGAACTACGCAAATTACTGGTCTAAAGCCTTT
>CAJCIS010000005.1 GCA_903970435.1 Acidobacteriota bacterium | reverse complement strand
CGGGTCCGTTCGGATCAGCATCGAGGTGCCCCCGCCGCTGCACCGGTTCATTGCGGAGAAGGGTTCGGTTTCGGTGGATGGCGTGTCGCTGACCGTGAACGAGGTGGGGGGAGGAAATGCCCTTGTGTTCGGGGTGAATGTCATCCCGCACACGGCAGCCAACACGACCCTTGGCTTGCGGGCGCCGGGCGATGCGGTGCACATCGAAATCGACATGCTGGCCAGATATGTGGCGCGGCTGCGGGAGACCGCGTGAGGACCATGAGCCCCGAAGCCATTCTGCGCGGCCCCATCAGCAGCACCGCCGAGCTCATCGCGGAGGCGCAAGCCGGCCGCATGTTCATCCTCGTGGACGACGAGGACCGCGAAAATGAAGGCGACCTCATCATCCCGGCGCAATTCGCCACACCCCAGGCGCTCGCCTTCATGATGCGCCATGCCCGCGGCCTGATTTGCCTTGCCATGACGGGCGAGCAGGTGGAACGGCTGCGCCTGCCGATGATGGCGGTGGCCAATCAACAGCGCAACCAGACCGCTTTCACCGTCTCGATCGACGCGCGCGACGGCATTACCACGGGTGTTTCGGCGCGCGACCGCGCCCACACCGTTGCCGCCGCAATCAATCCCGGCAGCCAGCCGGAGCGCCTGGTCACGCCCGGCCATGTCTTTCCGCTGGTGGCACGTCCGGGCGGCACGCTGGTGCGGGCGGGTCACACGGAGGCCGCGGTGGATATCGCGCGCATGGCCGGGTTGTTGCCGGCCGGGGTGATTTGCGAAATCATGAATGACGACGGCAGCATGGCGCGGCTGCCCGACCTTGTAGCATTCTCGCAACGACATGCGGTCAAGCTCGGCACGATCGCCGATCTCATTTCGTATCGAAGGCGCGCGGAAAAATATGTCCGCTGCGTGCACGAAACGGTTGCCGACCTCGATACCGGGCATTGGCGGGTGATGGTGTATGATAGCACCATCAGCCCGGCCGAACACATCGTGATGGTGAAGGGCGATATTGGGGCGGATGCACCGGTGCTGGTGCGCATGCAGGCGATCGACCCGATCCAGATCCTGCCCGGCGGCCGCACGAACCTTCTGATGCACGCGGCCATGCGCGCGATCGAGGCGGAAGGCCGCGGCGTGATGGTGGTGCTGCATGACTGGAAAGCCAAGGGCGTGCTGGATTTCGTCACCGGGCGGCAGATCAGCAGTGGGGGACCGGAACGGATGCTGCGCGAATATGGCATAGGCGCGCAAATACTGACCGATCTCGGGGTGCGCAACATGGTGCTGTTGACCAACAATCCGCGCCCGCTGGTGGGGCTGGAAGGCTATGGCCTGAACGTTGTCGGCACCCGGCGGATCGAGGGTTGCGCATGAGCACGGCAGACGCGCCGCTGCCGGCCGCGCCCGAGGTGCCTGGCCCTCCCCCACGCCTGCTGCTGGTGCGGGCGCCGTATTACCGCGACGTGGTGGATGGCATGAGTTGGGGCGCCGCGCGCATTCTCACCGAAGCGGGTGCCACGCACGAGACGCTGAGCGTGGCAGGGAGTTACGAATTGCCGCAGGCGATCCGCATCGTGCTGCGCGGGCCAGAGAAATTCGATGGGTTCATCGCCTTGGGGTGCATCGTGCGCGGCGGGACCGATCATTACGAATATATTTGCCGCGAAACCATCTCCGGACTGATGCAGGTGGCGTTGCAATATGGTATCGCGCTGGGCTCGGGCGTGCTGACGGTTCATTCCATCGAGCAGGCAACGGCGCGCAGCCGGCGCGACGGTTACAACAAGGGCGCTGAGGCGGCTGTCGCGGCGCTGCTGCAGATCAACGTTGTTCGCCGGTTCGGTGCGGCCTCGTGAAAATCGACCAGCCGCGACCCCGCACGGCCGCTCGTGTGGCCGCCGTGCAGGCTCTGTTTCAGAGCGAGCAGGGACCGGAAAATCCGGAGACGGTCATCGACCAGTTCGTGCGGCATCGTTTTGGTTCGGGCGGCTATGAAAATGGCCTGGTGCCGGAACCGCATGCCAAACTCTTCGGGCGCATCGTCCGCACCGCCGCCGAGCAGCAGCAAGCCGTGGACGCGCTGCTGGTGGAAGCATTGCCGGCGGAATGGCCGCTGGCGCGCCTGGACCCGGTTTTGCGCGCGCTGCTGCGCGCGGGGGGTGCGGAATTGGCCATGAAGGACGGCGCGCCGGCGAAGGTGATTATCAACGAATATCTTGATGTCGCGCATGGATTCTTTGATGGCGATGAGCCGAAAATGGCGAATGGGCTGCTGGACAAGATGGCGCGGACGCTTCGGGCGAAGGAGTTTTAGGGAAAGGAAGCATTTCTTTCTTGAAAAAAAGAAACAAGAAACTTTTGCCTTCTGAAGGCGGGAGCTTCTCATTGAATTTACCGGCGGAGTTCTCGGTTATTGCACGGTATTTTGCACCGCTTGCCGCTAAGGGCGGGCTGGGGCTGGCCGACGATGCCGCTATCGTTACGCCGCCGGCGGGGCACGAGCTGGTCATTACGGCGGACGCCATGGTCGCCGGTGTGCATTTTCTGCCGTATGAACCGGCGGAAAACGTGGCGCGCAAACTGCTGCGCGTCAATCTTTCCGACATCGCCGCCATGGGTGCGGCGCCACTTTATTATCTGCTGACACTCTCGGCCCCGCGCGGGCTGCCGGATGCGTGGTTCGCGGGCTTCGCGCGCGGCCTGGCCGCCGATCAGGAGCGTTACAACATCGCCCTTCTGGGTGGTGACACGACCTCCACGCCCGGCCCGATTACAGTATCCGTCACCATGTTTGGGCATGTCGCTCCCGGAACCGCCCTGCGGCGCAGCGGCGCCCGCGGCGGCGATGATCTGTGGGTGACGGGCGTGGTGGGCGATGGCGTGCTCGGGCTGATGGCGCTGCGCGGCGAACATGCCGACCCGGATGGGTCGCTCGCCGCGCGGTACCGTTTTCCGGAGCCGCGGCTGGGCTTGCAGCTTCAGGGCATTGCGCGCGCAGCCATGGATATCTCCGATGGGCTTGTGCAGGATGCCAGCCACATGGCGCGTGCCTCGGGCGTTTCCCTGGTGCTAGACATATGTAACGTTCCGCTCTCGGCTGCCGGGCGGGCGCGGGGTATCGATTTCGTCGCGTCCGGCGCCGCCGGGGGGGACGACTACGAACTCCTGCTGGCGGTGCCTCCAGACAATAAGGCAGCCCTGCTCGAATCCGCGGCGCAGCACGACGTCGCAGTGACGTGCATTGGACGGTTTGAGCAAGGTGCCGCGGAAGTCCGCGCCGTGAATGCGGACGGCGCGGCTGTGGAGCTGGGCCACAAGGGCTGGAGCCATTTCTAATTTATGGCACCAGACGCCGGAGGGGGCCCAGTCCGATGGCGTAGTTCAGTTGCGCGAGGATGATGAAACCCAGGCTCCATGCTGTACTGAATACGCATAAAGCGGCGCCGCACGCATACAATGCTTGCGCCACGATAATGCGCTGCTCGATCACGTTTGAACTGGCCTCGATGTCGGGGGAATGGCGGCGGTGGCAGGTGTGTGCAACTCCAGCACCAGCAACGTCATTGCCACGGCAAATACGCCGTCGCTCAACGCAGCCAGACGCTCAATACTTTGGCCGGCAATCAGATTGTAGTGGCGCACCGGCATCGTGGTGTTCAAACTCCCATCCCATCAGCTTCTTGCGCGGCCAGCCTCGGGCGGGTCGCGGCGCTGACGATTGCGGTGACAGCGCCGTTCAGGATCAGGGCCGCGAGGCCGATATTCATGTCGCGCAACGAGGCCGGCAGGAACGGCAGCATTTCGGCCAGACTGGTATTTGTCAGCGTCAGCGCCGTCACTGCCGCAGTGCCGCCCAGGATGCCGCAGAAGGCGCCCTGCGAGGTGACCGGATTGCGCCTGGTGAAACTGAAGACGACCGCCGGGAAGAACTGCGTCACGAGATTGTAGCCCATGAGCAGCATTGCCACGATCGTGGCGCCACCGCGCAACGCGAAGAACACCGCGACGGCGGCGATAGCGGGCACCAGGGCTCTGGCCAGGCGGGTGACCGCAGCGTTCGAGGCGGCGGGGCTAACGCCGGCGCGGTAGAGATCGTTCGCCAGCATCGTTGCGGCAGCCGTCAGCAACACGGCGCCGGGGACCAGGGCCGTGAGCAATCCGGTGGCGCCGATCACGCCGACGAACCACGGCGGGAAGGTTTGCGCACAGAGTTTTATCAGTGCGAGGTCGATCGAGGCGCCTTGCAGTCCGGGCACCTGCAGAATGGCGGCAAACCCGGCGAAGAACACGAACAGCAGCATCAATGAATAAAGTGGCATGATGACGGTGTTGCGGCGCAGGATGCGCTCGCCGCGCGCGGTGAAGGTGGAACTGAACACATGTGGCCACATGAAACCGCCCATGGCGTTCAGCAGCACCGTGGTTTGAAACCATATGACGCTGTTGCCGTGGGTGGGGAACGCCAGAAAGCCAGGCTTTGCGTGGTCGATCGCCCGGAACATGCGGGCGATGCCGCCATAATAATGCACCGGCAGATAGGTGCCGAGGAACACGACGGTGACCAGGATCATCACGTCCTTGATAACCGCATTCCAGGCGGCGCCGCGCAAGCCGGAGATCATGACGTAGGTGGTGACGATGGCTGCACCGAGCCACACGGCTTCGGCGCGGGACATGGCACCGTCGGAGGCGATCGAGACAATGATGCCGAGACCGGTGAATTGCAGCACGACGTAGGGGATCATGGCGGCGACGGCGATGACGGCGACCAGAATTCCGAGCGCCGGACTGCCATATTGGCGAACAAAGAATTGCGGCTGCGACACGAGGTGCTCGCGCCTGGCGGTACGCCAGACCAGCGGCAGGAGCCAGTAGCCGATGACCTGGTTCAGCGTGAGGTAGGCGAGAATGTAGTAGGCACCGGCGCCATGGCCATAGATGAACCCGCTGGCGCCGAGAAACGAAAAAATTGTGTAGATTTCGCCGGCCAGCAGCAGAAACACGAACATCGTACCGAAACTGCGACCGCCCACCGACCATTGTTCGAGATCCATGTCGTGGCCGCGGCGGGCGGCTAGGCCGAGCAGCAGCGCGCAGGCGGCTGCCAGCAGGATGATCAGCAGGGCGACACTCATGGCCGAGAAAGCAGCCGGAACGGAAGTTGTTCTTTTTTGAAAGAAAGAACCAAGAAACTTTTGTCTTTCAAGGGCGATCGGTCATTCTGCGCCGGTCTGGCAGTTGGAAGTCGGTGGGCTGAAGCCCACCCTGCGGCTACAGCCGACCCTGCGGTTTCATTGACGCGGGGCACTGGACGGATCAACGCCTGGAGCCGCCCGGTTCGCGGGGTCGAGGGCATAGATTGCGGCCATGACGGCGAAGGTGAGCACAACCCAGATCGTTATCCAGGCGAGCGGTAGCGGCAGACCAAGGACGAACGGCGCGGCGTGGTTTACGAAGCCGATGCCGCCGAGCATGCCAAGGAACGGCACCGCGGAACCCAGGAGCAAAAGTTTTTTGGTTCCTTTTTTAAAAGAAGAACTGCTTTCTTCCTTTCTCACACCACGATCGCCGACCGTTCCAACGTCGCCCGGATCCAGGCTTCGGCGGCATCTTCGTCGAACAATTCGGAGAGTTTCTTCATCATGGTGCCGCCGAGTTCCTCGGCGTCCACGATGGTGACGGCGCGGCGGTAGTAGCGGGTGACGTCGTGGCCGATGCCGACGGCGATCAGTTCGACCGTGTTGCGGGCTTCGATGTCGTGGATCACCTCGCGCAGATGGCGTTCCAGGTAGTTGCCCTGGTTGACCGACAACGTGCTGTCGTCCACCGGGGCGCCGTCGCTGATGACCATCAGGATGCGGCGGTGTTCGGGGCGGCGGACCAGGCGGCGATAGGCCCAGGCGAGCGCCTCGCCGTCGATGTTTTCCTTCAGCAGACCTTCGCGCAGCATCAGGCCGAGGTTGCGGCGGCTGCGGCGCCAGGGCGCATCGGCGGATTTGTAGACGATGTGGCGTAGATCGTTCAGTCGGCCGGGGTT
>CAJCIS010000004.1 GCA_903970435.1 Acidobacteriota bacterium | reverse complement strand
CAGCATCCAGCCGGTGCCCACCGCCAGCAGCACCAGGTACAGCCCGAGCGACGCGGCCTGGAGCGAGCCCGCCAACAGCACCGCGCGCCCAATGCCCAGCCGCGCCACCAGCCACGCGCCGAACGCCGCCCCGCCATAAACCCCCGCCAGTTGCGGCAGAAAATTCGCCCCCGCCACCGCCCCCGGCGACAGGCCCAGCCCCTGATGATAAAAAGACGCCGCCGTATTGTCGGCAAACACCTTGCCGAGCCAGAACAACACCACGAACGACAGCACCGTCAGCGCCCCCGGCCGCCCGAGGAACTCCAGCAGCGGCGCGAGAAAACTCCGCCGTATCGCGGCCCCTAACCTCACCACCGGCGGCGCCCCCGGCTCCGGACTGAAAAACGTCAGCACCGGCGCGCACGCCATCAGCCCCGCCATGCACAGCATCGCCCCATGCCACCCGACCGCGGTGGACAGCGCGATCACCCCGCTGCCCGACACCGCCATGGCGGTGCGATACCCCCACACATACGCCGCCAGCGCCGCCCCCTGCCGCGCGTCCGAAAAAATCTCGATACGCCATGCGTCGATCACGATGTCCTGGCTTGCCGAGCAGAACGCCATGGCCCCCGCCGCCATGGCCGTATGCACCGCATTGACCGCCGGATCGGTCAGCGCCAGCACGCCGCACGCCAGCGCCAGCAATGGTTGCACCCCGAACAGCCAGAACCGCCGCCGCCCCACCCCGATCGCCCGCGCCCAATGCGGCGGAAACCGGTCGAACAGCGGCGACCACAGAAACTTCAGCGTATAGGACAGCCCCAGCCACGACGTGAACGACACCGCATGAACGCTCACGCCCGCGGTGGTAAACCATTGCTGAAGCGTGAAAATACTCAGCGGCAGCGGCAGCCCGGAGAAGAACCCGAAGCCCAACATCCGCAGCAGCAGCCCGTCACGCAGCCAGGGTGTGGGGGGAGACTCGGGGGCCAGGTCCATGCCAAGCCCATGCCGCGTCGTCGGGCCGGCGGCAAGAAGCAAAGAAAGTAGTTCTTTTTTGAAAAAAAGAACCAAAAAACTTTTGCTTGTTTGAAGGTGCACTAAGCGAGCAAACGTTTTTTGGTTCTTTGCTTACGCCGCCCCCGAAGCCCGAATGCCCCGCACCACGGCCACAAGCGCATCGATATCCGCAACCGTATTATAGAACGCCAGCGACGGACGCACCGTGGCCTGGAGCCCAAAACGGCGCAGAATCGGCTGCGCGCAATGATGCCCCGCGCGCACGGCAATGCCTTCCTGGTTGAGCGCCTGTCCCACCTGCGCCGCTGGAATGTCCTTGAGCACGAATGAAATCAAGCCGGCCTTTTCGGCCGCGGTGCCGATGATCCGCAAGCCGGGAATTTCGGCAAGCAGGCGGGTGGCGTAAACCAGAAGATCGTGCTCGTAGCGCGCGATATTCGCCATGCCGATACGCTCGAGATATTCGATGGCCGCACCCAGCCCGGCCGCATCGGCGAGGTTTCCCGTGCCGGCTTCGAAACGGGATGGCGGGTCCTCGTAGTCGGTCTTTTCGAAGGTCACGTCGCGGATCATGTTGCCGCCGCCCTGCCAGGGCGGTGTCGCCTGCCAAACCGATGCGCGCCCGAATACCGCGCCAATGCCGGTGGGCGCGAACAATTTGTGGCCGGAGAACACGAACCAGTCGCAATCCAAGTCCTGCACGTTCACCGGCATGTGCGACACCGACTGCGCCCCGTCCACCAGCACATGGGCGCCGCGCCGGCGTGCCAGGCGCACCATGTCGCCTACCGGCGTGACCGTGCCGAGCGCGTTGGACACCTGGGCGAACGCCACCAGTTTTGTTCGGCCGCTCAGCAGTTTTTCGTACTCGTCCAGCCGGATCTGGCCGCGATCGTCCACCGGCGCCACGCGCAGGATCGCGCCGGAGTCGGCGGCCAGTTGCTGCCAGGGCACGATATTGGCGTGATGTTCCAGCCAGGTAATGAGGATTTCGTCCCCGGCACGGATATTCTGGCGGCCCCAGCTTTTCGCCACCAGATTGATGCCTTCGGTGGCGCCCCGCACGAACACGATATTGTCGGCCGACGGCGCGCCCAGAAACCGCCGCACCGCCTCGCGCGCGCCTTCGTACGCATCGGTGGCGCGGGCCGCCATGTCGTGCGCACCGCGGTGGATGTTGGAATTTTCGTGGCGGTAGAAGCGGGCGACCCGGTCGATCACCGCCTGCGGCTTTTGCGTCGTTGCCGCATTGTCGAGCCAGATCAGCGGCCGGCCGTTCATCGGCTCGGACAGGATCGGGAAATCCGCGCGCAGGGCCGCCACGTCGAAGGCGGGGTGGCCGCTCGGGGAAACCGGCGCTGTCCGCCCGGCCCGTTGCGGCTCGGAATCGTCGAGGAAATAGAAGCTCGGGGCGGCGCTTTGGGTCGCCGCCAAACCGGGCTGCGACGGCGCATCCGACCTGACGGCCGCCAGCATTGCCAGCAGGTCCGCCTCTCCCGGAAGGGAGGCTGACAACGCCGGGATGGCGGCGAGAAATTGCGCGGCGGGATCGGATGAGGCCGCACCGCCCAGGACACCCGGCGCGGAATCGGCGCCATCGCCGACCGGGGCAGGTGCAAGCAGCGCCCGCAAATCTGCCTCTCCCGGCAGGGACGTGGACAAACCGGCGAACCCGGGCACCTCGGCAGGCGCCGCGCCCAATCCTCCCAAAGGTCCGCCCGCCGGCGCGCCGCCGGGTGGCGGAACGGTTTCGGCCGGCGGCACCGCGCTACCGAGAATCGGCGCGAGAAGGGCGCGCAGATCAGAGTCGCCCGGCAAGTCGGGCAAGTCGGGCACGTCGGCGAACGGCGGCGCCGCTTGCGGCGTCGCGCCAAATCCGGCCACGGGGACGCCACCGGGCGGTATTCCCGTTCCGGCCGGCGGCAGTGACGCGGCCGACGGCGCGCCCGCCGTCCCGCCGCCGGGCAGACCGCGAAAAATCTCCCCGGCCAGGCGGGTCAGCAGCGCCAGATCGTGCGGCGCTACCGCGTCATCACTTGGCGTAGGTATGGTCGTAGGCATGGTATTTGCCAACTTCGACACCTTCCAGCACGGCCAGCGCATCGTCGGTCAGCACCGCCAGCGAGCAGTAGAGCGAAATGAGATACGAGGCGATGGCCTTGTGGTTAATGCCCATGAACCGCACCGACAGGCCCAACCCCTGTTGGCCCGGCAGATTGGGCTGGAACAGGCCCACCACCCCCTGCTTGGCCTGACCCGTACGCAGCAGAATGATTTTCGTGCGGCCCTTCTCCACCGCCAGCTTGTCCGTCGGCACCAGCGGCACCCCGCGCCACGTCAGGAATTGCGCGCCGAACATAGAAACCGTGGGCGGCGGCACGCCGCGCCGCGTGCACTCGCGTCCGAACGCCGCAATGGCGGCCGGGTGGGCCAGAAAAAACGCCGGCTCCTTCCAAACATGGACCAGTAGCTCGTCCAGATCGTCCGGCGTCGGCGCGCCGCTGCGCGTTTTCAGCCGTTGCGAAGGTATCGCATTGCTGATCAATCCATATTCCGGATTGTTGATCAGTTCCCGCTCTTGCCGTTCCTTGATGATTTCGATCGTCAGCCGAAGCTGCTCGGCAATCTGATTGTACGGAACGCTGTAGAGGTCCGACACCCGCGTGTGGATATCCACCGCGCTGTTCACCGCGCTGAGCATGTATTCGCGCGGATTTTCCTCATAATCCACGAACGTCTCGGGTACCGCGCGCTCATCGCGCCCCGAACATTCCACCGATATGCGCGAACTGTCCCGCACCCGGTTGCGCCGGAAAATGCCCGCTTCCACCGGCACCCATTGCAGGCAATGCACCAGCCACCGCGGCGTGATCGCCTGCATTTGCGGCTGGGTCTTGGTGGCATTGGCAAGTTGCCGCGCGGCAACATCGCTAAGCGCCGTATTCGCGGCAGATTCATCGAGCATGATGCGTCATTTCCCTCAGCTCAGGACCGCGGTGCCCCATGGCGCCAGAACGGCCGGTCGATCGAACCACAACCCTGAGTTGTTGCGCATGAGCCCGTTACACGCTGCTGTCAATACCCCCCCGTGGCCGCTGCCGCCCATCAGCCTCGTTTCGTCGTTTCACGGCGCAAACAACACCATGGCATCGCCCGGCGGATCGGGCGTGTCCGGGCGCCAGCGAACCGAGCCGAACGGCCGCTCCAACTGGCGCCGCACACGTGGCGCCGGGCCGGGCTGGTGGTAGGCATCGGCCGCCTCCTGCAACATCCGGTCGGCGTGGGTGAAGCGGTCGCGCAGGCGCAGGTAGTCGCCCCAGGTGGGACAATGATAGCGTTCCGTCCATTGCGCGGGATCGGCAATGTCGCGCGCCAGCGACCAGTCGAACGCGCCGTTGCGCCGCCGCGCGCGCTGCAGGTGCAGCATCGCGTCGTAGAATTGCCGCGCATGCGCGGGATCGACCCGGTACTCCACCTCGATCGTCACCGGCCCGCTGCGCAACGTCAGCGCCAGCGCCACGTCCGGCTCGTGCGGCAGTTCCACGCGTTCCAGATCGTCGGCCGAATTTTCAGGCATGGGCAGAACAAGTCCGAGCAACGGCATCAGGATCAGTCCCGCGCCCGAAATGATCAAGGCGCCGCCCACGCCTTCCCGGGTCGCGACATGTCCCCACATCCAGGCCCCGAAGGTGAGCCCGCCGGTGAGCGCGGATTGATACCAGGCCAGCGCCCGCGCGGCGACCCAGCGTGGCGCCGAAAGTTGCACACCGACATTGAAAATCGCGTTCAGCAGCATCGAGGCGGCGCCCGTCATCGCAAACGCGGCGGCGGTGAGCGACAGATGCCGGCTCACGCCGATCACCACGATCATCACCCCCGTCACGCACGAGCACAAACCCACCGTCTGCCCGTCCCCGAGCCGCGCCCGCGCGGTTCCCGTCAGCAGCGAGCCGCCGATGCCGCCGATGCCATAAGTGCCCAGCAGCAATCCGTAGGTGCCGGCGTTGCCATGCAACAGGTCGCGCGCCACGAGCGGCGTCAGCGCAACGTTCGCCGCGGCGGCAAACCCGTAGATCAGCGCGCGCGCGAGCACCGTTCGTATCGGCGGCGAATGGATGACATAGCGGGCGCCGGAGACGATCGCGCGGCCGAGACGTTCCGGCGGCAGCCGGCTCGGCACCGCCGGCCGCCGCCAGAAATAGAAGGCGGCAAGGATCGGCAAATAGCACAGCGCGTTGGTGGCAAAGGCTGCCCGCGCACCCAGGGTCAGAACGATCACACCGCCCAGCGCCGGCCCGACGCTACGGGCCAGGTTGTAGCTGATCGCACCCAGCGCCACCGCTTCCGGCAGGTGCGCGGGCGGCACCTGTTCGCGCACCGACGCCTGCCAGGCCGGGCTGTACAGCGCCACGCCGCCGCCGATCAGGGTGCAGAAACACAGCAGCAACCAGGGCGTGGTGAAACCGAGCGTCACCAGCAGGGTCAGCCATGAAGCGCAGAAAGTGGCCAAGGCCAGGCCGGTGAGCGCGACCTTGCGGCGGTCGAACATGTCCGCCACGGCGCCGGCCGGCACCGAAACAAGCATCAGCGGCAGCATCAGCGCCGCCTGCACCAGAGCCACCATGTCCGCTGAATGGGTGATGCGCGTCATTTCCCAAGCCGCACCCACGCCCAGGATCAGCTGCCCGAAATTGGACAGCAGGCTGGTCGTCCAGATGGTTCGAAACGTGGCGACGCGGAGCGGCGCGCGCATTGCCTCCAGCATCCGGGTGTCCCCGCAACAGACAAAAGTTTCTTGGTTCTTTTTTTCAAAAAAGAACTGCTGCCTTCCTAACGCACCCGTTCAATAATCATCGCCGGCGCCATACCCCCCGCCGCGCACATGGTAATCAGCGCGCGCCGGGCATCGCGCCGCTCGAGCTCGTCCAGCACCGTGCCGATCAGAACCGCCCCGGTGGCGCCGATCGGATGCCCCAGCGCAATCGCACCTCCATTCACGTTGATCCTTTCGCGGTCGATATCGAGATCGCGGATGAATTTCTCCACCACCACCGCGAAGGCCTCATTGACTTCCCAAAGATCGATATCGTCCTTCGTCAGCCCTGCCCTGGCGAGCACCTTCCGCGCCGCCGGAACCGGCCCGTTCAACATCAGCGTCGGATCGTCGCCCATGTTCGCCGTCGCGACAATGCGCGCGCGCGGCTCGAGGCCGTGGGCGCGGGCAAATTCACCCGATGCAATCAGAACCGCCGCCGCCCCATCGACGACGCCGGACGAACTGCCCGCGTGATGCACCGCAACGATCTTGACGTCGGGATAACGGCGATTGATCAGCTGCCGGAATGTCGTGCCATCCTGATCGGCCGGCACGTCGGCGATCGCCTCGAAGCTCGGCTTCAGCGCCGCCAGATCCGCGGCGCTGGTGTTTGGACGCGGATATTCCTCATGGTCGAGGATGACATGCCCCGAATCGTCCTTCACCACGATGGTGGATTTCGCAAACCGCCCTTCGGCAATCGCCCGCGCGGCGCGCCGCTGGCTTTCAAGCGAAAATTCATCCAGCGCCGCGCGGCTGATCCCGTCCATGGACGCAATCGCGTCCGCGCAAACGCCCTGGTGGGACTGCGGATGTCGCGCATGCAGCCTTTCGTTGCCGGAGCCGAGCCCGGACGTCTTGACCAGGCCATGTTTGCGCATTTCCGCCGAAAACTGCCCGACATACGACATCATTTCCGTGCCGCCGGCAATGACCAGATCCTCCATGCCGGACATCGCCTGCGCCGCGGCGAGCGCCACGGCGGTGAGCCCGCTGCCGCAGAACCGGTCCAGGGTGACACCGCTCACCTTGGTATCGAAACCGGCATCGAGCGCCGCCATCCGGCCCATGTCCCCGGCCTGGTGACCCTGTTGCGCGCTGGTGCCCCAGATGACATCGTCGATGTCCGCGCTGGCGAGTTCATTGCGATCGCGCAGCGCACGCATCACCGTCGCCGCCAGATGCTGGGGATGCATATTGGCGAGTGCGCCCTTGCCCGGCTTGCCGATGCCGCGGGGTGTGCGCACCGCGTCGATGATGTAGGCCTCGGGCATTCGGTTCTCCTGCGGGAATAAATTAACAACAAAAGGAAGTCGTTCTTTTTTGAAAAAAAGAACCAAAAAACTCTTGACTGTTAGCGCGGGGGCATGCGGATCGCGCCGTCAAGCCGGACGGTCTCGCCGTTCATGTAGCCGTTTCGTAGCAGTTCCAGCGCCATGCTGGCGAATTCCGAGGGGTCGCCGAGGCGTTTGGGGAATGGCACCGTTGCGCCGAGGGCCTGCACCATTTCGGGGTTGCGCAACATTGGCGGCGTCGCAAAAATTCCCGGCTGGATCGTGGTGATCCGAATGCCCTCGCGCGCGAGATCGCGGGCGATGGGCAGCGTCATGCCGATAATGGCGGCTTTCGCCGCGGCGTAGGCCGCCTGGCCCATCTGGCCGTCGGTCGCCGCGGCGGAAGCCGTGTTGACCATGGCACCGCGCTCACCGTCGATCGGATCGAGCGTCATCATCCCGGCCGCCGATCTGGTAACACACCGAAACGTGCCGACCGTGTTAAGCCGCAGCACCCACTCGAACTTGTCGGACGGAAAAAAACTGATCGCACCGGTTTGCCTGTCGCGCCGCGTCGTCGAAATGGCGTTGCCGCCGCCGGCGCAACTGACCAATGCACGCTCCTGCCCATTGGCCGCGCGCGCGCGCGCGAACGCCGCGTCGACGCTCTCGTCCGACAGCACGTCGCATTGGCAGAACACGGCGCCGGTCTCCGCCGCCGCCGCCTGACCGTGTTCCGGGTTCAAATCGAAAATGGCAACCTTGGCACCGGCGGCACGCAAGGCTTTGACCGTGGCCAGGCCGAGGCCCGATGCACCCCCGGTCACCACCGCGGCCAACGATTCGTCGATCCTCATTCGTTTCCTGTCCGCTGGAAGGGGCCGCACCTGAAAATGCGCGGCCGCCATGGTGGCGCCGTGCCAGGGCCATGGTGCGGCAGCCTGCTAGCCACGCGGTCCTGCCGCAAGAGCTTGCCGCGCAATATCGCCAGAGCGGCGCCAGAGCGGCGGCATGCGCCTCGCATTGCCATCCCGACCGTCCGTTCCAAGCTGTTGCCGTCTATAAGTTCGGCGCGGCGATGTTATGCCTGGCATGATTGCTGTCGGCGCGCGACCCTGCGAATGTCATCGATTGGACCTCTGGAGGCAACCATGACCGACACCGACACCCCCGATCTCGCGAGTTCCGCGCGGAAATACTGGTCCGACGAAGGCTGGACCCCGGGGGGCGTGTTGCGGCAGGTGGACCACGAGGCGGCGGCGCGCGGCCTGCATGCCAGCCTCAAAGGCATCAAGATCGTCGATTGCGATACCCATGTCACCGAGGTGCCGGATCTTTTCACGTCGCGTGCGCCGGCCAAGTACAAGGACAAGGTGCCCTATATTCGCCGCGTGAACGGGGTGGATCGCTGGTTTGTCGGCGATCGCGATTGGGGTTCCATGGGCGGCAACGTCATCCGCGCCGACAACAACAAGCTGCTCGGCCGGCTGGCTTTCCCAACCTTCGACGAAGGTCACAAAGGCGCGCACGAGGTGAAGGCCCGTCTGCAGGCGATGGACGAAATGGGCGTCTACGCACAGATATGCTTTCAGAACTCGGGCGTGACACAGGCCGGGTCATTGATGTCGCTGGGTGACAACGATCTCGCGGTGTCGATCGTCAAAATGTACAACGACGCCAGCGTCGAACGGCAAAAGGAATCCGGCGACCGCCTGTTTACGATGGCTCACCTGCCGCTGTGGGACAAGGCCGCCATGATGGCCGAGGCACAGCGCTGCCTCGACATGGACCTCAAGGGATTCGTGCTGCCCGATACGCCGGAGCGGCTCGGTATTCCGTCCTTTATCGACGATCATTGGACGCCGTTGCTGGAAATGTGCGAGGCGCGCGGCGCGCCGTTGAATTTCCACCTGAATGCGGCGATCAACCCGACCGATCTGGCCTGGAAAGGTTTCTCATTCGAGCAGACCTTGTCGGTCGTCGCAACGATGTTCTCCATCTGCAACGCATCGACCATGGGCAACTGGATGGTCAGCGGCCGGCTGGATCAGTTCCCCAAGCTGAAAATCGGCCTGATCGAAAGCGGCATGGGATGGGTGCCCTTTGCAATCGAAGCCTACGAGCACCAGTTCGACGAAATGCTGCCCAGCAAATCGAAGATGTTGCAGCGCCGGCCATGGGATTATTTCCGCGACCAATTCTGGGTCACCTACTGGTTCGAAAGCGTCGCGCCCAAGCTGCTGCTCGACACGATCGGGGTGAACAAAGTGCTGTTCGAAACGGATTTCCCGCATCCCACCTCGCTCTATCCGGGGGTGCAGGAGCACATTATCGATACGCTCGGCGGCTATGATTACGACGTCAAGAAGCGCGTCCTGGAGCGCAATGCGGCCGAGCTCTACAACCTGCCTTTCTGAAGCGGGCATCTGGCCCCCGGGAGTGAATATGGACACCGACCAAACGGCAAGCGCGAAGGCCGCCGCAGACCGCGTGCTGGAACTGGAAGCCGAGCTCGAGGCCGCTGGCGAGGCGAAGGTGGATGGCGCCCCTCTCGAAAGAGCCCGTGCGGCCCTGCATAGATGGGTGGATGAAATGACCGGCGTGGTTGTCTCGCCGGCGCTGGGACGCGTGACGCTCATTCATCCGAATGGACGCTTCTCCACGATCAGTTCCCCCGAGTTGCCGTTTACGATGACCTTGCCTGACAAGAATCGGAGCAGCTGAATGAAAAGGAAGCAGTTCTTTTTTGAAAAAAAGAACCAAAAAACTTTTGCTCCCTTTTTGCCTCATCACGCAGCTTGGGAGTACCTTTCCAGAGTAAGAGTTTTTTGGTTCTTTTTTTAAAAAAAGAACTGCTTCCTTCCCAGGTAAAGCACCATGTCCGCCACCGATCGCATTGCAGTCGTCACCGGCGCCAGCTCCGGAATTGGCAAGGAGACGGCAAAAGCGCTCGCAGCGGAAGGCTGGCGGGTGATCGCCATCGGCCGCAACGCCGAACGCAGCGCGGCGGCGGAGACCGACATACGGGCGGCGTCGCGCGGCGCCGAGGTCACGATGCTGGTGGCCGATCTTTCGCGGCTGGCCAACGCGGCGCAGGCGGCGCGTGACATAGCGGCGCTGACGGATCGCGTTCACGTCCTCGTCAACAATGCCGGCGGCATGGCCGTCGGCAAGGTCATGACCGCGGAAGGGTTCGAGGAGAATTTTGCCGGCAACCATCTCGGTCCCTTTTTGCTGACCCTGCGGCTGCTACCTCTGCTTCGAACGGCCGCGCAGACTGCACCGCGCGGAAGCGTGCGCATCATCAACACCTCGTCCGATGCAAGCGAAATGATTAAGCAACTGCCGTGGGACGACCTGCAGATCCTCGACAATTTCACGCCAGGCGGCGCCTATTGCAACGCGAAGCTCGCAAACGTGCTGTTTGCCCGCGGCCTGGCCACCAGGCTCGCGGCCGATGGTATCGTTGCACATGCGATGCACCCCGGCACCGTCGACTCCAATTTCATCACGCACGCAAGCCCGGGCACGCAAGCCTATATAAGCTCGCTGCCGTCGATTACCCCCAGCCAGGGCGCGGACACAATCATCTGGCTGGCGACCGCCGACGAGCCGGGGCAAAGCAGCGGCGGCTATTTCTACCAACGCGCGCCCCGAACGCCCAATCCACTGGTCAACGACCATGCGGCCGTATCCAGGCTTTGGGAAGAAAGCGAAAAGCTCGTGGCGCAGGCTGGGATTTGATGATGCGCTATTGGCTGGCCGCCAGGGTGCCTCTGGAGACGGCCTGTTAGCCAATGGGGACAACCGTTTCCCTCATCGGCGAAGCTGCCGCGTCACCCCCGGAACCGCCGCGCCGGCGCTCGCGCATGAACAGGCATCCGCATCCGCCAAGAAACGCCAGCACGGCCAACGCGGCAATGCCGGCCACGTAGCTGCCCGTGGCCTCATGAAGCCGTGCAACCAGGAACGGTGCCAATACGATCAGCGGAATGAACAGGGTGAGCAACCCAAACGCACGCCCCACCGCGCCCGCGCCGAATTCCACAGCGGCGGCGGCGGCAAGCAACGGCCAAATACCGCCGCCCAGGCCCGCCAGCGCAATGCCCACGCAAAGCGGCGCGAACCTTTGTCCAAACGCAAAAATCAATCCGCCTGCGCTGGTCGCCACCGCAAGGCCGAACAACGGAAGCCTATTCCCGAACCGATCCGAAAGCAGGCCCATGAACAGTGTGGATGCGACATAGAAGACGCTGAATACCGACAGCAATGCGCCCGCCGCCTGTGTGGTCAGGCCGCGGCTGGCCGCGATGGGCGCGAGATTCTGGGAGCAACCGCCGTAAAGCGCCAGAATCGGAAGGTAGGCTGCCAGCAGCAGCCAAAAATTCTTCCGCCCGAGAATATCGCGCCACGTCAGGTCGCTTGCTTCGCCCCCATCATGCGGCCCAGCCTGCCGCGGACCGGTGACGTAGTGGACGCCGTCGCGCTCGGCTGGGCGGTCGCGCACCACCAGAAGTGCCGCCGGGATCAATACCACGGCGATGATGATGCCGGCCCCCCGCCAGATCATGCGCCAACCAAAGGCAGGCATCAGTGCGGCGATGATCGGCGGCAGAACCGCACCGGCAATTCCCAACCCGAACGCCGTCAGGCCCAGGGCAAGCCCCCGGCGCCGTACGAACCATCGGGAGACGACTGCATTCGAGGTCAGGCTCGCCGACAAGGCAACCGAAATGGGCAGCAGCACAGCGGACAGCGTCAGAAATTGCCACGTTGCCTCGACGAAGCTGAGACCGACGTGAAAAATCGCCATGCCGGCCAGGCCAGATGCAAACAGCCAACGGGCCGGATATTTGTCGGCCAGCGCTCCAACGAACGGGGCGAGCAACGCACCGCCCACACCCATGACGGCCAACGCCAACTGGAGCGTGCTGATATTGGCGTGCAATTGCTGCGACCAGTCCTTGAGAAACAGCGAAAAGGCATTTACCGTCAGCCCGTTCGCCGCAATCGTGGAGACAATCGCAAACGCCACGATGTTCCAGCCATAATACCAGCCGCGCTGCCGTGCCGAGTCTGAAGTGATATTCATGCGGCGTTCCCCCGGGGCGACATACGTAACGTGAAATACCGGGCAAGGCAAAAGGCAGGAAAGCAGTTCTTTTTTGAAAAAAAGAACCAAGAGACTTTTGCTGTTGTTCGGCAAATCCCCAAGGAGCAAAAGTTTTGTGTTTCTTTCCTTCCTCGCGTGTCGTCGAACAGGAGCCCATCCATGAAACTTGCTTTGCCCGCCGACAGTATTCCCGTGCGCGACATGTTCGAGCGATTTTTCACCGCGGAATCGACGTCGGCCCGTGTACGTGCGGCCGAACCGGTTGGATTCGACCCCAAGTTTTGGCGCCAATTGGTAGCACTCGATGCACCTTTCATGCGGCTGTCGGTCGACGCCGGCGGGGGCGGCATGAGCCTATTCGATACGTGCCTGATGATGGAGCAGGCGGGCAGAAGGCTTGCCCCCGCGCCGCTGGCGGAATCCGTTGCCGCACTGCGAATATTGGGCGAAATCGGTGGTGACATCGCGCGTGTCTGGATCGACAAGGTTCGCGCCGGCGAGGCGGTGCTCACGCTCGCCCTGAACATCGCCGTGCCAGGCGCGCAGCAGCTCGTTCCCGGCGCCGCGGTGGCACAGGGAATTCTGACATTCGATGGATCCGAGGTCTCGATCGAGGTTCCCGCATCATCCCCGACCGCACCATCAACGTTGGGCGGCCAGGCCACCGGCCTGTTCGAGCCTGGACGCGGTGAGCGGCATGTCATTTCGAGCAACGCCGATGCGGCCAGTATCTGGGCGGCCGGAATCGAAGAATGGAAGCTGCTGACATCGGCGGCGCTGATCGGGATGTCACGCGAAGCACTCGCCAAAGCTGCCGCCTATGCCTGCGACAGAATGGCTTTCGGCCAACCGATCGGTGCCAATCAGGGCATCGCCCATCCGCTCGCCAACGACGCAATCGATGCGGATGGCGGCGCGATGTTCCTCTGGTGGACCTTGCGGGCAATGGCCGATAACGCGCCGGACGCTGCGGCCATGGTGTCGATGCTGTTCTGGTGGTGCAGCCGGACAGCCACCAAATGCGTGGCGCATGCGCTGCACACGTTTGGTGGTTACGGTTTGACAAATGAATATGACCTCCAGCTTTATCACCGCCGGGCGAAAGCGTGGGCGTTGTCGCTGGGCGATCCGCGGACGGAACTAATTCGCGCCGGCCGCCGTCTGCTTCTGGGCGAGCAAGCCAGCCTGCCCGACCCCGGTTTGGTCGACGTGGATTTCGAGCCGCCGCAAGGCGGCCAGGAACTGGCCGACGAAACCCGCGCCCTGTTCAGGAAAGTGCTCGATCCTTCCCGGCATTTGCTGGGCAACCATTCTTTTGAAGCACACGACTGGGAAGTGCATCGCGCCATGGGCCGTGCACGGTTGCTGTATCCCAGTTGGCCGGAAAAATGGGGCGGACGCGACGCGGACGCGGATTCCAGCCGTGCCAGCCTCGCGGTGTGGCAGGAGGTCGGCTACGCCGGCTTGCCGCGCAGCACCACGTCCATGGTGGGACACATCGTGCAGCATTTCGGGCAGCCGGAATTGCAGGAGGAAGTGCTGTTGCGCATGGGACTTGGCGAAATCAGCGCGTGCCTTGGCTACACCGAACCGTCCGGCGGCTCCGACGTGTTTGCCGCGAAAACCCGGGCGGTGCGGGAGGGTAACGACTGGATCGTGAACGGCCAGAAGATGTTCACCTCGGGCGCCGAGCACGCAAGCTATGTGCTGCTCATTACGAGAACCGATCTGGAGGCACCGAAACACAAGGGCATTACGCTGTTCCTGGTGCCGCTGAACCTGCCGGGAATTGAAATCCACCCTGTCCACACCTTCATGGACGAGCGCACGAACGCCACGTTCTATGCTGACGTCCGGGTGCCGGACCGCTACCGAATCGGCGACGTGAATGGCGGGGCAAAGGCACTCGCCGCCGCGCTGACTATGGAGCAGGGGGGCGGTTACTACCACAACCAGATCCGAGAAATGGCCGATGCGGTAACAGAATGGGCGCGCGGCCAAACCCGTAACGGCCGCAAGCTGATCGAGGATTCGGACGTTCTGGCGCGGCTCGCCCACGCCCATGCGGACGTCAGAATCGCGCAATCGCTCTCTGCGCGTGTACTCGGCACCAGGCTGGCGGGAGAGCCCGACCTGGCTTACGGCCCTGCATCGAAGGTGTTTTCCACCGAGGCTTTCATTGTCGACTCAGCCGATCTGCTGGACCTCGCGGCGCCGCAATCCTTGTTGCGCGGCACGGAAGGCTTGGGACTGGTGGAAAAAGGGTATCGTCATGCCACGGCTACATCGATTTATGGCGGCACCAGCGAGGTGCTGCGCAGCATGGTCGCGGAGCGGCGACTGGGGCTGCCGCGAAGCCGGGCGTGAAAAAAGAACCAAAAGTTCTTGCTCTCTTCGTGTCGCGCAAACCAACAGAGCAAAAGTTTTTTGGCTCTTTTTTTCAAGAAAGAACCGCCTCCTTCTTCCACCTACATCAAAATGATTTCCACCCGCCTGTTCTGCGGCTCCCGCACACCCGGGGCCGTCGGCACAAGCGGGTTGCTTTCCCCATAACCATGAATTGAAATCTCACCGGGCGCCACGCCGTCACGCACCAGCTCGTTCTGCACCTGTTGCGCACGCCGCACCGAGAGTTTCTGGTTGTAGGCCGGGGTGCCGGACAAATCGGTATAGCCGTTTACTTCAATGCGCGTCGTCTGCACGTGCGGGCTCGCTTGCGCTGCTTCGGCAACGATCTGCCGCGCCCGGTCGGTCAGGTCGGCGCGATCCCAGTCGAAGAACACCAGATAGGTGCGGGTGGGCGCCACTGCCGGTGCGCCCGGCGCCACGGCTGCTTCAGGCGGTGCCGGCGGCAGCTTCGGCTTCGGGCGGAAATTGTAACGCACCTTGAAGCCATAGAATGTTGGTTCACCCAACTCCGCCGTTTCAAAGCCAAGGCTCGACGAGTAGAGGCCGGCGACGAAGGTATAGTATTTCTGGTTCGTGACGTTTGTGGCGTACGCGGTAAGATCGAACGGCGATCCAAATATGGACGTCCAGTTGGCGTTCAGATCGAGCAAATGGCGCGCCTGCAAATAGCCCAGGTCTCTCACCGCCAGGTTGGGAACGTTCGTCGGGCTGATGACGGCGGTGCCATCGGCGTAATCCGCAACCTGCGGATCCGTATAACTGAACGACGCACCAATCGAAATTCTACCGTAGTCCGGATTTAACGGCAGCGTGTAGGTGCCGCTGAGCGTAACCTTGTTCTTCGGCGACAAAACAAGGGGGTCGCCCGCAACCGCCTGGTCCACAACCACATACTTGCTGCTGGCAGGAGTCGTCAATGCGGCGATTTGCGTGATCGTCGTATTCAGATACGTGTAATCAACCGTGGCCGTAAAACCAGGGAACGGCGTAATCGACCCATTAACTTCCGCGCCATAGATACGGGACTTGCCGGCGTTGGCAATGCCGCTCGCGGGTGCAACGGATTCACCTGGCTTCGGATCGAAACCGATCTGCAGCTGCTGGTTGGCAAAATCGTTGTAGAACCCGTCCGCATCGAAGGTGCCGTTGATCGCACCTAGGAAGGTCTGTTTCAAACCCGCCTCATAGGTATTCACCCGCTCCGGTCCATATGTATCGAATGGCGCCGACAGGCTCTGCACCACGCCACCCGCACGATATCCGCGCACATAGCTGGCATAAAGCAACGTGTTATCGAGAGGTTTATAATCCAGACCGAGCAACCATGTAGGCGCCCGCGACGATTCCTTGATCGATGTATAGCAGGCGGGAGGTCCCGATGAACCCGGATTTGTGCATAGCGCCGTAACATTGCCCGCGGCAGAGGCGGGCAACTGATAGCTGATCAGGTTGTTACCATCGGATGTGTTATCCCAGGTGTATCGCGCACCGCCGGTCAGTTTCAGCTGGTCGGTCAAGGCATAACTCGCCTGCGAATAAACGCCGATATCCTTCGACCGCTCCCGGCCGACGGTCAGGCCGACCTCACCTTCGCCGAGCGGATTTTGGCAATCGAACGTGGCGGCGTTGGTGCAGGTTGCGAGCGTCGGGCTTTCCGAACCGTTTTCGGTCCCCAACGGATCGCTCAATTCGACATAGACGCCGCCCTGGTAGGTCAGACGCGAATCGAGCGCGGTTGCCTGAAGCTGGAGTTCCTCGGTGAAGGTGGATTGGTTGGCGGTATCGGCACCCGGCGGCGGCTGCGAATCGGTGAAGAAAACCCTGGTCCCCTTCGGAAAGAACTGGCCGATTCCCGGCACATCCGACAAGCTGAAATCCGCGCCGAAAAGCCCCGTGTTATAGTCGTCCTTCAACTGCGCGTAGCTGATGATGTTCTTGACTGTCAGGTTGTCGGTGGCGGTCCATGTCGTCGTGTTAATTGCCTGGAACGTGCGGAAATGCGAATACGGATCTGGCAGCGGGTTTTGCACCGTATAGAAACCTGTGTGCTTCTCCCGCGCCAGCTGTTCACAGGCCAGCGTGCCGAACAGATTGGCTTCTGCCGTGCCAATGGGATTTCCGGGAATCGCATAGGGATTGCAGCCGACCAATTTCTGCAGGTCGCCGGTCTCCTCGGAGTTGCTGTACGAGAAGATGAAATAGTTCTCGATATCATCCGTTACGTCCGCAACCAGGCTGGCGCGAACGGCGGTATATTCCAGGTCTCCGAAATGGGTGGGCCCGATGCCCGAATTGTTGTACTCGTAGCCATCGCGATCTTCGTGATCGACGCCAATCCTCAAGCGTATCTTGTCACTAATCGGAATGTTGATCACGCCCTGCACGCTCTTCGCGTCGTAATTTCCGTAGCCTGCCTCGAGATACCCCTCGAGATTCCCGGTGGGTTTTTGCGGCACGAGAAGCACGGCGCCACCGGTCGTGTTGAGCCCGAAAAGTGTGCCCTGCGGCCCCTTCAAAATCTGCACGTTTTGCAAATCGAACAAGCTACCCGAATTGAGGCTGTCACCGATCGGCAATTGGTTGGATCCGCCACGCGGCGAAACCACGTCGGCAAAGTAGGTGCCGACCGAAGGCTGCGTGCCGATATCCTGCACAAACCCGCGTAGCGCAAACGTCGTATTCTGATTCCCGAAATTGGTGTTGGCCGACAACGAGGGGGTGGTGGACGCAAGCTCCTGGGCGGTCTGAATGTTGCGGTTGTTGAGCGTCGCCTGATTGAACACCTTGATGGAAATCGGCACGTTCTGCAGCCGCTCCTCCCTCCGCCGGGCGGTCACCACCACCTCTTCCGGCGCGCTGGTGGCTGCACGCGGCGCGGCGGCAGGCGCCGCCGGTGCGGTTGGCGATTGCTGCGCCGCCGCATGGACCGTGACAAAACTCAGGGCCGTCGAAACGGCAAGAGCCCCCCGCAACGCAATCTTCCTCACGCGCTTCCCCCTAAAATTATTGGTTGTTGGGCCGAAAACCTGCTTTAGTCCGCCAGTCTTAGAGTCGGGTGAATGATTCGTCTTGATCTTTATGGACTCGCGGGCCGAAGGCGCCTCAAACAAAACGACTTTCAACGGGTTGAACGCGCCCAACGATATCGCCGGGGCGATCACGCACCAAGACCAAAAGTCTTGGTTCTTTTCCTCAGGGAAGAACTGCCTCCTCAACGCTTCCTTCTGTAAGCGCGCCTCTTCAATTTTCGAAAAGCGCCAGGGTCGCCGGCCGATCAATCTTGAAGGAGGGTGTTTTCGGCAAATCATCGACGATGCGCCACATCGCCGGAATGTGTGTCGCCGGCACATGCAGGCGGAGATGCGTCTCAAGTTCGCACCACCCGATTGATTCCGCGCCGGGCTTGATCCGGACAGCCGCCGCCGGCACCTGCCCCAGTCGTTTGTCGGCGACACCGACCACGCAAGCGGCTGAAACCGCCGGATGCAACAACAGCGCATTTTCGATCGTTTCGGGCAACAGCTTGAACCCGCCGCGGATGATGGCACCATCCGCCCTGCCGCGGTGGAAGAGAAAGCCATCCTCGTCGATCACCGCCAGGTCGGACGTCCGTATCCAATGCGGTCCGATGCGCGGCGAAATGACCTCCAGAATTCCTTGTTCGCCCGGCGGCAGTTCCGCCGCACTTTCCGGATCGACGACGCGAATGCAAGCCCCAGGCAAGGTTCTTCCGACACTGCCGAATTTCCGTGCGCCCCATACAGCGTGAAGGTCTGCGGTCATCGCTGTCACCGGCCCCGCGAATTCGGTGGCGCCATAGGACAAGAGGATGGGGATGCCGAAATGCGCCTCGAAGGCGCGATGCACCGTGGGATCGAGCGGTGCCGCCCCCGTCGATATCGCGCGCACCGACCGTAAATCCTCGCGCGGAATTCCCGCGTCCAACACCATTTGCACACCGGCCGGCGGCAAGCCGCTGACCTCCGGCCGGTAGCGCAACATATGATCGTGCCACCCTGCTATGGTGAAACGTTCGAGCAGCGTCACGCGCTGGCCCCGCAGCATCGGTGGCACCGTCGAATAAATGCCCGAAATGTTGCCGAGCGGCATGAACAGCAGAACGGGCGTTGCCGTCTCCGCCTCCTTTTCCTGTTCGGCTGAAATTTCGCCCGTTGCCGTCGCGTAACGCGCTACCACGTCATAGCCGATCGGGAAATGCTTGGGCGGTCCGGTCGTGCCGCTGGTCAGAATTTCGATCCGTGGCTCATCCGGCACATCCGGATCGCGTTGGCTCGTTGCGCGCTCGCTTCCTTGTATCACCGCCGCGAACATTTCGGTGAGGCCGATCACGGCAATACCCGCGCCGCGCAGGCCGGACAGAACGTCCTCGCCCAAATCCTCTTGCGCCGCCACCAGCACGGCCGCCCCGAGCCGCTGTACATCGCGTGCAATGCCGGCGCCTGACTGGAACGCGTAAATCATGCGCACGGTCCGCCGCTCGGCAAGCAGGCCGAGCAGGGCCGCCACGGCGGAGGGCCGATTGCGCGGCGCGAAGGCGATCGCCGCATTCGGATCGGCGCCGCTCGCTTCAATAAGCGCCGCCAATGTTTCGGCTAATTGCCGCATCTCGCCCCAGCGGAACCACCTCCCCTGAAATTCCACCGCGGCTCGATCGCCATCGCGTTGGAGGGCGCGCGCCGCAAGGCGTTCCAGCGGCAGCCCCATCAGTTGCCTCCGTGCGTGCCACACCGGCGCGCGATCGAAATCAAAGCCGGCGCCGTTGAACGACTGGTTTGCCGAACGAACATCCGATCCCCTCCCGTGGTCCGGCGGCGCCTATCACCTTCGCTGCCGCAGGCCGCGCATCGAGACATAGCCGATCCGGCGGATCAACAAATCCGCTCCCACATTTTGCATTCCGCGATCGCCTGTGAGATGAGCGCATCGGCCCGTTATCGGCGCGGCTGGACAATTCATCATGCCAAGAGAGACCAGCGCAATGAGGCCGCTCAAAAATACCTGTCAGGTTGCAGTCATCGGTGGCGGCGTCGCCGGTCTTGCCGCGGCGCGACACACAGCGCGGCTTGGCAAGCTGGTCACGCTGTTCGAAGGAAGCGGCCTGTTTGGCGGGCTTGTGGCGACAGTTGGCGAGGTCGATTTTCTGCCTGTTCCCGGCACATTCTCCGGCCAGGACCTCGCGACCGCGCTGCTGGGGGATGCGCGCATGGCGGCGGTACAGATCGTTGAAGCGCATGTCTCGAAGATCGAACTCGGTCCAAGCCTCACGCTCACTGATGCGGAACACAGAACCTATCATCCCGAGTCCATTATCATTGCAACGGGCGCTTCGCTACGTAGCCTTGGCATCGCACGCGAGGTGGAGTTTACCGGCCGCGGTGTATCGCATTGTGCGACTTGCGACGGCGGATTTTTCCGCGCCCAAGATGTGGTTGTCGCCGGCGGCGGTGATGCTGCCGTCCATGCGGCGCTGGTCCTCGCCAAAACCAGCCGGCGCGTCATCATAGTGTGCCGCAGCAAGCTGAAGGCAAAGCGTGATTACATCGAGAAGATCGCGGCCCGAGAGAATGTCGATTTCATCTGGGACAGCGAGGTGGAGGAACTCCTCGGTGAAGACGGGCTGAGCGGGGTTCGCGTGCGCAACGCCAAGCACGGCGCGCGCTCGGACATCGACTGCACCGGCCTCTTTCCGTTCATCGGCGTGGTGCCAAATAGCGGCCTCGTTGCAAACTCATTACGCGTCGCGTCGGGCTGCATTCAGACCGATGCCGATTTCGCCACGTCCGACAGGCGCGTGTTCGCGGTGGGCGCCGTCCGCCTTGCTTATGGCGGAAATCTGATCCAAGCTATGGCGGAGGGTGTCGGCGCTGCGGAAGCCGTGGCGCGGCTATTATCGAATTGATCGCCACGGCGATATTGCACGGGCGACCCACATCGATGGCGAACAGGCAAGGGGATTTGAACATGGCGACACGTTCCAGTGGAAACGGCCATTACGACGTGGTGTGGCCAAGCGGCGCGCGCCAGCAGAAAATGCGCCCGCTGGCCAAGCGGCTCGAGACGCTCCAAGGCAAGACCATCGCCCAGCTTTGGGATTATCTTTTCGCCGGCGACCAGGTTTTTGCCGCCCTGGAAGAGAAATTGCGCGCGCAATACCCCCATGTGAAATTCATCAGCTGGCGCGAATTCGGTTCAACTCACGCGGTGAACGAAAAGGAATTGCTCGCCGCGCTGCCGCAGCGCTTCAGAGAACTCGGCGTCGATGCAGCCATCTCATCGATGGCTTGTTGAGGCAGCTGTACGCCCGCCGTGTTGCGGGCCAGCGAAGCGTGCGAACGGGCCGGCTTTCCCACATCTTCGCTCGTCTGCGAGGGTTTTCTCGGTCAGGCTGCGGCGACGTCGGTGGGCCTCGGCATGCCCAATCTTCCCGTGGCCATGATCCCGGGTCATCCCGGCGCGCAGAGCGTCGCCGAATTGCGTGCGAACGTGCATAATGTCACCGCCCCGCAGGTAATCGAAAATCTGCTGCTGCAGCCGGCATCGCGTGAAATCCTCGCCGAACCGGGCGCGCGCGAGATCGTATTCGGCGGCACGTTCGAGGAGGTCAACGCCCATTTCTATGAGCGGGAATGGAGCGACGGGCTGCCGATCGTTCCGCCCACCCTCGAAAAGATCGAGACGTTCCTCAGCTTCACCGATCGTGTGCCGGAGGAATCGCTTGGCATTCTATTGCCGGAAAATCGCGCCGCAACGATCTGGGCCGTCGCTGTCAACGGCGTCATGGCCGGCTGCCGTCCGGAATATATGCCGATTTTGGTGGCGCTCGTCGAAGCCATGGCCGATCCCGTCTATGGCGTCGAACACAGCGGCAACACGCCGGGCGCGGATACACTAATCATCCTGAACGGTCCCATCATAAAGGATCTCAACTTCAACTATACGCAAGGTGTACTGCGCGACGGCTTCATGGCGAACACGTCGGTCGGCCGTTTCTGGCGGCTGGCACTTCGCAACATCGCCGGCTTTCTCCCGCACAAGACCGACAAGGGCACCTTCGGCAACAGTTTTCGCGTCGTTCTAGCCGAGAACGAGGATGCACTCGCCAGGATCGGCTGGCCGCCACACAGCGTGGACATGGGATTTGCGGCAGGCGACAATGTCGTTACTATTTCCAGGCAAACCAGCGGCGCCGTCATGGCCTCGGTCACCGGCAGCACGCCGGAGGAGATGATGCCCTACATTGCCGATGGCGTCGGCAAGCAAACAGGGTGGGAAATTGTCTTCACCGTCGGCAGCCTCTCGATCGGCACATTGCGGCCGGTCCTCGTGCTCAGCCCGATCTTGGCGGAAACGCTGGCGCGTGCCGGTTGGAGCAAGGACGACGTCAAGCGGTATTTGTTTGAACATGCCCGCATGGCCGCCTGGCGGGTCGAGGCATTTACCGAGAAATGGGCGGATTTCCGAATCGGCTCGTTGGAACGCCAGGTCAATCTCGGCCGCCTGCCCCAGGACTTCCACACATCGGACGATCCAAACCGGCTGGTTCCGATCGTGTTGAAGCCAGACGATTTCATCGTGCTCGTGGCCGGCGATCCGTTACGAACCAACGCCTATACATTCGGCCATAATGGCTATCTTGGCTTCCCGACAGCGAAGAGAATAAAATTGCCGGAAGGCTGGGCGGATAGAATGCGACAGGAATAGGGGTAAGGAAGCAGGTCTTTTTTGAAAGAAAGATCTAAACAGCTTTTGCTCGTTTGGGGATATGCGTTGCCTCCGCCGAGCGGTCAACGGGCAAAAGCTTTTGGTTTCTTTTTTTCAAGAAAGAAATATTTCCTTCCTTCAATTTCAACGCAACGGAGGTCTCCAATGTCCAACGAAACCTACAAGAAAATTGCAGAAGCACGACGCGACTTCAAAACCGACCATTTGGAAATGTATCTAAAATCAGGCGGTGCCGAAGGCCACGTCATGGACCTGCGCGACATTCGCGGTCACCAATTCACGACAACCTTGCTGCTGCAAACCACCGGCCGCAGAACCCATGAGACAAGGATCACGCCGTTGATCTACGGTGATATCGCCGGCGAAGTTGTGGTCGTCGCGTCGAAGGGCGGCGCGGACCACCACCCGGCCTGGTACCTGAATATCAAGGACTCCCAGGAGGTCGGATTTCAGGTCGCGACCCAGGCATTTCGCGCCACATGGCGGGAGCCGGGATTGGCGGAACGCGCGAAAATCTGGGACTTCATGGTTGGCATATTCCCACCCTACGAGAATTACCAGGCCTCCACCGATCGCGAAATTCCTCTAGTTATGATGACGGCGCAGGAGGCGGTTGAACGTTTCAGGAGGTGATGTTCAGCCCGTCGCCGGCTTCATGAAACCCTACCCAAACCCGGCCACATACGCGCGCCGCCGTCATTCTTCGAATGTCGGCACGCATTTTGGAATGCGATTGTGCGGTCCCACGGGGGACTCATGCTCCTCGACGATGCACACGGGGTTGCTGTTGGTGGCAAACAGCTTCCTTTCATCTAACATGCGCGCCTCAAGAAATTCCGGATCGCCCAGGCCCTTCATCGCGGCTTCATAATCCTCGCGAGAATTCCACCATATTTCCATAATGCAGTCATAGCCGGGATGGATCACCTCGCCGGTCAGCGGATTCCTTTCCGGCGTGATGTATCGCCGCACATAGCGTTGCGCATTGGGCAGGGCCGGCTTGGCGCCAAGGCGCTTCGATAATTGCGAGTGCTGCTCTTCATAGTACGCTTGGAACTCTGACATCGTCATGTCGGAGCGCTTTTTCAGGAAGACGACTTGCTTGATCACGCGTGCTCTCCTGCTTAGAAAACTGTCGCGAGAGAAAAGGGAAGGAAGCACTTCCTTTTTGAAAAAAAGAAACAAAGAACTTTTGTTATTATCCTAGAACTGCGCCGCCGTCGGCCAATAGCGTATGGCCTAGTACATAGCATGCCTTTGGCGCGCACAGCCACACGGCCGCCTTGGCTACTTCTTCCGGTTCGGCAATGCGCCGCAATGGCGTGTGGCCCAGCAACATCTCCAGGTGCTTCGGATTCTTTGCCGCCTCCGCCCGCATCCCTGGGGTCCACATCGAACCGGGGCCAATCGCATTTATCCGGATGTCCTGCGTCGCGTCGTCGAGTGCCGCCACCTGGGTCATGCCGCAAATACCTGGCTCGGCGCCAAGGTATCAGGCCAGGCACGGCGCTGTGCTCATTGCCCGAGCCGACATTGAAGATGGCCCGCCGCCCCGTTGCAGCATCGCCTTGATTTCGTATCTCATGCACAGAAACACGCCGGTGAAATTGACCGCCAGCGCACGGTCCCAATCTTCGTCGGTGATGTCGGCAAGCGGATAGCGGCTGATATTGCAGACGGCGTTGTTGATTGCCGCAGCCTGCACGTCCGCAGAGCGGGCGACATTCGCCGTCACAGAAGCCGCCTCGCCGCCGGCTTGCCGGACGAGCGCAACCGTCTCCTGCCTACTCTCCTGGTTGAAATCGACCACCACCACCTTCGCCCCTTCGCGCGCAAAAATCGGCGCGCAAGCGCTGCCAAGTCCCTGCCCCGAACCTGTTACGCGTGCAATCTTGTTGTCCAGTTGTCCCACCATTGGTTTTGCTCCGCTGCCCACTTGGCCAAGCTATCATTGGCCGGGTGGTCTACAAATGATCGTCCCGTCCGCCAAAAACATCGCCGCACCGTTTATTCATCAAGGTCGTTGTCAAAGACAAAAGTTTTTTGCTTCTTTTTTTCAAAAAAGAAGCCTTCCTGTTTTAAGTTAAATAGCGACCATGAGGTATTGCTTACCCCGTAAACCGGGCGCACGTCGATTATGCGGCGTAGAGGCGCTCGGGCATGGTAAAGCAGTCACACGGAGAGGGCGTTAGCAAAGCATGCCGATGATGAAAGCAGCTTTCGTCGCCGCCGGCGCCGGGATCGATGCGGTGGCGATCCGCGATGTTCCGATACCGGCTGTCGGCACAGGCGAAGCGCTGGTGCGCCTCAAGGCTGCGACACTCAATTTCCGCGATCTTCTCTGCGTGGGCGGAAAGCTGCCGGGCACGAAAACGCCGGAATATATACCACTCTCCTGCGCGGCGGGAGAGGTTGTCGCGGTTAGTAAAGATGTGACCCGGGTCAAGCCCGGTGACCGGGTCAGCCCGCTCTTCGCGTTGGGCTGGTTTCATGGGCCGACACCAACCATGCAAATGCTGGGTGGCCCGATCGACGGCGTGGCCTGCAACTATGCCGCGTTCGATGCGGAAAGTCTCTGCCTGATCCCCGACGAAATCGGCGATCTGGAGGCGGCGACCTTGCCCTGTGCCGGCCTCACGGCGTGGACCGCATTATTTGGCCCGCGGCCGCTGAAAGCCGGCGAGTGGGTTCTGGTGCAAGGAACCGGCGGCGTTTCGATCGCCGCGTTGCAATGGGCTAAGGCTGCGGGCGCCAACGTCGTCGTCTGCTCGTCCTCGGACGCAAAACGCCGTCGCGCCCAGGCACTCGGCGCGGACATCACCATCAATTACCGCACAACGCCCGACTGGGCGCGCGCCGCACGGCAGGCTCTGGGCGGAAGAGGTGTCGATATCGTTGTCGATGTTGTCGGCGTGGCGGAGCTGGACGCGTGTGCGCGCGTGGTCGGTGATGACGGTATCATATCGGAAGTCGGCCGGCTCAAGGGCCAGGCAAGCTGGGGGCAAGAGGTCGGCAAGCCCGCGGCCAGAATCGCCGTCGGCAATCGCGCGCAGAACGAAGCAATGCTCGCGTTCGCGGCCGCGCATGGCGTCCGGCCGGTTGTTGATGCCGTCTACGACCTCGGCCGGCTGTCCGCGGCTCTGCATCATCTGGCGAGCGGTTCATTCTTTGGGAAGATCGGCATCAACCTGCTTTGAAAAGTGGCGTGCAACCTGCTTTGACCGGCAATGTCAAACGGCCCGAATTCAACTGTGATAGTGGATCGGGGGTGCAAACCGACAGGCCTGCCGGGCGCCTGCCTATCTTACTGGAAACATTGAAAAGGACAATGAGGCGTGTTCAGAAAGGTAGCGCTGGTGACCGGAGCTGCGGTGGGGATCGGCCGGGCAATCAGTCACCGTCTTGCACGTGACGGGATTGCAATCGGCGTTCTCGATCTCAAGCTGGCGGAAGCGCAAACCGTCGCCGATGAAATCATCGCGGCCGGCGGTGAGGCGCTGGCACTTCAGGCTAACATTGCCGACCGCGCAGCGGTGCTGCCGGCGGTGACGGCGTTGCGAGAAGCCTTCGGTCCGGTCACCATCCTTGTCAACAATGCAGGCATTACCGGCTTCGTTCCCTTCCTCGACATGACGGACACGCAGTGGGACCAGATGCTCGAAATCAATCTGAAGGGCACCTTCATCGTGACACAAACTTTATTGCCGGATATGGTCGCAAACGCATGGGGCAGGATTGTCAATATTTCCTCGTCGAGCGCACAGTCCGGCGCCGCGCTGATGGCGCATTATTCGTCATCCAAGGGCGCCATGATCGCGCTCACCAAATCGCTGGCGGTGGAATTCGGGCCGCAGGGAATTACGGTCAATACCATCCCGCCGCGCTTTGTCATGAATACGGCCATGTCGGAAGAGTCGTTCAAATTGCCGGGCATGGCCGAGCGCCGCGAGCCGATGCGCCTGGCGGGCCCAATACAACGCGAGGGACAACCGGAGGACATCGCGGGCGCCTGCGCCTGGCTGGTTTCCGAGGAGTCCGGTTACGTTACGGGTCAGATCATTGGGGTGAACGGCGGCCGATATATATAGAAGGACGTCGTTCTTTTTTGAAAAAAAGAACCAAAGAACTTTTATCTGTTGCCTTTGTCGCCTATCCACACGGGGAGGATTGCATTGCCTGTAACCGGCAAAATTCTCTTGGTTCTTTCTTTCAAAAAGGAACCGCTTCCTTCACGACGCCCAAATTAGGAGGATGTCTTGAACGCGCTCACCGATCAGGATCTGGGGGAACCGCTTACCTACAAGGTGGATGCCTTCATCTCTCCCGGCTACGCCGCAGCCGAGAAGGAGCAGTTATGGCCCAAGGTATGGCAACACGCCGGCCGGCTCGAAGAAATCCCCGAAATCGGCAATTTCATCACTTATGAAATCGGCGATGATTCCATCCTCATCGTCCGCACCGCCGCCGACGCGATCAAGGCCTACCACAATGTCTGCCCGCATCGCGGCCGCCGCCTGGTGGACACACCGTGCGGCGCCAACAACGCGTGCGGCAGAAAAATCCGTTTTGTCTGCGGCTTCCATGGCTGGACGTTCGACCTTGAAGGCAGGAACGTTCACGTGCTCGACAAGCAGGATTGGAAAGGCGCCCTGGACGACCCGTCCCGCACCGCGCTGGCCGAAGTCAAGGTCGATAATTGGGGCGGCTGGATTTTCATCAACATGGACCCGGGTTGCGTCCCCTTGCGCGCATATCTCGAACCTGCCGCCAGTATCCTCGATCCGTTCGAATTCCAGAAGATGCGGTACAAGTGGCGCCAATGGGTAATCTTCGATTGCAATTGGAAGACCGCCCTGGAAGCCTTCATGGAACCGTACCACGTCGCCGGCACGCACAGCCAGTTGCTGGAACACGGCGATTATTACGCCTACAGCGCACCCTATGGCCTGCATGGCGTCAGCGGTTTCGACCAGCGCGACCCCTCGCTCAGAATGAAGCAAAGCAGCACGATTACCCGCGCCGGCAAGGGCGCGGATCCCCGTGTATCCACCTACAATCTCCAGAATGAGATCTACACCACCGTCAACAACGCCAGCACCACCGAAACCCTGGTGCGCGCAGCGAAACGACTCGTCGATGAACTTCCCGAAGGAACGCCGGCCGATGCGGTCATCAAGCACTGGCTCGCTTCGGCACGGGCAGACGACGCGGCGCGCGGCGTGATCTGGCCCACAATTACCCCGGAACAAATGGCCCAGGCCGGGCTCGCCTGGCATGTATTTCCAAATATGGCGATCCTCCAGGGGGTCACCTTCGCGCTGTGCTACCGCGCCCGTCCTTACGGCGACGATCCCGGCAAGTGCATTTTCGAATCCTACGCGATCGAGCGCTTCCCCGAAGGCCAGGAGCCAAAAACGGAGTGGGTCTACGCGGAAGCCACCGCTGAAAAATGGGGTGCCGTGCTGGCGCAGGATTTCGGTAATATGGGCGCGGTACAAAAAGGCATGAAATCGCGCGGCTTTCGGGGTACGTTGCCCAATCCGCACCAGGAACAGAAAATCACCAATTTCCATCGTAACCTGGCGCGGTATATGGGCACCGGTGCACCGCGAAAGCTTGATTGAGCGATGTGAGAAGGTCAGGAAGAAGTTCTTTTTTGAAAAAAAGAACCAAAAAACTTTTACGCGTTTAGGACTGTTCGCCGCACAGTTGATTAGAGAGCGTATCGGCAGCCGACAGCAGTGCTTCTTGAAGTTCAGGTAGGCCATTTCTTTTCATGACGCTGCTGATGCCGATTGCGACGAGGGCATGGGCCAGCCTCCCACGTATTTTCCAGACCGGCACCGCAACCAGCGTTATGCCCGCTATGTATTGGCCCGCGTCAATGGCAAAACCCCTGCGACGCGTCTGCGCAACCTGCGCCTTCCACTCATCGAAGGTTGGTGGCTGGTCCCAGCGAAGTGCCGCAAAGCGGGTTTCAAGTTCCGTGTCAGAGTAACCTCCGAACGCCGCGACGCATCGGCCCGTTGCACTGATGAGGGCTGGGAACCGGCTGCCGACTTGCGCGCTGAGCTCAATGTCCTGTCCCGACTGTGACACCGCCACAACAATGATGTGGTCGAGCCCAACGACCTGCACACCGAGTATGGTCGCATCAAAAGCATGACCGATGCGGTTCAGCACGGGCTGAACCAAATCGTTGAACCGGTTGCGCCGAAGCCAGTGCCGCGCAAGTGTAAGGACACCCGCCTCCAGCGCATAGCGCTTGGTATTGGGATCAAAAGCAACAAACTCTTCTGCAACAAGCGCGCGCAGCACATACAGGCACGTGCTCGGCACCAGGCCAAGTTCCCGTGCGATGGATTGCACGCCGAGCGGCACGTCGCTTTTTCCGAGCAACCTCAACACAGCGGCAGCCCGCGAAATGGCCGGCGCCTTGCTCGTTTGCACCGCCGTGGCCAGGTCACGGACAGGTCGTGGGGAGTTGCGTCGCGGGTCAGTCATCGATTGCCGTGGCTCATGGTGAATACAACCCTGCGCGAATCCCTTCAATATACAGAACAACTTTCTGTATTTACAATAGACGGTTGCTCTGAAATAGTCGGGCCACGCCAATCAACGACGCGAGCTGCGCCGGTGTGACAGGCCCAGACTGCCAGAGTGATGCCGCACCTTACAGAATACACAAGCTACGAAGATGCCCAGGCGCACGCGAACTCAGGCGCGCTTTGGGATCTTTTCGATGGCGACCGAGATCACCTCAACATCGCTCACGAATGCATAATCCGCCACGCGGATGGGTCGGGCCGCACCGCGGTGCGCATCGCACATGCCGACGGAAGTGATCAGGTGCTGAGTTTCGACGAAATTGCTGCGGGTTCCGCGCGCTTTGCGCATTGGTTGGTGAACCAAGGTATCCGGCCCGGTCACCGCATTGCTTTCATGTTGGAGCCTTCGCTGCCATTCTATTTCAGCCTGTTTGGCGCCATGATGATGGGCGCGATCAGCGTGCCCCTTTTCACGTTGTTTGGGCTCGATGGCCTGCGGTTGCGTACCGATAACTGCCAGCCAAGCCTACTCATTACGAATGCGGAGAAAGCCGCAATCGCCAATCAGATACCGGGTGTCCGCGTCGTCGTGGCGGACGCCGCCCTGCTCCACGGGATGAAGCAATTTCCCAATGTCTTCGGGACGCAAACCCGCGCCGACGACATGGCGGTTTTCCAATACACGTCTGGCACGACTCGTGAGTTGCCGGCGGCGGTAAAGCACTCGCATCGCACGCTCGTGACGCTGATGTATGCAGCGCTTTATGGAACTGGTATCCGGCCGGGTGACGAATTTTTTTGCCCGTCATCTCCCGCCTGGGGGCATGGGCTGTGGCATGGCACCCTGGCGCCACTGGCACTGGGCGTCACCACCGGCACTTTCGCCGGCCGCTTCGATGCCGTAAGGCTGATGCGAGCGCTGCAGGACTACAAAATTACAAACCTCTCCGCGGCAGCCACCCATTACAGGATGATGAAGAACTCCGAACGGGCAAGCAGTTTCGCCTTCTCGATCAGAAAGCTGTCCTACACCGGCGAACCCATTGATCCGACGACATTAGCATTTATCGACGAAACGTTTCATGTGCCGGCATGCAGCATGTACGGCACCACCGAAATTGGCGTGGTGCTTGTCAATTACCCGGGTGCCACGGACTACATTGTCAAACCCGGTGCGCTGGGGAAACCAGTGCCCGGACTGAAGCTGCAAGTGCAGCAACCGGACGGATCACCTGCGACGCCCGGTGTCATTGGCGAACTCATGCTGTGGCGGCGTGGCACTTGGGAAAGCACCAAGGACCGCGCGAAGATCGACGAAGATGGTTACTTCTACCACGCAGGGCGCGCGGACGATGTTATCATCTCCGCTGGCTGGACAATGAGCGCGGTTGAAATCGAAAGCACGTTGCTCAAGCACCCGGATGTACGGGAGGTCGCGGTCATCGGGGTGCCGGATCCGGTGCGCGGCCAGGTGGCGAAGGCTTTCATCGTCACCACGCGTCCAGGCAACGATGCCTATGTCGATGAGCTGAAGAAATTCACGCGCGAACGGCTCAGCCAGCACGAGTTTCCCCGTCATTTCGCGTTTGTGGACACGCTTCCCAAGACGCCCGCGGGAAAGGTTCATCGCAAAATACTACGAGACCGCGAAGCGGCCGGCGCAACCGGTCAACCGAAGCACCAGGAGACTCCGAATGCCGCTTGACAGTCCTTCTGCCAACCGCTTTCCAAAAATTACCGAAGCGGGGCTGGACGAATTGCGCAAGCGCATTGGCGTTCCCATCACCGATACCGTTGAGCCATGGAATTTCGAGGCCACCCGCGACGCCATCCGCCATTACGCGCATGGCATCGGCGACGACAACCCGCTCTGGACCGATCCCGCCTATGCCGAGGCGACAAAGTACGGAACCATCGTGGCATTGCCAAGCTTCCTGTTCTCAACCAGCCGCATCGTATCAGGCTATTGCGGCGGCCTACCAGGTATTCACGCCATGTGGGCGGGCGCGGATTGGACATGGCACAAACCCGTCCTGCGTAACGACGCCATCACCACCCAATCGCATTTGAAAGACCTTATTGAGCATAGAACCCGTTTTGCCGGCCGGAGCTTTCAACAGATCTATCACGTCGATTTCTTCAACCAGCATGGCGACAAAGTAGCGGAATGCGACTCGTGGGTCTTTCGCACCGACCGCGACGAGGCGCGCGAGCGCGGGACAAAATATACGGAAGCGCGCGGCCGGGTTGAACCTTTCACGGACGAACAAATCGCCGCGTTCTATGAATTGTACGAGGCGGAGGAAATTCGCGGTGCAAACCCCCGCTATTGGCAAGACGTGATGGAAGGCGAGGCATTGCCGCGCATGATGAAGGGCCCGATGACCGTTACGGGCTTTATCGGCTACGCACAGGGTTGGGGTGGTCTCTATATCCGCGCAAACAAGCTGGCTTACAAGTTGATCGCCAAGCATCCAGGTCTGGGCATCAAGAACCGATTTAACGTGCCCGATTGCCCTGAGCGGGTTCATTGGGACGAAGCCTTCGCACTCGAAGTGGGTGCGCCGGGGGCCTATGATTACGGCCCTGAACGATGCTCCTGGCTAACGCATCACATCACTAACTGGATGGGGGACGACGGTATTCTGCGTAAAAGCAAGTGCCAAATCCGCCGGCACAACCCCGATGGCGACGCCATGTTCATCGACGGCACCGTCAGCCGCAAGTATGTCGAGGATGGCAAATACCTGGTGGAAATCATGCAGAATGCGGTGACGCACCGCGGCGAAGCGTCCGCAATGGGCGCGTCCATCGTAGAACTGCCAACTCGCTCCTAATTGGGACCTGGAGAAAGTTGCCTGCCCGCTTTTGCCGTGATAGGTTTTGTGATCTTGTGCGCGTTCGCTCGACGCGCGCCCCGCGCCTCCCAAGCGGCGGAACACACCAGAGGGGCGATGCCATACCCATCGGGTCTATAAAGATCAATTCCGGGAACTGAGGACGCGATGAACTATTCTGCGAGGAAGTCTGTCGGAGATGCCATAGCGAGCACGGAGGAACTGGCAGAGCCAGTGACGATCGGTGTCGACGCGTACATTTCGCCGGAATATGCCCGCGCCGAGCGGGACAGACTGTGGCGCAAGACTTGGCTGCAAGCCGGTCGTGTCGAGGACATCCCTGAAATCGGCAGTTATCTGACCTACGAAATCCTCGACGATTCGATTCTTATCATTCGAACGTCTGCTGATGAGATCAAAGCTTATTACAATGTCTGCGCGCATCGCGGCCGCCGTCTGGTCGACACGCCCCCGGGCGCCCGCAACGCGCGGGGAAAAAGGATGCGATTTGTCTGTGGCTTTCATAGTTGGACCTATGACCTGAACGGACGATGTGTCTACATCCAGGACAAGGAATTGTGGCAAGGTGCGCTGAATGACGAAAACACGCGCCTCGGCCGCGTAAAATGTGACAGCTGGGGCGGCTTCATCTGGATAAACATGGATCCGGATTGCGAGACATTGCTGGAATATCTCGATCCCGCCCCCGAACTTCTAAATCCGTATCAACTTCAGAACATGCGATGCCGGTGGCGCAAGTGGATCATCTTCGACTGCAATTGGAAAGTGGCACTGGAAGCCTTCGACGAGATCTACCACGTCCCCGGCACGCATCCCGAATTCCTCGCGTTTTCCGATTTTCCCGGCTGGGCCAGAAATCACGGCAAACACAGCAATATCGGCTACGACGCTCCCAGAGCCATGGACGAGAATCAGCAGGCGAAATTGCGCATTGGCACCGGTGACGCCCGCGTCTCGACAGCGGAAATGCAGATATACACGTGGGAGGCGGCAAACACCAACACGACCCCGACCCTGCTCAACGCAGCGTTGCGCCTAAGGGATGAATTGCCGGAGGGCACGCCGCCAAACGAAGTTCTTCAATACTGGCTGAAGTCCGCGAAGGCCGATGACGCCGCGCGCGGCGTGATCTGGCCGGATGTCGAACCCGCGCACAACGCGAAAGCTGGCACGGCCTGGCAAATCTTTCCAAATACCCAGATCGGACATGCGGTCAACAACATGCTGTGCTACCAGGCACGGCCTTACCAATATGATCCGAATAAATGCATTTTCGAAGCCGCCGTCTACGAACTATACCCCGAGGGCGAGGCACCGGAAAGCGAATGGCAATATACAAAGCGTGAGCAATGGCCTCCCGTGCTGCAACAGGATTTTGCCAATATGGCGGCAGTTCAGCTCGGCATGAAGAACGGGGGCTTTCGGGGCACCCAGCCCAATCCATATCGGGAGCGTGCCATTCCGAGCCTGCATTATAACCTGTCAAAATACATGGGCGAAGGCGCCCCACGCAAACTGCCCAAAGAAGGTTGAGCGCCAAGCATTCCCGAATGAATAGCACAAGATTTTTTGGCTCCTTTTTCCAAGAAAGAACGGCTTCCTGGGCCCAGTAAGGATCAAGTGGCAAGGGAAGCTGGAGGAAATTGCATATGCCGGTAGTATCCGGGCGCTATACAGCCGGCAGCGACATCACTCTCGCCGAAGGGTGGACGCTGCAACGTCTTACCCAGCCCAGCCGCCTGTTCGGCGCCAATGGCATCCGAACGGGAGCGGATGGACGCATCTATGTCGCGCAGGTTTCGGGGAGCCAGATAAGCGCTGTCGATGTTAATACCGGGGCGGTAGAAGCCATCAGCCCCATGGGCGGCGATATCGTTGCACCTGACGATTTGGTATTTGACCAAGCCGGTAACCTCTTCGTTACGGAAATAACAGAGGGGCGGGTCAGCATGCGTGCACCCAACGGGGCAACCCACGTGGTGTATGGTGACATACCATGCGCCAACCCCATCACGTGGCATAACGGGCAGTTGATCGCCGGCGAATGCAGAATGGGCGGACGGATCATGCAGCTTGATCTGCATGGCGGTCCGCCGCGTATCATTTTAGCCGACGTATCCATGACCAACGCGTTCACTGTCGGTCCGGATGGCAAGCTGTATTTCCCTGTCATGGCGACCAATGAAATCTGGCGGATTGATCTCGCAGGCGGCGTAGCAGAGATAGTGGCAGGAGGCCTTGGCGTGCCGGACTCCGTAAAGTTCGACGAGCAAGGCTACATCATTTCAACGCAGGTGCATAGCGGCCAGGTGCTGCGGATCGATCCACGCACCGGCGCGCGCGTCGTGCTCGCCACCCTCACGCCCGGGCTGGACAACTCGACCTTTGTCGGCGACCGTCTTTTCGTTTCAAATATGGCAGGATACATTACGGAGATACTCCCCGACGGCAACACAAGCGACCTGGTGCCCAACGGATTGAATTGGCCGCTGGGGTTGGCAATGGGCAATGACGGCGCGCTTTATGTCGCGGACGGAGCCTGTTCATACAGGCTCCGGCCAGGTGGCAAAATTCAGCTCGCCGGCATGCTGTTCACGAAGGGCTATCCGGGATATGCGCGTGGCGTGGCCGCTTCCGGCCCAGGCGAATTTATCATCACGACGGGTACCGGCACCGTCGCGCGCTATTGGCCCGACCTGGGTGAGAGTGAAGTGCTCGCTACGGGTTTCGACCAGCTCTACGGAGTCGCCAGTGCGCCTGACGGCACCATCATTTTTGCAGAAAGTGGCACCGGGCGCGTCCACTCGACGAAATCGGGTAGCATCGAGCAACTGGGCACTGACCTCAGCCATCCGACAGGTGTGACGGTTGGTCCAGACGGCCTCCCCCTGGTCGCGGAGTCCGGCGCGGGCCGGGTAGTCAAATTGTCAGGCGGCAAGACAGAAATTGTGCTGGACGGCCTGCAGAACCCGCAGGGCGTCTTGATCCAGGGCCGGCTACTTTACGTCGTTGATGCGGCAAGCAAGGAACTTGTCGAATACGATCTGGCAAGCGGTGCGCGCCGCAACATCGCCTTCGCCCTGCCGGTAGGCGCCCCTGCCGGTGTCGTTCCAAAATACATTGGACCCATCGGTAACTTGTCCGGGCCGATGGGTGCGTTCGCAGACATTGCAGCCGGAACAGATGGCACACTCTTTATTTCGGCCGATGCTGAAGGCAGCGTATTAGCAATCCGTCCTGGCTAACAATACTAACACGAAGTACAACCGCCAGCGACAAACGCAATCTGAACAGACTGGACATCCACATGGTGCAACAGCTCTTGAACTTTGAAGGCCGGATCGTGGTGGTAACCGGCGCTGCCGGTGGCGGGATTGGAACGTCGCTCACGCGCCTGCTCGGCCAGGCAGGCGCCACAGTCATTGCAATAAGCCGTTCCGACGAAAAGCTCGAGAAAAATATTGCCCCCTTGATCAAAATCGGGCTTTCCATCGTTCCGGTAAAGGCTGACATTTCCAACGACGATGGTATTGCTACCGCAATGAAAGCAGCTATCGGCGCAACGGGCAAACTCTACGGGCTCGCCAATATCGCCGGTGGCGCCGCCGCCTCAACCTGGATGCGCGCGGAACGAGTGACACGGGAAGACTGGCGACTGCTATTCAACCAGAATCTCGAAACCATGTTTTTCATGAGTACCGCCCTGGCCAAGGAGCTTAAGGCGCAGCGCCTGCCTGGATCAATCGTGGGAGTGTCCTCGATCAGTGGTCTCAACACGGCACCTTACCACGTCGCCTACGGCACTGCGAAAGCCGCCCTAGTTGGGTTGACGCGAACGTTGGGCGTGGAGTTCGCGCTCGACAACATTCGGGTCAACACCGTGGCGCCCGGCTTGACGATCACGCCGGGTTCAGGCGCGTATATCGACGACGACATCGAACGCGACCGTGCGGCGCTCGCCATGGGGCGCCGCGCCGACGTGGAGGAGCAGGCGAAGCCGATTCTGTTTCTGCTGTCGGATATGTCCAGCTATATCACCGGGCAAACTCTCCTTGTGGACGGCGGCCTGAATCTCAAATGGAGCCACCTCGCCGCCGACAACACCTCGTTGTTTCTCAAGGACCAGAATTTCCGTGAAGCAATCAAACACTGATCAGAACAATGGAGGCAAGCGCAGAACCAATGCTCTTTGCTTACGCGCGATTCACGCGAACCCGCAATGTTATGAGCCGTTCTGATTACGCAGTGTCTTCCTTCCTTGTTTTAAAGAAGAAATGCCTCGTTGTTTCCGCGATCCCCATCTACTGCGCGCAGACATCGCCCCGGCCGAAATCGCCGTAGCCAGGCGGATCAACAGCAACACCTGGAACTGATCTGCGAACAGCGGTGCAACCTTGGCGAAGCAATAGGCGTGGCCATCGCTTGCGGGAATGAAGACGATCCCTAGGCATTCCGGATCTTCCCTATGCTTTGCTGCGGTCTCGCACCAGCCGTCAGATGCGGGACAGTTTCCGTTGTTCTTGTGCGGCTCTCGCAGTTTCGGCGCGTGGGGGAATGGCATACGCACGCACGGTCTCAGCACGGTGATCGACCCGGGAAATGACTTGCGCCCTTTCTACATTGCCCGGCGTACTCATGATCCATACCGGTCCGTTGGCGATATTCTCCAGTCCCTCACGCGCAACTGTCTCCGGCGATTCAGCCAAGCTGATCGGCATGTCGAGCCGAGCCATGGCCGGCGTTGCCGTGAATCCGATGTTGAGATGAAGCACATCCACGCCCAGCGGCGCGCATTCGGCCCACAAGGCCTCGCTTAGTCGCATCAACCAATCTCGTCAGATCTTCTTCCTGGGCAAGGTCGGTTGCCACCGCTATTGCCTGACCCCCCAAATCCTCAATCTGCTGGAGCGTGTCGCCAATCGTGCCCGGCAATGCGGTGTCGGCTTCAACCGTGCGCGCAGCAAGCACAACATGCGCACCGCGGCTGGCGAAATCCAGCGCCGCCTGCTTCCCCACGCCGCGGCTGGCACCAGTAATTATTGCCACCTTGCCGGCAAGAGCCTGCTCCCGCTGCCGTTCCATTCCTTCGCCCTTCCAATACCGAAGTATATCATTTTGTCTTAGAACTATGCGGCGACCCGCAGGGCGAAAACGACCGCTTCATGGCCGCTTGCATAACTCAATTTCCGCTGTTGCGGTGGCAAGGATGTTGCCCAGCTGATTAGTCATCTTGCAATCAACCTGCACAATGTATCGCTGCTGATCGTCCAGCATTTTGTTAATAACGGTGGCATTCATGATGGTGACGTCACCAGTGAATGCGGGCCCACGATACAATGCATTGCAGTGCACCACCTGCCCCCATTCGCCGGCCCAGCCGGCGAGATAATCGACAATCCACGCGCCCATGGAAGCCCCATAGCCATACGGACGAGGCATACCGACATACCTTGCCCAACGCGGGAACAAATGGCCGCGCGACGGGCCGAAATAGGCACCGTCGGTCAGTTCGGGATTCTGCTTTTCCATAACGGGATCGTTCTCATACCCCGCCATGTCCGGCGTGAAGCCGAGCGCCGCAAGGTCGATACCGGGACGGTGCGTGCCGCCCCAAATTGTAAAAAGATAGGCGCGCCATTCGGTGGTCAGGCTCGCAACGCTGTGCGGACCGAATAGGCGCATCGGCAGCGCGTCGCCGATTGTAACCTCATCCCAATATCGCTTTCCATGGCCAAGCTCGTGCATGGCGTTGATGAAGACAAGTTTCTGTGTTTCAAATGCGGCAAGTTGGGCATCGGTCCATACAGGATCCTCGGTTGCCGTCAACGAGCCCATTTCCTCGGCAAGATCGCGGCGATAGCGAATGGTGGTGGAGCGCTGCGTAGCGATCTTTTCGCCCTTATCGTTGAAATAATGATTGTCGCCGCGTTGGAAACATGTTGGCCCAGCAAACTTTGTTTGCTTGACAACATAGTCGAACGGAACGTGTTCCGTATACGTTACGTCTCCACCGAATATGCGGGGACCGTAGAACCACCATTCGTCGCCGCCGAAAATCAGGTGCGAATCCGGAATCCTCCCAACGCAGGCCGGGCCGGCGCCATGGCCATCATCAGTAACAATGGCGAAGGATTGTGGCGCCACAAGCCGTCCATATCGGCCCTCGGCCGCAAAATCATGATCGTAATGAAGCAGATTCGGGTAATGCATGGCCTGGACCCAGCGGCGGATATCGTTGTTGTGCAGCGGCTCCTTCATCCGCGCCGGCGCCATGGGTTTGCCCAGATGCTGATCAATATCGGAACAATCGAGCGTCCTTTCGGTCATGAATTCACTCCCGTGAGTTGGCCGCCGCCGGCGCCGTAATGCGCATCGTTCTAGTAAGCGTCGGGCAATTGGTTCAGGCGAGTGCGGCAAGCTGCGGCAGACCAGGGCCCAGTTGCGCGATAATCTGTGGAAGGTCTGCCGAAGTCCGTATACCCGCTTGGGCCTCGCAAACATACCCGACCATGTTGAGCGGCCGATGCGCGGTCAGCCCCGGCGTCATTTCGGCATAATCTTCGAGCGCGACGGGGTAGGTGATCGCGACGTCGAGCGGAACGTCCCCGTTCATCCGCACATGCCAGCCCGAGGCGCGCAAATCCCACGTCTCGCCGTCCTCGGTTTCGACGTCGGTCGATATATACCAATTTGCTGTGAAACTTATCAACGGTCTGCCGGCACGCATCGCCGACACCGTCGTGCGCTGCGCGGCGACGGTGCCCGCCGCTACCATTCCGGCTGTGATATATGTGTCGTGACGCGAAAGCGCAACGGACCCTATCACCTCAAGCCCATCACATGCCAAGCCCAGTGCCGCAGCGGTAACTTCCAATGAAGGACCGAAAGCTTCGCGCAAATAATCCAGACGCGCCTGCATCTCACGCCCGGGCTTTTGGCCAAAACCCATGATGTCGAATAGCATCTCGCCAGAGTCGCGCGAGCTGCAATCGGCAAACTCATTGATGATAACGCTGTCCAAGCGGCGTTGTAGTGTTGCGAGTACCAGCGGCAATGCTTCGGTCACAAAGCCGGGGCTGCAGCCGGTGCTATGGATCGAACTGTTGCCGCGCCGGCAGGCTTCTTCCACGCGCGCCCTCACAGCAGCCTCCATGCTGGCCGGATTGTGAAACTCGCCGCGCGTCGTGACAATATTCGTGCCGGACGCCAGCAACCGACAGACCTCGTCAAAATTGGTGTAGAGCGGCATGTACACCACGCAATCAGGCCGCAACGCAATAATTTCCTCGATGTTATTGGTGGCGGCAATGCCGACCGGGGCGGTGCCTGCGAGCTCCCCGGCGTCGCGTCCCGCCTTATCCGCGCTATGCACATAGAGACCGACCAGGCTCAGCCCGGGATGTTCGATTATCCGGCGCAGGGCGCGCGACCCAACATTGCCGGTCGCCCATTGCACCACGCGATAAACGCGGGCCGGCGAATGATGGGCCGGTTGCTCGTTCGCCATCACTTTCCTCCTGTAAGCAGACGGGCGATTGCCCGACGGGATAGACATGTATCCCGCATATATCGTCGACATGCGCCGTCCTGGCCGGCAACGAAACAGCACGTTGTTTTGAGAAGTATAATTGCGCGATTTCGTCCGTCGCACACCCCATCTTGCGCGGCCGGCCAAACTCATCGCGGCACCGATACCAGGGATGATCAAATGCGGTTTGTTCGATCCAATACGAGGTCCAGGCTTTTGCCAAGATCGTGCGTTTCCCACAGGTTCAGGAACACGGTGAACACGTGCAGGAAACTGCGTGCGGCCTCACTCCGCCGAAACACAGGGTCGAGCGGACCACAGGCCTCGGCGGCTTCGGGCAGACAGGCAAGAACCCGCGCAGGCGCATCGAACAGGCCGGCAAGAACCATCGTCGCCGCGTAAAGACCGATATGGAGCCGGAGTTCTGTCACGTCGAGCCGTGGGCCGCCATGTGCATGCAGTTCGCGCGTAAACGATACAAGCAAAGAATCCAAATGGTGGTCCCATATGTGCAGACTTGCCCCGCACAAGCCACCCCACAGCGCATAGGCGACGTTCATCTGTCGTGCCCGCTGCCAATCGAGCAACCCGCATTGCAGCATCCCATTGGCGTCGCGCCAAAACCAGGCATTATCGATGTTCGCGTTGAAATGGCTTAGCGCAATAAAATCAGGATCGGTGTGCATGTAGCGCTTTACCGTCGTTTCGTGACGAAGAAAGCGGAGCGCGTCGCGCTCCAGACGGGCGATAAACTGCGGCGACGTGATATTGGCCGGCAAGAGTTGCGGACAGCGTGCGGCGAATGCGGCATAGTCGGCCAACAGCTTGCGCAAGCTTTGGTCGTCCATGGCAATCGGGTCATCCGCTGCAGCTATGGCCGGATCGAACGGGAATTGCACATCAACCTGCGGCGATAGAATGCCCGATTTGTGCGCGGCGGCAAGCCGGGCAAGCGCAGTCACGATGGTTCGGTAATAATCAAGGGGCGCCTCAAGTTCGTGATCCATGCATTTCGAGTGCAGCGGCTCAATGCCGCCTTCACCAAAATTGATCCGTTCCGTAATGATGAGGCCCGTGCCCGACTCAAAATGGAAGTCCGCGAAATACACAGCCGGCACGGTAATCGGAAAACCTGGCGAGCGGGAAAGCACGGCCAGACGGATCTCGGGCGCAAGCTCGCCGCGCCGCCGATCACGCAACCCGTCGGTGAAGTCGCGTGAGAACTTCACGAACAAGTCGGACAACAAATCCGGTTCCGCACGGGCATATTCGAGTGACAGAAATAGCTTCTGACCCGTGCTGCCAATGTTACAGGGCTCGAATTTGGTGATCCTGGTCACCCGATTGTCTTCGGAAAGCGATCCGGAATGATGCAAGGCATTGGTCAGAAAGGCCTCACCCGCACACCGCAGTGCTTCGGCATGCGCCGGAATGGCAAGCCCTGTGGTGTCGCCAAGAACAAAATCCAGGGCAGCCGGCGCGTCATAAATCTTCATGGTGTTTCCTGCACGAGGGTTGCGCCAGGCACCCATCGCCACGACGCATCGATCGCGACAAGCTTTTGGGTCTCCCTTCAAAAAGCAATAGCGTCCCCACCACCCAGACCTCGCTCAAGTGCCGCATAAGAAGCGTCACGCCGATCACGCCTGCCCGCTTTATGACGCTGCATCTCCACCACGTCGCGAATCTCGTCGAAATCCAGAATGGCGATGCGCTTGTCCAGACCCCAACACCCCTCCCGCCGTGACCACCAATCGACATAGCGGCCCCAAACGTCTATTTGCATAACGCGCGCATCCCGGATACAGCGCAGCGTTGCGGTCACATAGGCTTCGCTGCCAGCACAATCGCCGTCGATCTCAATCAGGATATTTGATACCTGGTGTGAATGGTGCAGCAATTGCTCATGCTGCGCGCAAATCAGATCGATCACGCCGCGCCCGTCGCCCTGATAAAAATTGCCGTAATCGGCGACACCGTCAACGTGCCAAATAGAATGGCCAAGCGAAATATCCAGCCGGTCAACCGCCCGGCAGTAACGGTAGATCATGTCGGTGATCGCCTGCCGATCGGCGAGCGCAGGCGCATTCGGCGCGGTACTCATGGCAAACCCTATTCCTTGCCAAATACGTGTGAGCTCGCCGCGCCTATCGCCAGCGTGCGCTGCCTGCGGGCGGCGGCGGACATCGGCGCGTAACCAATTTCATCATCCGCCAGCCCCCAATTCTGCACCGGCCCATGCTGCAGGCGTGACAATCCCAACGCCGCCACCGTGTCCGGCCGCGCAATATTCTCCGGAACAGCAACACCCTTCTCCGCCAGAAGTGCGCGCAGCACAGGTGTGTCGGTCATGTGCAAAACCAACGTCAGCACATCAACGCCGCCTTCGTGCAATTCGTCCCACAAAGCCTCGGCGAAGCACAAGGTAAAAGCCTTGCTGGCAGAGTAGGCCGCCATGAAGCGCGAACCGCCGTAGCAGGCGCCTGAATTAACCAGCAACAGCCCGCCCCTTCCACGATCCCGCATCGACGCCGCAAAATAATGGCAGCACCGTAACATCGTCACGGTGTTACGTTGAACAAGGTCGATCCACACGTCAACGTCGCGATCGAGGAAGCGGGCGCCATTCGGATCGGCCCCGGCATTGCTGACAAACAATCCTATATCGCGGCCGCCCACGGCTTGCACAATCCGCGCGAATGCCCGTGGCGAAGCAAGATCGACTGCAGCCGTGACGCACTCGATTCCGTTTTCGTGACGGATTTCGTCGGCAAGCGCCGTGAGTGGCCCCTGCCGCCTGGCGATCAGAATGCAGGGTACACCTTCCGCCGCGATCTGCCGCGCAAATGCCCGCCCGGTTCCCTCCGAGGCGCCCGCTACAACAGCCCAGGGTCCATAACGTTCAACGAAATTCATGCCGTCCGATCGAGACAAAAAAGGAAGCCGTTCGTCCTTGAAAAAAAGAACCAAAGAAACTCTTGCTGCTGCCGTCAAGCATCTGGCATGCCGGAATGCTCCGCGCCCATGCCGGAAAAACCTATGCAATAGCCCCCGTCCACCGGCAGAATCGTTCCGGTAATGTACGAAGCTTCCTCGCTTGCCAGGAATAATGCCGCAGCGGCAATTTCGCGCGCCACACCCCAGCGGTCAATCGGAATGCCCGGCAACCTCCGCGTCCCGGGCGGCGGAATCGGATTTTCCCGCGATGCCGGCACAAGACCGGTCCAAATCGTGCCGGGTGCGATGGCGTTGACGCGAATTCGGCTATCGGCATAATCCAGCGCGGCAATCTTTGTCAGTTGATTAACCGCGGCCTTGGCCGCGCCATAAATGCCGTGGTGCTTCCACCCCACCACGCCCGAAGCCGACGTCGTATTGACAATGGCGCCGCCCCCCGTCTTCAACATCGAAATGACGCCATATTTGATGCCAAAAAATACGCCCTTCAGATTCACTGAATGAACGCGATCCCAATTCTCCGTCGTCTGCTCGTGAATCGGCGCCATGCCGCCGCCAAAGCCCGCATTGTTGCAAAGAATATCGACACGACCGAAAGCCTTCTCGGCAACGGCGATCATGTTCTGAACGTCGGCCTCGCACGCAACGTCAACATGCACCGCACGTGCCGCATCGCCAATCTTAGCAACAACTTCCTTTTCCTGGCCACTGATGTCCGCGCAAATCACCCGCGCGCCCTCGGCAGCAAACATATCCGCCATGGCCTTGCCCATGCCCGAGCCTGCCCCGGTAATGACGGCGACCTTGTTCTGCAGGCGCATCGGCATGGCTCCCTTCTATTCAAGCAACGGCACGCTACATGGGCGCCGCGTCGATTGTCGGACGGATCAGCATCTGCGACACATTGGCGCGCGGTGGCAGGCTCACAATAAACAGAATCGCATCAGCAATATCGGATGCCGCCATCGCACCATCTTTCGAAACATGCTGCCTGATCGCCTCACGCGCCTTCGGATCACTGATACTCTCGGCAATGTCGGTTTGCGTCGCACCAGGCTCAATGATTGAAACGCGAATACCCGCGCCGGCCACCTCCTGGCGAAGGCTTTCGGTAAGGCCGGTGACCGCAAATTTGCTCGTTGCGTAAGCGGCGAAAACTCCCACCGCGCGGCGCCCTGCGGTCGAAGAGATGTTGATGATGTCGCCGGACCGTTGCGCCTTCATCAATGGCACCGCGGCCTTGCACGTGTACAGCGTGCCCATCAGGTTGATATCGAGCACCCTCCTCCAAAGTTCCAGCGGCAGGGATTCCACGCCGCCGGCCTCGTTCACCCCTGCCGAGTTGATAAGGATATCAATGCGGCCAAATTCCGCCTGCGTGTCGCTGACCGATTTCGTGGCATCTTCCTCCACCGAGACATCGCCAGGCAGCGCCAAACCCTTGCCGCCTGCCGCAACGATACGCTCTACCACCGAGTCCAAACGTTCCTTCCGCCGGCCGGAAACGGCAACCGATACACCAGCCTGCGCCAACGCCAGCGCCGCAGCCTCGCCGATACCGGAAGAGGCGCCGGTGACCAAAGCCACTCTTCCTGCTAGCCGTTGCGGCACGATTATTACCCCCAAGGCTTATCCGAAAAAAGCAAGCAATTCTTTTTTGAAAAAAAGAACCAAAAAACTTTTGCTGTCAAAATGCCGCTTCGTGCTTCAGCTCACCGATTCCGTCCCCGCAATCGAAGTCCGGTGCATCATCCGGCCAGAATCTTCCGCATACGGAACTACTCTGTGCAGCGCCCCGCAATTATCCCACACCACGAAATCGCCTTCCTGCCATGGGTGCCGATAAGAAAAGTCCGGCTGGGCAGCCCACTCGACCAAGCGGGTCAGAAGCGCGCGCCCATGCGCGACCGGCATCCCAACCACCGTGCCCGCCGAGGACCCAATGACCAGCGACTTGCGGCCGTTCTTGCGCGACCAGACGATCGGATGTTCCTTGATCACGCCGATTTCGAGCTTTTTCTGCTCCTCCTCGGGCAACACATCGGCCACCGGCCGCAGGCTCGCGCGCACGCTGTGGACAGCACGCAGCCCCTCGAGCTCAGCCTTTTCGCTGTCGGACAGAGTCTCGTACGCGGCATAGGTGCTTGCGAATTCAGTCTGACCGCCCTTTGCCGACACCTTGCGGGCGCTCAACAATGTTGCCTTGGGCGGCGGCGTGTCCACCGTAAGCCCGTCCATATGCCAGAAGAAGGTGCCCAGCACATACTCCGGCTGCCGATTGACCCCCTTGTCCAAAGTAACCTTGTAGACATCCTCGGCCCGCGCATCGTCACTGACCGCGTCGCTCGTAAGGTTGAGGCGCGAACCCAGCAGATCGGTAAAGGCGAGTTGCTCATCGTTGGTGAGATTCAAACGCGGGAAAACCAGAACAGTACGCTGCTCCAGCATCTCGCGGCAATGTTGCCCCACCGCGTCGTCGAACAATGAAGCGCGGTCGACATGCACAATCGAACCGATCCGCGGCTTGATGGATTCAAACCGAATATTGACAGACATTACGTTATCGTCTCCCTGCAAACCCGCCGGACGCCATTTTGGCGTTCCCGGAAGTTCCCGCATCATCCTGGCATGCGCGCCGATCCTAGTCTTCGCAACGGTGGTCGATGACCCCCGCAGGGCCCAAGCCACGCAAAATCGCTCCAACGTTTTTACGATCGATGGCGCGCTCGCACAAAAGCGCGGCCGACCCCCTGCCCTGAAAGACGGCCACGCGTCGCCCGTCATGCAGCGTAGCGGAATGCGGGTTCCGGCCGAAGAGGATGCGTCTTCCTGTGCAGAACCGGCTTCCCTCGCATGCCACCGCCTGCCATGAATGAATGCAGCAGGCCCACGCAACATAAGCGGGACAAATGGGGCAGATTGCGGGAGAGGACGGGAACAAGAAACGAGCCGCGGGCGCCCGGCTCACGGTCGTCGCCCGGCAGCTATGGCAACGATTTGACCGCAGCGTCGGCGAAATCGGCGTATCGCGGGCGCAGTGGCGTCTCATCGCGGTCGTTTCGCGCAATCCCGGCGCCACGCAGCGCCTCATCGGCGAGGTGCTCGAAGTCAGCGAAGTCACCGCCGGCCGGCTCATCGACCGCCTCTGTGACGAGGGATATCTGGAGCGCCGCGAACATGCCACCGACCGGCGCGCCCACAGCGTCTATCTCACGCAAGCCGCGCAGCCGGTTCTCGACCGCCTGAGCGAACTGGCGCGCATCGAGGAAGACGAAGCATTCGCCGGCCTCGACGAACAAGCACTCACGAAACTCGAGGCGCTCCTTGACACCATTTCCCGCAACGTCGCCGAGGCCCGCGGCGCGCCCGCGCAAACATTGCCGCCGGCCCCCTGACACGCCGGAACCCTGATACGCCGGCCGGCCGCCCGCACCGGCCACCTCCCGGCGGCCGGCGCAGGCAACGCCGCTCATTGCATCGCGACGACCTGTGTCTTCTTCAAGCTGGTCATCAGCCGCCCATTCACCATCGACAAGGTGGTGGCGGGAATGGTCGCGACATGACCCTCGATGATGATTTCCGCCGAACCGTCGCCGTCCACGCGGTCAATCAGGGCGAGGCGCCGTCCGTCGGCATCGATCAGCATCTGGCCTTCCTTCGCCGCGGCGTGCGCCGACGTGGTAGCCACCGCGCTCTGCGCCAGGGCCGGCGCAGTCACCAACAGGGAAACCAGAAGCCCGGAAACGGTCTTGTTCACGTTCGCACCTCAAAAAAGCCGCCGCGCACCGATTGCGCAGCGCAGTGATTATTAACTAGCTTAGTATCTGCGCGCCCGTTTGTCAAGCTTTTTACGCCGCATCGCAGCAAAAAATTCCCCGATCCCATGCCGGGGCCGTGCCCACCCGCGGAACCCGGCCTCTATCCTCGAACCCAACAGCGCCTCCCGGGGCCCCGGGCAGCCTCACCCGGCAGCCCGAGGCCGCAAGCGCGCGCCACCCGCCCCCAATATCGCCCACGCGTAAACAAGATGGTTCATCCGCCGCGCGATACGTTGCCCCGCCCGGCCACACGCCTGACCCCGCAATTCATGCCAGTAGAAGCCAGGCGGTGCGCCAGGCGTGCGCGCCTGCCGGCGCAATCAGAGAGAGAACAGCATGACATTGGTAATGAAGGGCGTGCGGGTGCTGGAGGTCGCGCAATTCACGTTCGTCCCCGCGGCCGGCGCATTGCTCGCCGATTGGGGCGCGGATGTGATCAAGGTCGAGCACCCGGTGCGCGGCGATACCCAGCGCGGCTTCATCAACCTGGGCGGGGTGAAGGTCGATCCGGCGCGCAACACGCTGATGGAACATCCAAACCGCGGCAAGCGCAGCGTCGGCATCGATATTACGACCCCGGAAGGCCAGGAATTGATCTACGAAATCGCCAAAACGGCGGATGTCTTCCTCACCAACTACCTGCCCGCCGCGCGGCAGAAAAACAAGTTCGATATCGAACACATCCGCGCGGCAAACCCGAACATCATCTATGTCCGCGGCAGCGCCTACGGCGACAAAGGCGCAGAGCGCGACGTCGGCGGTTTCGACGGCACCGCCTTCTGGTCGCGCAGCGGCATCGGCTACACCATGACACCGCCGGAAATGGAAATACCGCTCGGCCAGGGCATGCCGGCGTTCGGTGATTCCATCGGCGGCATGTCCATCGCCGGCGGCATCGCCGCCGCCCTGTTCCACCGCGCGCAAACCGGCACGGCGACCGAAATCGACGTCTCGCTGCTCAGCACAGCCTGGTGGGCCGCCGGCGCGGCGGTCGATCAGGCGCTGGACACCGGTGTCGCGCCACGCAACCGCTGGCCGGTCTCAGGCTGCAACGGCAATAATCCGTTCATGGGAAACTACCGCTCGCAAGACGGCGGCGCCATCAATCTGTGCGTCCTCACGCCGGGTCCCTACATTCGCGATACGTTCACCCATCTCGGCCTGGCCGAAGCCGCCGACGACCCACGCTTCGCCGACGCCCAGAAACTCCTGGCCAACTGGGCGCCGGCCAGCGCCCTGATCGTGCAAGCCATCGGCAGCAAGCCCTTCGCCTATTGGCGCGAGCACCTGAAAACCATGAAAGGCCAATGGGCACCGGTGCAAAGCCTGATCGATCTGACCACCGACAAACAGGCGCTGGACAACGACATGCTGTTCGAAGTGGAGTCCTCGGACGGCGGCCCGCCGTTAAAACTGGTGCGCGGCCCGGTACAGTTCGATCACGCACCCGTAACAACCACACGCGCGCCGCAAGCCTCAGAACACACCGAAACGTTCCTGATGGAGATCGGCTTGGAATGGGACCGCATCGAACAGTTGAAGGCCAGCCGCGCTATTGCGTGATTTTGCATTAAGGAAAAAAGGCCGGGGGCTCTGCCCCCTGGACCCCCGCTAAGAACAAGTCCCCAGCGGGGTCCAGGGGCAGAGCCCCGGCCTTTTTCGGACCGACCTCAAGCTATCACGCTGCGCCCGTCTATTGGGCGATCCCGGTCGTTCCGCTGAAATGCTCTAAAATGGTTCGTGCATGAACGGTGGAAAAACAAAAAAGCCAGCCCGAAGGCTGGCTTTTTCTGCCGAGAAGGATGGGCCGTATCGTTAGAAGGTAACGATATGACCGTTGAGTGCACTGCCATCGCCGAGACCTGTGAAGGTAACGGTTGTGCTGCCACCCGTCGTGTCGAAGGTGAGGACATAATTGCCGTTGACATCCTGGCCGCCAGCCAGCGCGTTGGCAACTTCCTGCGCGGTGAAGTTGAGCTCGAGGGTGTCGTTCGAGTTCCAATCGTTAACCGTAAGAGCGGCGTTGTTGGAGCCGACGGAGTCGACGAGGAAGGTATTGTCGCCCGAGCCACCAACCAGCGTTTCGAAGCCCGCTCCGCCGACAAACGTATTGTTGCCGCTGCCGCCGACGA
>CAJCIS010000003.1 GCA_903970435.1 Acidobacteriota bacterium | reverse complement strand
TCAGGAGTTCGTTGCCGCGGTCGTCGAGGACTTTGACGGCGATTTCGGTGTTGGGGGCGGCGGTGAAGGGGGCGCTGGTGTTGCCGCGGAGGTGGTCCCAGACGCTGTCTTCGTGGGTGGATTTGAGGGTTTCTGGTGTGGCGGCGAACTGATGCGGCGGCCCGCGGGTGTGGGCCGACGCGGGTGCGCAGGGCCTTTAAGAGTAAAAGTTTTTTGGTTCTTTTTTTCAAAAAAGAACTGCTTCTTCTTACCTTGTTCCTTTCCTAAGGCCGCTGATAAACCCCGATCAGGCGCGTGGCCGCGATCAGATGACTGCGCAACGCGCGCAGCATGGCGCCGCGTCCTGGCGGGTTGGAAAAGCTGGGCATTGTGTCCACGGCCAGGAGCTGGAAGGCGTAGCGGTGGGGGCCGTGGCCGGGGATGGGGGAGGGGGCCATCCAGCCGGCGCGGGAGACGGAATTGCGGCCGGCCTTGAAGCCGAGGGGGGAGCGCTTCACCTGGCGCAGCACGCCGCCCTCGGGGATGCCGGACAGGGTGGCCGGTATGGAGTGCAGAACGGCGTGCACCAGGGGGCGGGGGAAGGGGGCGTCGGCGTCCTCGACCAGGAGGGCGAGGGAGCGGGCTTCGGGGGGGATGTTGTCCCAGTACAGGGGGGGAAACAGGCTTTCGCCGTCCTGGGTGTAGCGGTCCGGCATGGTGCCGCCATCCTCGAACGCCGGGCTGGTGATGGTCATGCCGCGCGACGGCAGCCGCAGCCGGCTGGTGGCCAGCGCCGCCAGGCCCGGACGCACGTGGCGCAATATCTGGCCGACCTTGCGTGCCCACTCGTCCGCCATTGCGCCTGTTGCCTGCCTGTTGGAGGAAGGAAGTATTTCTTTTTTGAAAAAAAGAAACAAAAAACTTTTATCTGTTTCGGGCCACGCCGATCTGCCGCGTGCAACGCGCAACGGGCAAAATTTTTTTGGTTCTTTTTTTCAAAAAAGAACGGCTTTCCTGGCTCTTGCTTTTGCTGACCGTGAGTCAGACTCAAGGGTTTAACGTCTTCGCGCAACGGTGCCAGCTTCATGAGCCAGACCCTTACCCGCGCCGCCACCGGCACTGCGGTGGCGGTGCTGGGCGCCATCAGCGTGAGCCATTTGCTCAACGACATGCTGCAGAGCCTGCTGCCGGCGATCTATCCGTTGCTGAAGGCGCGCTACAGCCTCAGCTTCGGGCAGATCGGCGCGGTCACGTTGGTCAACCAGCTGACCGCCAGCGTGCTGCAGCCGGTGGTGGGCCACGTCACCGACCGCCGGCCCTATCCGTTCAGCCTGCCGGTCGGCATGGCGTTCAGCTTTGCCGGCCTGCTGCTGCTGGCCGCGGCCGGCAGCTACGGGTTGCTGCTGTGCGCGGTGGCGCTGGTGGGGGTGGGGTCGTCGATCTTCCATCCCGAGAGCTCGCGGGTGGCGCGGATGGCGTCGGGCGGGCGGCATGGGCTGGCGCAATCGGTGTTTCAGGTCGGCGGCAACGCCGGCGCGGCGCTCGGGCCGTTGCTGGCGGCGCTGGTGGTGGCGCCCTTCGGGCAGGGGGCGGTGGCGTGGTGCGCGCTGGCCGCGTTGCCCGGCATTTTCCTGCTGACCTATGTCGGGCGCTGGTATGGCGCGCAGCACCGCACCCGCGCCGCCGTGCGTGCCGCGCCGGCGGCCACGCTGCCGCGCCGCCAGATCGGCGTTGCCCTGGCGGTGCTGATGGCGTTGATGCTCAGCAAATTCTTCTACACCGCGAGCCTTAGCAATTATTACACGTTCTATCTCATCGGCCGTTTCCATCTGCCGGTGCGCGACGCGCAATATTGCCTGTTCGTGTATCTGGCGTCGTTCGCCGCCGGCACCATCCTGGGCGGACCGATCGGCGACCGTATCGGCCGCAAGACGGTCATCTGGGTGTCCGTGCTCGGGGTGCTGCCGTTCACCCTGGCGCTGCCCCATCTGGGCCTGGCCGCGACCGTGGCGGCGACCGTGCCGATCGGGCTGCTGTTGGCGTCCGCCTTTCCGGCGATCGTGGTGTACGCACAGGAATTGGTGCCTGGGCGGGTCGGCACCGTGGCGGGGCTGATGTTCGGGCTGGCGTTCGGGCTTGGCGGTATCGGGGCGGCGGCACTGGGGCTATTGGCCGATGCGCACGGGATCGAGACGGTGTTCGAGATTTGCGCATTTTTGCCGGCGCTTGGGTTGCTGGCGTGGTTGTTGCCTGATCGTAAGTAAGTAAGTAAGTAAGGAAGGAAGTATTTCTTTTTTGAAAAAAAGAAACAAAAAACTTTTTTCTAGGGGGGCTGATGCGCCTCGTGCGTTTGCAGGGAGGCGGCTTCGGCGGCGCGCAATCGCAGGGTGACGCAGGTGCCTTCGGCGGGGCGCGATTGCACCTGCAGCGCGCAGCCGATTTTCGTGGCCAGACTGCTGGTGACGCGCGAGCCCAGGCCGGGGCGGCGGGTGGCGGCGTCGAATCCCGCGCCGAAATCCCGCACGGTGAGAACGATGTCATTCGCCTCCGCCGCGGCGTCCACACGCACCTCGCCCGCCAGCTTTCCGGCATAGGCATGGCGCAGGGCGTTGGTGATCAGTTCGCTGACGATCAGCGCCAGCGAAATGGCGCGGTCCACCTCGAGCATGACGGGCGATCCGCACGCGCAGGCCACCCTGACCGTGTCGCTCAGCGCATCCAGCCTGCGGCAGATCGCGGCCAGCATATCGGCAAAATCGACCGTCTGCAGATCGTCGCTCAATTGCAGCGCAAGATGCGCCTCGGCGACCGCATTCACCCGCGCAATGGCGCCCGCCAGCGCATCCGCGGTATCCGGGCTGGCGGCATGCCGGCGTTGCAGGGTCAGCATGCCCACCACCAGTTGCAGCGAATTCTTGATCCGGTGATCCGCCTCCCGCAGCAGCAATTCCCGCTCGTCCAGCAAGATGCGCAGCTTGCGCTCCGCGTTGGCCCGCACGGATATGTCGAACGCGATACCGAACGCCGCGAACAAGGTGCCGTCCGGGTCGCGGATCGGTGCGGCATACACTTCCAGATCGATCAGGCTGCCGTCCGGCTTGCGGTATTTGAATTGCTCGGCTTCCACCGTCGCGCCCTCACACAAGGCGCGCATGATCGGATAATCGGCCGGCGCGAACGGCGTGCCATCGGCACGGATGCCGCCATAATGTCCCCACGACACGGCTTCGCCGCTGAGGATCGGCAGGTGCCCCAGCACATCCTCGGACCGGTCGCTGCGCAAGGTCAGGCGTCCATCGGGCGGTTCGATGATGGAAACCGCGCCCGGCACCTGGCGCAGAACGGCATGGAGCCGTGCCTCGCTCCTGCGCAACGCGGCTTCGGTGGCGCGCGCGTCCGTCACGTCGTCGCCCGACGCGAGCACGGCGCCGGCGCGTCCCCGGGAATCGCGCACGATGGTCTGGCGCCACCGGATCAGCCGGCGCGTCCCGTCCCGGCAGACTATTTCGCTTTCGTAAGGTTCAAGCGTGAAATTCGCCACCGCCTGTGACCAGGATTGCAGGCGCGCGGCGCGCTCCTCCGCCGGCACGCAGGTTTCGAACCAGTCCTGGCCGATCAGTTCCGCCGCGCGCGCGGCGCCCAGCAGCGCCACGCCATGGCGGTTGATCGCCTTGATTCGCCGGTCGACGCCGACCACCACCAGCATGACCTCGGCGACGTCGAAATAGGCCTGGGCGCGTGTGCGCGCCGCGCGCGAGAGATGGGTTGCGGTCAGGACGCAGGCGCACGCCGCCACGTAGAGCACCAGGCTGACCGCATCGGACAATGTCAAAGGCCCAAACGCCCGGCGGGGATTGATCCAGAGATAATCGGCGGCAACCAGGCCGAGAAGGCCGACGGCCGCCCCGGCCCACGTGCCGGCCAGGAGCCCGGTCACGGCAATCGCCGGGAACAGGGTTATGAAAGGCGGCAGGTTCGGCAGACGCGTATCCAGCACCGCCCGCAGCGCCAGGCAGGCGGCCAGGATCGATCCCGCCTGCACGCAACGCCACCACACCGTGCCGCCCCGCGCCGCGCCGGCGCCGAACGCCGTGCGGGTGGCAAGCCAATTCCTTTCGGCGGCCTCCGCCTTACGGGTGTTCATCAAAGCATCGCGGTATCAGCAGCCTGCACGCCGGCCCGGCCAAGGATGTGACCAGTTGAGCCACCGCGTCAACAGTTTTGGCGCGCGAACGGCCTACGAAGGAAGCCGTTCCTTTCCGAGAAAAGAACCAAGGGAGTTTTGCCATTGCGCTGGCATGTCGGTGTTGGGAATTGCATCAGGAGCAAAAGTTTTTTGGTTCTTTTTTTCAAAAAAGAACGGCTTGCTTCCTGCCTTCCCGATATCGGGGGCGGCGCGAGCGCCGCCCCGGATCCCATCAGTGCAGGTCGAACCGATCCAGGTTCATCACCTTGTCCCACGCAGCCACAAAATCCCGCAGGAACTTCTCCCCGGAGTCCGCGCACGCATACACTTCCGCCAATGCGCGCAATTGCGAATTCGAGCCGAACAGCAGATCGACGCTGCTGCCGGTCCATTTGACGCCGCCGCTGGAACGGTCGCGCCCCTCGAACGTGCCGCGCGCCGCCTCACGCCACGTGGTGTTCATGTCGAGCAGGTTGACGAAGAAATCGTTGCTCAGCGTCCCCGGCCTGTCGGTGAACACGCCGTCTTTCGACGCACCGGCATTTGCGCCGAGCACGCGCAGGCCGCCGACCAGGACGGTCATTTCGGGGGCGGTCAGGGTGAGCAGATGCGCCCGGTCGATCAGCAGCTTTTCGGCGCGCTGCTGGTTGCCTTCCTGGAGATAGTTGCGGAACCCGTCGGCGCGCGGCTCGAGCGCGGCGAAGGAATGCACGTCGGTCTGTTCCTGCGACGCATCGGTGCGGCCCGGCGTGAACGGAACCTGCACGTCGTGGCCGGCCTGCTTGGCGGCCGCCTCGATGGCCGCGCATCCGCCCAGCACGATCAGATCGGCGAGCGAAACCTTCGGGCCGCCGTCCTGCGCGCCGTTGAAGTCGCTCCGGATGGCTTGCAGCCTGTCCAGAACCGTGGCGAGTTCGGAAGGGTTGTTGGCCTCCCAATATTTCTGCGGTGCCAGCGCGATGCGGGCGCCGTTGGCGCCGCCGCGCTTGTCGGTGCCGCGGAACGTGGAGGCCGACGCCCAGGCGGTGAATACCAGCTGCGAAACCGTGAGCCCGGCGCCCAGGATCTTCTCCTTCAGCGCGGCGATGTCGCCCGCGCCGATCAGCGCATGATCGGCCTCGGGAACCGGGTCCTGCCACAATTGCGGCGGGGGAACCCACGGGCCGAGCAGGCGCACGTGCGGCCCCATGTCGCGATGCGTGAGCTTGTACCACGCCTTGGCAAAAGCTTCGGCGAACTGGTCCGGGTTCTCGTGGAAACGTTTCGATATCGGCGCGTAGATCGGATCGAGCTTCAGTGCGAGATCCGTCGTCAGCATCATCGGCGCGTGCCGGCGGGACGGATCGTGCGCATCCGGCACGGTTGCCGCCGCGGCCGGATCCTTCGGCGTCCATTGATGCGCGCCGGCCGGACTTTTTGTCAGCTCCCAGTCGTAGTTGAACAAATTGTCGAAGTAGTTGTTGTCCCACTTCGTCGGGCTGGTGGTCCAGGCGCCTTCCAGGCCGCTGGTAATGGTGTTGCCCGCGTTGCCGCTGCCGAAACTGTTCTTCCAGCCCAGGCCCTGTTCCTCGGTGCCGGCACCTTCGGGTTCGGGGCCGACATACTGGTTGGGGTCGGCGGCGCCATGGGTTTTGCCGAAGGTGTGGCCGCCGGCAATCAGCGCCACCGTTTCCTCGTCATCCATCGCCATGCGGGCGAACGTTTCGCGGATGTCGCGCGCCGAGGCGAGCGGATCGGGGTTGCCGTTCGGCCCTTCGGGGTTGACGTAGATCAGCCCCATCTGCACCGCCGCCAGCGGGCTGGCCAGCTGGCGGTCGCCGCTGTAGCGCTTGTCGCCGAGCCAGGTGTCCTCCGGGCCCCAGTGGATGTCCTCCTCCGGCTCCCAGATATCCACGCGGCCGCCGGCGAAGCCGAATGTCTTGAGGCCCATCGATTCGAGCGCGCAATGGCCCGCCAGGATCATGAGGTCGCCCCAGGAAAGTTTGCGGCCGTATTTCTGCTTGATCGGCCACAGCAGGCGGCGCGCCTTGTCCAGGTTCGCATTGTCCGGCCAGCTGTTGAGCGGCGCGAAGCGCTGGGTGCCGGAGGCCGCGCCGCCGCGGCCATCGCCGATGCGATAGGTGCCGGCGCTGTGCCACGCCATGCGGATGAAGAACGGCCCGTAATGGCCATAATCGGCCGGCCACCATGCCTGCGACTCCGTCATCAGGGCGAACAGGTCCTGCTTGACCGCCTCGAGATCGAGGCTCTCGAATTCCGCGGCGTAGTCGAACGCCTCGCCCATCGGATCGCAGGCGGGCGGGTTCTGGTGCAGAATTTTCAGGTCGAGCTGGTTCGGCCACCAGAGCCGGTTCGACATTTCCAGAACGACCGCGTTTCTCTCGGGCTTGCCCACCACCGGGCATTTGCTATCGCCGTCCATAGATCTCTCCGATCGGTGCTGCGTTTCACGAGCCGCAGGGATTAGTCCTCCCTGCAATATCGATCAAATTGATTTTCTGCGGAAGTATGATCGAAGGATACGATGACCCCCTGCACGTCAAAAGTTTATTGTGTCTTTTTTTCAAAAACGCAATAATTGCTGCCGTGCCTCACTGTGGCATTTAAGGCACCCCAGGCTTCCCACACACGCAGTCGCGTGGCAAAGCCCGCTTCATGAACATTGCCGCCGACATCGGGGCCTTGCTGCCTAAACTTGTGGCGCTGTGCGCGCGCAACCGCCTCAAGGTCGTGCTGCTGGCGTTGCTGGTGGCCGCCGGCAGCCTGTTTGCGACCAGCCGGTGGCTGGGGGTCACCACCGACACCGGCGGCATGTTCTCCGCCAGCCTGCCGTGGAAGCAGCGCAGCGCGGCGCTGGCGACGCTGTTTCCGCAGAACGACAAGCTGATCGTGGCGGTGATCGACGCCACCATTCCCGAGGAAGCCGAGGCGACCGCTTCGGACCTGGCCGCCGCCCTCCGCGCGGACCCGGCGCATTTCACCTCCGTCCGCCGCCCGGACGCGCTGCCCTACCTGAAGAAGAACGCCTTCCTGCTGGTGGATGAGGCAGAGCTGCAGGATGTGCTGGACCGGATTACCGACGCCCAGCCGTTCCTGGGCCAGCTCGTGGCCGATCCCAGCCTGCGCGGCCTGTTTGCCGCCCTGGGCCTGGTGGTGCAGGGCGCCGAGCACGGCGTGGCCCTCACCACCATGACCACGCCGCTGGTGCATTTCCAGTCGGCCATGACGGCGGCGGCCGGCGGGCATCCGGCGCCGCTGTCCTGGCAGACGTTCCTCGGCGGCAGGCTGGCCGAACAGGCCGGCCGCTTCCGCTTCGTGCTGGCCAAGCCGGTGCTGGATTACGGCGCGCTGCAGCCGGGCGGAGCGGCCACCAGGGTGGTGCGGGCGGCCGCGGCCACGCTGCCCTATGTGCGCAGCCACGACGCGCGGGTGCGGCTGACCGGCCAGGTGGTGCTGGACGACGAGGAGTTCGCCACGGTCGCCGAGGGGGCGGCGGGCGGCCTGATCGGCAGTTTTGTATTGGTAACGGTGTGGCTGTATCTGGCGGTGCGGTCGTGGCGGCTGATGATGCCGATCGTCCTCACGCTGCTGCTGGGGCTGCTGGTCACCACGGCCTTCGCGGCGGTGGTGATCGGCACGCTGAATCTGATTTCGGTGGCCTTCGCGGTGCTGTTCGTCGGGATTGCGGTGGATTTCGCCATCCAGTTCACCGTGCGCCTGCGCGAGGAGCGCTACCTGCACCCGCAGATATCCGAGGCGCTGCGCGAAACCGGGCGGATCAGCGGGGCGCAGATCCTGGTCGCGTCCCTGGCCACGGCGGCGGGGTTCCTGGCGTTCGTGCCGACGCAGTTCATCGGCGTGGCGCAACTGGGGCAGATCGCCGGGGTCGGCATGCTGATTGCCTTCATCTGCACGCTGACATTCCTGCCGGCCATGCTGTGCCTGTGCCACCCGCGCGGCGAGACGCAGCCGGTCGGCTCGGCGCGGTTCGGCCGGCTCGATCCGGTGGTGCGGCGCTACCGGTGGCCGGTGGCCGCCGTGTTCGTCGTGCTGGCGGCGGCCGGCGCGTTGCTGGCGCACCAGATCCCGTTCGACGGCGATCCGCTGCACACCAAGGACCAGCGCACGGAGGCGGTGCGGGCGCTGCACGATCTGATGTCGGACCCGATCACCAACCCCTACACCATCCAGGCGATCCTGCCGTCGCTCGACGCGGCGGCGGCGGCGGCGGCCAAATATGCCACGCTGAGGCAGACCGAAACCGTGCTGACGATGAACAGCTTCGTGCCGGCGCATCAGGCCGAAAAGCTGGCCGCGGTGAAGGACACGGCCGACCTGCTCGCCACCACGCTGACGCCGCCGGCGCAGATTGCCCCGGTGACGCCGGACTCGCTGCGGCAGGCCGCGCTGAAGCTGGCCGATGCGCTGGATGGCGCGGCGCCTTTGCTCAAGCCCGGCAATCCGCTGCTGGGCATACGCGACGCGGCGCGCCGCCTGGCCGGCGCGCCGGATGCGACATTGCTGGCCGCCAACGAGGCGCTGACGCGCTTTCTGCCGCAACAACTGGTGCTGCTGCGCAGCGCGCTCGATGCCAAGCCGGTGACCCTGGCCGACGTGCCGGTCGAATTGCGCGCGGACTGGCTGCTGCCCGACGGCCGCGCACGGGTGCAGGCGCTGCCCAACGCGATGGTACGCGACGGCCATCAGATGCGCAGCTGGGTGAAGGCGGCGCTGCGCGCGGTGCCGGAATCGTCCGGCTCGGCGGTGTATATCCTCAAGGCGGCGGACACCATTACGGGAGCGTTTCAGATTGCCGCCTACAGCGCGTTCGGCGCCATAACGGTGATCCTGGCGCTGGCGCTGCGGCGCTGGCGCGATGTGGTGCTGGTGATGGCGCCGCTGTCGATGTCGGCGTTGCTGACCGCGCTGCTGCTGCGCCTGTCGGGCATGAGCCTGAATTTCGCCAACATCATTGCGCTGCCGTTGCTGCTGGGCGTGGGCGTGTCGTTCAATATCTACTTCGTCATGAACTGGCGCAGCGGCGCCATCAGCTTTCTGGGCACGTCGACGGCGCGCGCGGTGCTGTTCTCGGCGCTGACGACGAGTACCGCGTTCGGTTCGCTGGCGCTGTCGCGGCATCCGGGCACGGCGAGCATGGGTGTGTTGCTGCTGATGAGCCTGGCTTGCACGGTAACGACGACGCTGCTGTTCGAGCCCGCGTTGCTGGCGATTGTGCCGGGGCCGCGCAAAATAGAAAGAAGGCCGGGGGGCTCCGCGCCCTGGACCCAGGCTAAGGACAAGTCCTTAGAACCTATTCATTAGATCGGTTGGTGGGGCGGGCGCCGTGCCGCAAATCCGGCGACGCGGTCGCCGGATTTGCGGCACGGCCGCCGCATCACCAACGGATCCAACAAGTGGGGTCCGGGGACTTGTCCCCGGCCTGGTGCAGGGGCAGAGCCCCTGGCCTTCTTCTGCTGTTCGAGGATTCGATGCCCCAAACCGGGCCGATGATTGCGTACCTGACGGTCTGCTTCGTCTGGGGCTCGACCTATCTCGCCATTCGTTTGGCGGTGCAGACCATTCCGCCGTTGCTGATGGTGGGCACGCGCTCCGTGCTGGCGGGATTGCTGCTGATGGGCTGGGCGCTGATGCGGGGCGCAAGGCTGCCGGGGGGGCGGGCCATGGTGCCGGTAGCGGCCGCCGCATTGCTGCTGTTTCTGGGCGGGCAGGCGATGCTGGCGTTTGGCGAAACCCGTGTGCAGAGCGGGCAAGCCGCGGTGCTGGCCGCCCTGCAAGCCCTGTTCATGCCGCTGGCGGCCTGGTCGCTGGGCGCCGCTGCCGCGCCGGGTGCCGCGACGTGGCTCGGCCTGATCGCGGGGTTTACGGGCGTCGCGGTGCTGGTCAATCCGGGCGCCCACGGGCTCGATCTCGCGGGCATGGGGGCGGTGCTGTTCAGCGTGGTGTCGTGGAGTTTCGGCGGCGCGGTCGCCCGGCGCTGGCCTGTCGCGCCGGTGGCGCTGGCGAGCGGCCTGCAGATGATTATCGGCGGCACCGCGTGCCTGGTGGTGGGATCGCTCGCAGGCAATTGGCGCGGGTTTTCGATCAGCCACGTCTCGGCGCGTTCGGCGGCGGGATTTTTCTATCTGGCCACCGTGGGCTCGCTGGTGGGATTTTCCGCCTTCGCGTGGCTGGTGCAGATCTGGCCGCCGGCGCGGCTGTCGACCTACACCTACGTCAATCCGGTGGTGGCACTGGCACTGGGCGCCCTGCTGGCCGGCGAGGCGCTGACGGGTCGCGATGTGCTGGCGACGGGGCTGATCCTGGGTGCTGTGGGCATCGTTATGGCCGCGGGACGAGCACGGCAAACCGCCTGACGCAGGGGAGGAAGGAAGCAGTTCTTTTTTGAAAAAAAGAACCAAAAAACTTTTATCTGTTGTGCCGAATTGACGCCGTCAAAAAGACAAAAGTTTTTTGGTTCTTTTTTTCAAAAAAGAACGACTTCCTTCCTTCTGCCTTCTACATCCCCCCCGGATAAGCCGGCCCCCCCCCGCCCTCCGGCGTGCACCAGTCGATATTCTGCGCCGGGTCCTTGATGTCGCAGGTCTTGCAATGAACGCAGTTCTGCGCGTTGATTTGCAGGCGTGGCGCGCCTTCCTCCACGCCCACGGCTTCATAGACGCCGGCCGGGCAATAGCGGCTTTCGGGGCTGCCATATTCTTCCCAGTTGACGGGTAGCCATTTGCTGGGGTCGCGTAGTTTCAGGTGTACCGGCTGGTTTTCCTCGTGGTTGGTGTTGCTGATGAACACGGAGGACAGGCGATCGAAGGTGAGCACGCCGTCGGGTTTTGGATAGACGATTTTCGGCGTGGATTTCGCGCGGGTGAGGGATTCGTTGTCGGGATGGGTGTGATGGAATGTCCAGGGGGCGCGTCCGCGCAGGATATACGTGTCGAGACCGGAATAGAGCAGGAAGCCGTAGAGGCCGAATTTGCTGAAGGCGGGGCGCAGGTTGCGCTCGCGTTTCAGCTCGTCGTACAGCCAGCTTTTTTCGAAAGCCTGGGGATAGGCCAGAAGCTCGGCTGGTTTGTCGCCGGCGAGCGCGTCGGCGACGGCGTCGGCGGCCAGCATGCCGGACTTCATGGCGCAGTGGGTGCCCTTGATCTTGGGCAGGTTGAGGAAGCCGGCGCTGTCGCCGATGAGTGCGCCGCCGGGGAAAATCAGTTTAGGAATGGACTGAAAGCCGCCTTCGGAGAGCGCGCGGGCGCCGTAGCTGATGCGGCGGCCGCCTTCGAAATGCTTGCGCATGTGCGGATGCGTCTTCAGGCGCTGCATTTCGTCGAACGGCGAGAGCCATGGATTGGTGTAGTCCAGGCCCACGACATAGCCGAAGCTCACCAGCCCGTCACCGAAATGATACAGCCAGCTTCCGCCGTAGGTGGCGCGGTCGGCCGGCCAGCCGACGGTGTGCATCACGAACCCGGGCTTGTGGTTTTCGCGCGGAATTTCCCATAATTCCTTGATGCCCAGCCCGTAGGTTTGCGGGTCCACGCCGGCGCGCAGATCGTATTTTGCCATGAGAAGCTTGGAGAGATTGCCGCGGCACCCCTCGCCGAACAGCGTGTAGGTGGCGCGCAATTCCATGCCGGGCTGGTAATTCGGCCCGTGCTGCCCGTCCTTGGTCACGCCCATGTCGCCGGTGGCGACGCCGACCACGCGGTCATTGTCGAACAGCAATTCCGCGGCGGCAAACCCGGGATAGATTTCCACGCCGAGTTCTTCCGCCTGCGCACCGAGCCAGCGCACGACGTTGCCGAGGCTGACGATGTAATTGCCGTGATTATGCATCTGCGGCGGATTGATGGGGCTGCGGAAGGCGCGGGTTTTCGTCAGGAACACGAAATGGTCGTCGGTCGCCGGGGTGTCCAGCGGCGCGCCGCGCTGCTTCCAGTCGGGCAGCAATTCATCCAGTGCCCGCGGCTCGATCACCGCGCCCGAAAGGATGTGCGCGCCGACTTCGCCCGCCTTTTCGACGACGCACACGGCGGCGTCCGGCGCGCGCTGCTTGATGCGGATGGCCGCGGCCAGGCCCGCCGGCCCCGCGCCGACGATCACCACATCGAACTCCATTGCCTCGCGTTCGCTCATCGCCGATCCTCCCACATGATCATTTGACGTTGGGGCAAAAAAGGCCAGGGGCTCTGCCCCTGGACCCGCGCGTCACGCGCATGCGTGCTTCGCGGGACCCGCGTCACGCGAATGCGTGCTTCGCGGGACGCCCCCCGGCCTTGCCTGGACCAACCCCAAAAATCACGCCGTAGCACGAAGCCGCGCCCACCGCCTGCCGCCTTTCGGATTTCCGCCGGCGGGAGGATAATGGGGACCGATGGATGCGCTCGCCGCCCTTTCGCTGCAGATCGCCTGGGGCGCCGACGAGGCCCTCGACGAGCAGCCGATCGACCGCACCCGTCCCGCTCCCGTGGCGCCGGTTCCGGCCCGGCTTGCGCAGGCCGCCGCGGTTGCCGCGGCGCCTGTGCCGCGGCAGAATGTTGTCGCGCGGGCGAACGCGGTGGCGGAAGCGGCTTGCACGCTTGATGAACTCCGCGCGGCCCTGGCCGGTTTCACCGACTGCCCGCTGGCGGCCACCGCGACGAACCTGGTGTTCGCCGACGGCAACCCGGCCGCCGGCCTGGTGCTGGTGGGCGAGGCGCCTGGGGCGGAGGAGGATTTGTCCGGCCGCCCGTTCGTCGGCGCCAGCGGCCAGTTCCTGGACCGCATGCTGGCGAGCATCGGCCTGGACCGCTCCAAATACCTCATCACCAACCTGATCCCCTGGCGCCCGCCGGGCAACCGCGCACCGACCGACGCCGAGGTGCTGATGTGCCTGCCGTTCCTGCAACGCCATCTGACGCTGCTGCGGCCGCGCATCGTGGTGACGCTCGGCGCCTTGTCCACCCACGCGCTGACCGGCACGGATATCGGCATTCGCAAACTGCGCGGCAAATGGCGCGACTTGCCGGGGCACGACCCATCGCCGCGGCTGCTGCCGATGCTGCACCCCGCCTACCTGCTGCGTACGCCGGGCGCCAAGCGCGATGCGTGGGCGGATTTGCTGACGTTGAAGCGGGCGCTGGATTTGGGATAACGCGGACGGACAAAGGGGGTAAGAGTTGAAACCACAGATGAACACAGATGAACACAGATAAGGAAAGATGATTGAAATTGGAGATGTCATCCCTTTTTCATCTGTGTTCATCTGTATTCATCTGGGGCTAAATTTTCTGTTCGTTATGGCTCTGGGAGTGGCCGTTGCAATTGCGTTCGAGTTCTTCGCGCCGAGGAAAAACCATGCCGAAACTGGATGAAACGAAACCGTTCCTCAAGGTGAGGATCGCCGTCATGACCGTGTCGGACACGCGAACGCCGGCCAACGACACCTCCGGCGACGCGCTCGCCGAGCGCATCACGAATGCCGGCCACATCCTCGCCGATCGCCTCATCCTCCGTGACGATACCGATGCCATCGAAGCAAAACTGCGCGCCTGGATCGCAGCCCCCGACATCGACGTGGTGGTAACCAACGGCGGCACCGGCGTCACCGGCCGGGACGTCACGCCCGAGGCATTTCACCGCGTTCTGGAAAAAACCATCGAGGGATTCGGCGAATTGTTCCGCATGCTGAGCTATCAGAAAATCGGCACATCCACGATGCAAAGCCGCGCCCTGGGCGGCGTCGCCAACGGCACCTATCTGTTCGCGCTGCCCGGCAGCACGGGCGCGGTGAAGGACGGCTGGGACGACATATTGCAATGGCAACTCGATTCCCGGCACGGCCCCTGCAACCTGGTGGAGCTGATGCCGCGGCTGCGGGAGCATCTCAAGCCGGCCAAATGATACCGGCACAGACAGGCGGCGAACCGCCGGCGTCACCTCCGGCGTGACAAATCACCCCGGCGACCGCGACCGGGTCGATCGAGGGCACGCCCGCGCCCATGCCAAGCTGTCCCATCAGCGCCAACAGCACTGCGAACAGACCTGACAGACGGAACCGGCGCCTCAACAT
>CAJCIS010000002.1 GCA_903970435.1 Acidobacteriota bacterium | reverse complement strand
TTACGCCTACGAGCTCGGCCGCACTACGGGCCGGTGTGCCCGCAACGAAATGCGCAAGTAACGCCCGTTGGGCGCTGGCGCCTAGTCTGCTACGCCGCCGGCTTGTAACCATTTGACCTAAATAGCCTTTTAGCGCTATCTAGGCCAGCCCCAAAAAGAAACAAAAAACTTTTATCTTGTGCGGGCAAATGCCGTCTTAACAAACAAAAGTTTTTTGGTTCTTTTTTTCAAAAAAGAACTGCTTTCTTCGCTCTTGCGCTTCCTTGCCGTTAGCCGCTGGTCAACCGCTGGCGCCCCCGCAACGCGATAAAGCGGCGCGCGGCGCGCCGCGATCGCTTTCGCGGTCGGACCCGTTCAGCCACCCGGAAAGGCCGCCGCCGCCGCCATTCCTAACTTTTCGCAATCCTTAACCTGCCGAACGCCCGCCGTTCTGCCTCCATCCCGAAGCGGCCGACGCACCGTTCGCCGCCTCCGGGAAAACCCGGGGTCTTCCATCACGCACACTGCGAAAAGAAGGAAATGGTCCCATGCATAAGCTTCCCCTGGCGCCCATTACGGCCCGCGCCCCGGCCCTGCTCGCCGCACTCGCCTGCGCCGCCTGGGCCTACGCCGCACCCGCCAGCGCCAACGACCACGATCTGTTCAATGAATTCGATCTGCCGGTGCTCGACCCGGCGACCAATACCTACGGTCCTGACGGCATCGAAATCGACTTCGCCGGCAATGTCTGCCCCGACATCCCCGCCCAGTATGTGCAGGATGCCGGCATCGACCCGTTCTACGCGCTGGAATTATACGACATATCCATCAACGTGCCGGCCACGACGGCCATCTTCAATTGCACGTTCGACGGCAGCATCACCCATGCCCAATGGCTCGGCGGCACCATGCCCGTGCCGCTCCCGGCAACCGGCTGGCCGATACCGCTGCACACCGAGAACGGCCAGCTCTACCTGCATAGCGGCCTCGATGAAGGCTACGCCACCCTCACCGGCATCGTGCCGCTCTACAAGAAATGGCTCTGGAACCAGACCAACCCGCCGCAATCGCTGATCATTCCGGTTACCGCGGCGCTTGCCGCCCACCTCGGCGCGGAAAAGAAGGACCAGTACGCGGCGATTTTCGTGCGCACCGGCACGCAAGGCGGTAAGTCCATCGACACGCCGCCGACCGGTACCTGGTATCTGACGACCTACCCGGCCGGCAACGGCAGGCGGACCAAATTCACCCTCTCCAACAACGGGCCGGAGCCCATCACCCTCGCATCCGGCGGCATCGTCACCGGCCTGACCCCGCCCACCCAGGCGCAGTGCCAGCAAACGCCCGACTGTTATCAGCTATTGCTGGACAGCCTGAACGACCAGGGCTTCCCGGAACCCGGCGCCGCCAACTCGCCCTTCACCCCCCTCAAGCTCCCCTCCCAGCTAAGCCCCGGCCAATCCTACACCTTCACCGCGCCGGTGCCGTAACGGCGTAAAGGTTTTTGGTTCTTTTTTTCAAAAGGGAACTGCTTCCCTTTACCTTCGAACAACCGGGGGGCAGGGCACCGGCTCTTTTCCCGCCCCCCCATCGTCCTAAATAGCCACCCACAATCGGGAGACACACAAGTTGGACCGTGCCTGCACCTGCGCGCGTGCCGCCGCGCTCGCCATCACCCTGGCCGCGCCCGCCCTCGCGCAGTTGCCCCCCCCACCCGTCACCATCGCCCAGGCCACCCAACAGGACGTGCCCCTGTTCTCCAGCGGGGTCGGCACCGTGCAGGCCTATCGCAGCGTGCTCGTCCGCGCCCGGGTCGACGGCACCTTGGAGAAAATCCTGTTCACCGAAGGCCAGGACGTCAAACCCGGCGACCCGCTGGCCGAAATCGACCCGCGCCCCTACGAAGCCGCCCTTCAGCAGGCCGAAGCCAAGCGCGCCGCCGACCAGGCGCAGCTCGACAACCAGAAGCGCGACCTCACCCGCTACGCCGCCCTCGCGCGCACAAACTTCGCCAGCCGCCAGCAGCTCGACACCCAAACCTCCACCGTCGACCAGACCGTTGCCACCCTGCAAGGCGACGAAGCCGCCATCGCTGCCGCCGCGCTGAATGTGTCGTTTTGTCACATCACCAGCCCGATCAGCGGCGTCGCCGGCCTGCGCCTGGTCGACGAAGGCAATCTGGTGCACGCCAACGACACCGGCGGCATCGTCACCGTCACCCAGGTTCAGCCCATTTCGCTGGTGTTCACCCTGCCCGAATCCGAATTCCCCAAGGTGCAGGCGGCCATGCGCGCGGCGGCCGCGGGCGCCATGCCGCGCGTGCTGGCCTATGCGTCGGAAGGCGCCACCCCGGCCGGCGACGGGCCGCCGCTCGCCACCGGCACCCTGCTGACCCCGTCCAACAGCATTGATACCACATCCGGAACGATTGCGCTGAAGGCCACGTTCGAAAATAGCCAGCGCACCCTGTGGCCCGGCCAGTTCGTCGCCGCCCGCGTGCAACTCGGCATTGCGCATAACGCCGTCACGGTGCCCGTGCCCGCCGTGCAACACGCACCCGACGGCGTGTTCGTCTACGTCGTTCAGCCGGACCACACCGCCGTCCGACAGGACGTCACGCTCGGCTACGAAGGCGACGGCCGGGTGGTGGTCACCGGCGGCCTCAAAGGCGGAGAGGACATCATCGTGGCCGGCCAGGTGCGCGTGCAGTCGGGTCAGAAAGTCGATCCTCGCCCGGCGCGCGCCGGATGAATCACAGGAAGCAGTTCTTTTTTGAAAAAAGGAACCAAAAAACTTTTGATTTTAGGGTGCGTACCGCAGCCACCGCACGCGACAGCATGCAAAAGTTTTGGGGCTTCTTTTTTTCAAAAAAAAGCAAGTCCTTCCTTTTTCTCCCCCCAGCGTAGCGTTAGCCCCGCCCCATGAGCGTCTCCACCCCCTTCATCCAGCGCCCCGTCGGCACATCCCTCCTGATGGCGGCGATCTTCCTGGTGGGCATTGCCTGCTACCCGCTGCTGCCCGTCGCCCCCCTGCCCGCGGTCGAATTCCCCACCATTACCGTCACCGCCACCTATCCCGGCGCCAGCCCCGAGGTGATGGCGAGTTCCGTCGCCGAACCCCTGGAGACCCAGTTCGGCCAGATCCCCGGCGTGGCCCAATTGACCAGCACCAGCGTGCTCGGCACCAGCGCCGTCACCCTGCAATTCGACCTCGACCGCAGCGTCGACGCCGCCGCCACCGACGTGCTCGAAGCCATCAACGCAGCCGCCGGACAGTTGCCGAAAAACCTCCCCAGCCAGCCCACCCTGCGCAAGGTCAACCCCGCCGACTCGCCCATCTTCATCATGGCGCTGCAAAGCGACGACGTCCCCCTCACCACGGTGGACGACTACGCCGAGAACATCCTCAGCCAGCAAATCTCGCAAATCTCCGGCGTCAGCCAGGTCGGCATCGGCGGCCAGCAAAAACCCGCCATCCGCATCGATGTCGATCCCGCCAAGCTCGCCGCCATGGGCATGACGATCGAGGACGTGCGCAACACCCTCACCAACGCCACGGTGAACAGCCCCAAGGGCAGCCTCGACGGCCCGCACCAATCGCTCACCGTTCTGGCCAACGACCAACTCACCCAGCCCGATCCTTACGCCAACCTCATCATCGCCTGGCGCAACGGCGCCCCGGTGCGCGTGCGCGATATCGGCACCGCCACACGCGGCCCGCAAAACCGCGAACTGCTCGCCTGGCAAAACGGTCACAAGGGCATCGTTCTGGTGGTGTTCAAACAGCCCGGCGCCAACGTCATCGGCACCGTCGACCGCATCAAGGCCGCCCTGCCGCAACTCGCCCACAGCATTCCGCCCAATATCCACATGCTTACCATCGTGGACCGCACGCAGACGATCCGCGCCTCGGTCAACGACGTGCAATTCACCCTCATGCTCTCCATCGCGCTCGTCGTAATGGTGATATTCCTGTTCCTGCGCAGCGCCTGGGCCACGATCATCCCCAGCGTCACCGTCCCGCTCGCGCTGGTCGGCACCTTCGCCGCCATGTACCTGCTCGGCTACAGCCTGGATAATCTCTCGCTGATGGGCATGACCATCGCCGTCGGCTTCGTCGTCGACGACGCCATCGTCATGCTCGAAAATATCTACCGCCATGTCGAGGACGGCATGCGCCCGATGGAAGCCGCGCTGAAAGGCGCGGGCGAAATCGGCTTCACCATCGTCTCTATCAGCGTCTCCCTCATTGCCGTCTTCATTCCGCTATTGCTGATGGGCGGCATCGTCGGCCGCCTGTTCCGCGAATTCGCCATGGTGGTGTCGCTCACCGTGGTGATCTCCGCCTTCGTCTCGCTCACCCTCACGCCCATGATGTGCGCGCGTTTCCTGCGCCAGCATCACGGCACGCATGGCCGCCTCTACCGCATCGTCGAAGCCGGATTCGATGCCATGGTGGGTTTCTACGCCCGCACGCTCGAAGTCGCCCTGCGCTTCCGCGCCATCACCCTGGCCGTGTTCCTCGGCACCGTGGCCTTCACCGTCTTCCTGTTCGTCATCATTCCCAAAGGCTTCTTCCCGACCCAGGATGTCGGGCTGATCATGGCCATTACCGAAGCGAACCAGAACATCAGCTTCGACGCCATGACCACGCGCCAGGAAGCGGTCAACCGCATCGTGCAGGACGATCCGGCCGTCGCCACCTTCGTCTCCTTCGTCGGCGCCGGCAATAACGGCCAGACAGGCAATAACGGCCGCCTGTTCATCAACCTCAAACCCTGGGGCCAGCGCGAGCCGGTGATGGACGTCATCGCCCGCCTGTCGCAAAAGGTTTCTTCCCTCGAAGGCGTCAACCTCTACATGCAGCCGGCGCAGGACATCACCGTCGGCGGACGCTATTCGCGCACCCAATACCAATACACCTTGCAGGACGCCGACCCGATCGAACTCAACAGCTGGGCGCCGAAAATCCTCGACAAGATCCGCGGCATGGCCGAGGTGCGCGACGTCGCCACCGACCAGCAGAATGCCGGCACCACCGCCACCCTCGTCATCGACCGCGATGCCGCCGCCCGCTTCGGCATCCAGCCGCAACAAATCGACGACACGCTCTACGACGCCTTCGGCCAGCGCCAGGTGGTGCAATATTTCACCCAGATAAATTCCTATTGGGTGGTCCTCGGCGTCCGCAACGACCTCGAAGGCGAAACCAACACGTTACGAAGTCTTTATGTGCACGCCAGCAACGGCACCGCGATACCTCTCTCCACCCTGGTGCACACCTCGACGCTGCCGGTCACCCCGCTC
>CAJCIS010000001.1 GCA_903970435.1 Acidobacteriota bacterium | reverse complement strand
ACGCCATCCTCGGTGACGCCGACCATGTGCTCGAACTGCGCAGAGAGGCTCCGGTCGCGGGTCACGGCGGTCCAGCCATCGTCCAGCACCTTCACTTCCGGCCGGCCGGCATTCACCATGGGCTCGATGGTGAAGAACATGCCGGGCCGTAGGACCGGGCCGTCGCCGGGCCGCCCGAAATGCAGGATGTTCGGCGCTTCGTGGAATCGCCGGCCGATGCCGTGGCCGCAGAAATCGCGCACCACGCTGAACCGGTTGCTCTCGACGAAGGCCTGGATGGCGTGGCCGACATCGCCCAGCGTGGCGCCTGGGCGCACGGCCTCCACGCCGCGCATCATGGCCTCATAGGTGACTTGCATGAGCATGCGCGCCTTGGTGGAGGGCGTGCCGGCGACATACATGCGGCTGGTGTCGCCGTGCCAGCCGTTCAGAATGACGGTGATGTCGATGTTGAGCACGTCGCCGTCGAGCAGCCTTCGTTCGCCGGGAATGCCGTGGCAGACGACGTGGTTGATCGAGATGCAGGTCGACTTCGGAAAGCCGCGGTAGTTCAGCGGCGCCGGCTGGGCGCCGTGGCCGACGATGAAGTCGTGACAGATACGGTCCAGTTCGCCCGTGGTGACGCCGGGCCGGACATGGCGGGTGATCATGTCGAGCGTTTCGGCAGCCAGGCGGCCGGCGGCACGCATGGGCGCGAAATCCGCGGGCGGGTGAAGGGTAATTCGCCGCAATTCGGCGCCGCCGTCCATGAACGCGATCCTTAGTGAAGCCGCCAAGATGCGCACCGGGCGGGGGCGATGCAAGTGTAGAAGGAAGGTCCGGGGGCTCTGCCCCCTGGACCCCCGCTAAGGACAAGTCCTGAGAACCTTATACTTAAGGGAAGTCAGGGGAGGGAGGAGGCATCGCGGACTTGGTAAAGTACCGTCTGCCCCCTCCCCATCTCCTGACTTTTCTTGAACAAAACGGGGTCTGGAGACTTGTCCCCAGCGGGGTCCGGGGCAGCGCCCCGGCCTTCTTCCTAAACTTTCGCGCTACCGCAGCGGTGATGCGCATGCGCGTGGCAGCCCCCATTGGACGCCAGTGTCCGCGCATGCGCGGTCAACGCGAGGGTCCGCCCGTGCGCCACCGCGTAGGTCGCCCGTGGCGGGGCGCCGTAGGCCACCCGCGGTGTCGCTTCATGCAGCGCGCGGCTATGCACGCCATGACCGTGCATGCGCAACGAGACGAAACGCGGGTGCAGGGGTGCCGCTTCGGCGGAGGCGATCAGCGCCGGGAGGTGGAAATGCGGCCGTTCATGCGTAACGGGCACGCCGAATTGGCCGAACCCGTCATCCAGCAGGCTGGCCATGTGCAGATCGCGTTCGCCGTTGCTGGCGGCCCCCAACACCACGCCAATGAGCCGCACGCCGCTGCGCTGCGCGCTGGTGACCAGGTTGTGGCCGGCGGCGACCGTGTAGCCGGTCTTGAGGCCGTCGGCGCCTTCATAGTCGGCCAGCATGCGGTCGTGGTTCGGTACCATGCGGCCGTGGAACATGAAGTAAGGGACGCTGAAATAATGGTACTGAGCGGGAAAGTCGGTAATCAGGTGGTGGGCAAGCAGTGCCAGATCCCGCGCCGTGGTGACCTGCTGGGCGTCCGGCAGGCCGGAGGCGTTGCGGAAGGTGGAGTTGGTCATGCCGAGCGCGCGGGCGCGTAGGGTCATTAATTGCGCGAACCGCGCCTCGTCGCCGCCGACCAGTTCGCCGAGGGCGCAGGCGGCATCGTTGGCCGATTTGGTGACGATCGCCAGGATGGCGTCCTCGACCGTCATGCGGGTGCCGGGGAGCAGACCGAGCTTCGACGGCTCCATTTCCGCGGCGTGGACGGAGACCGGCACGATCTGGTCAAGGGCGATCTTGTGGTCACGCAGCGCCTCGAACGTGACGTAGAGGGTCATCAGCTTGGTGAGGCTAGCGGGATAGCGGGGCGCGTCGGCGTTCACCGCCTCGGTCACGCGGCCCGAGGCGTTATCGACGATGATGGAACTGTAGCGGTAGGACCCGATTTGAGCTTTTGCGGCCACCGGCAAGAGGGCCGCCAAGAACGCGCCCATCACGATAGCGCCGGCGCAACGCGAAAACAGGTTATAATGGCGCGGCGTGGCGGCCATACGCAAAAACCTCCGGGCAGGTCGCTGCGACATTAGCGGCGCGATTCTGCGCCTGTCCAGCATGATAGACGCCGAAGGCGTGAATCAGTCGTAAGTACGGCGCCTAAAACGGCCAATATTCGCCCGTCTTGCTGTTCCACCGACTTCAGAGTCCGATTTTGCGCCGCGGACAAGCACCCTGTTCGGATCGCCCGATGTCTAGGTTGTGCAGTGCACAATTTTACTTGACCATTCGTGCGCGCGGGCTTAAACGAAAATTGCTGCACCGCACAAGCGGTCACAAACCCGCACCCGGGTTCGCCGGCTTTGGAACCCTCGCTGCACACATGGAGCGCAGATTGAGATGAGCCTAAAGCCGAAAACCGCCGAGACCGTCGCCAGCGATGCTCCGGCCAGCGTCACCCAAACGTTCGAAAAAACCGTCGATGGCCTCAAGAAAAGCGCCGCGACGGCCACTGCCGGCATCGAGCAGGCACAGGCCCAGATGAAGCAAGGATATGAACGCGCCGTGAAAACCGCCGAACAGCTCGCCCATTTCCATCAGGCCAACCTGGAAGCCTTCATCAAGTCGAGCCAGATCTTTGCCGTCGGCCTGACCGACCTCACCAAGCACGTGGCGACGACCTCGCAAGCAAACCTGGATGAGGCGATGAACAATTTTCGCGCCGTCACCAGCGCGAAGTCGCTGAAGGAAGCGTTCGACCTGCAAAGCGGTTTTGCCCGCGCGTCGGTCGAGAAAGCGCTTTCCGAGGGGGGCAAGCTCACCGAAACCAGCCTCAAGCTGGTTGAGCAGGCCGCGGCACCGCTGTCCGCGCGCGTAACCGCGGCCGTCGAGACGTTCACCACCCGCGCCTGATCCGTTGAAAAAGTCCAGGGGCCCTGCCCCTGGACCAAGCTGGGGCCTGAGGCCCCAAACCCCCATTCGTTTAAGAAGGTCAGCGAAGAGCCCCTGGCCTTTTTTCCGCCGGCGGCCCGCGGCACCTTTCCCCGCGGCGCCGGCTTCCGATATCATCGCATCTTAATCGCGCGGGTCTATGTATGACGCGCGACATTGGCGCGGGTCCGCGTGGGCCCGGCCGGGATGGTCAGATGTATGAGTGATTTCGACAAGCGCGGCGGCGAAGGGCCCAACACCGGCGTGGTCGTCCGCGCGCGTCCCAAGACGCGCAAGCCGGCCATGTACAAGGTGCTGATGCTCAACGACGACTACACGCCGATGGAATTCGTCGTGCACGTGCTGGAGCGCTTTTTTCAGAAGACGCGGGAAGAGGCGACTCGCATCATGCTGCACGTTCACCGCCGGGGGGTAGGCGTGTGCGGCGTTTACACATACGAGGTGGCGGAGACGAAGGTGACACAGGTGATGGACCTGGCACGGCAGAACCAGCACCCGCTGCAATGCACGATCGAAAAAGAGTAGGGGTTTCCCGGCTGGGTAATCATCCTCACATAGTGTGGTGCCGGTGAGACCCGGTTGAGACGAATTCACTATCATCGCGGCGCAGGTTGCGGCCATCCTGGCCTTATCGGTGGCCCGCAATGGTGCCGCGGCCTGGCGCGAAGGAGCGCGTAGAACCATGCTGTCACGCAATCTGGAGCAGACCTTGCACCGGGCGTTGAGCTTTGCGAGCGAACGGCGGCATGAATATGCCACCCTAGAACACCTGCTGCTCGGCCTGACCGACGACAGCGACGCGGCCACCGTGCTGCGCGCCTGCGGTGTCGATCTCGACAAGCTGCGGCAGGATCTGACCGAATTCCTGGACAAGGATCTTTCCGGGCTGACGACGGACCGTGCCACCGAGCCGAAGCCCACGGCGGGGTTTCAGCGCGTGGTGCAGCGCGCCGCCATCCACGTGCAGAGCTCCGGGCGCGACGAGGTGACCGGCGCCAATGTGCTGGTTGCGCTGTTCTCCGAGCGCGAGAGCCACGCGGTTTATTTCCTGCAACTGCAGGACATGACCCGGCTGGATGCCGTGAATTTCATTTCCCATGGCATCGCCAAGGCGCCGGGCCGCACCACGCAGCGTCCTGCTCAGGGCAGCAGTGCCACGCCGCCGGAGAGCGGCGAGCATGAGCGCGAGGAAAAGCCGGGCGGCCGGCGCAATCAGGACGCACTGTCCACCTATTGCGTGAACCTAAACAAGAAGGCGACCGCGGGCAAAATCGACCCGCTGATTGGGCGCGACACCGAAATCGAGCGCACGATCCAGATTCTGTGTCGGCGCACCAAGAACAATCCGCTCTATGTGGGCGATCCGGGCGTCGGCAAGACGGCCATTGCCGAGGGGCTGGCCAAGCGGATCGTGGAAGGCGACGTGCCGGATGTGCTCGCCAAGAGCACGATCTTCGCGCTCGACATGGGCGCGCTGCTCGCCGGCACCCGCTATCGCGGCGATTTCGAGGAGCGGCTGAAGGCAGTGGTGAACGAGCTGGAGAACCAGCCCGGCGCCATTCTGTTTATTGACGAAATCCACACCGTCATCGGCGCGGGTGCGACGAGCGGCGGTGCGATGGACGCGTCCAACCTGCTCAAGCCGGCGCTGGCCAGCGGGTCGCTGCGCTGCATCGGCAGCACCACCTACAAGGAATTCCGCAACTACTTCGAAAAGGACCGCGCGCTCGTGCGGCGGTTCCAGAAGATCGACGTCAACGAGCCGTCGGTCGAGGATACGGTGAAGATCCTCAAGGGGCTGAAGACCAATTACGAAAAGCACCACAAAGTGCGCTATACCGACGAGGCGATCCGCGCCGCGGTGGAGCTGTCGGCGAAATACATCAACGACCGCAAGCTGCCGGATAAGGCGATCGACGTCATCGACGAGGTTGGCGCCAGCCGGATGCTTCTGCCCGAAGCCAAGCGGCGCAAGACGGTGACGTTGCGCGATGTCGAGGAGATCGTGGCCAAGATCGCCCGGATTCCACCCAAATCGGTGAGCGCCGACGACAAGGAAACACTGCGCAACCTGGAGCGCGACCTGAAATCCATGGTTTTCGGCCAGGACCGCGCCATCGAGGCGCTGTCGGCCGCCATTAAGCTGTCGCGCGCCGGGCTGCGCGATCCGGAAAAGCCGATCGGCAATTATCTGTTCAGCGGCCCCACCGGCGTTGGCAAGACTGAGGTCGCACGGCAATTGGCCAGCACGCTGGGCATCGAACTGATCCGGTTCGACATGTCGGAATACATGGAGCGGCATAGTATCAGCCGCCTCATTGGCGCGCCGCCGGGTTACGTCGGATTCGACCAGGGCGGCCTGCTGACCGACGCCATCGACCAGCATCCGCATGGGGTGCTGTTGCTGGATGAAATCGAGAAGGCGCACCAGGATCTCTACAATATCCTGCTGCAGGTGATGGACCACGGCAAGCTGACCGACCATAACGGCAAGACGGTGGATTTCCGCAACGTCATCCTGATCATGACGACGAATGCGGGTGCCGCGGACATGGCCAAGGAAGCCATCGGCTTCGGCCGCACCGCGCGGGAAGGCGACGACGAGGACGCGGTCAAGCGCCTGTTCACGCCGGAATTCCGTAACAGGCTCGACGCGACCATCACCTTCGCGGGCTTGACGCAGGACATCGTCGGGCGCGTGGTGGAAAAGTTCGTCATGCAGCTGGAAGCGCAGCTGGCGGACCGCAACGTGACGATCGAGCTGTCGTCGGCCGCCAAGGAGTGGCTGGCGGAACGTGGCTACGACCGCCTGTATGGCGCCCGTCCGCTGGCGCGCGTCATTCAAGAGCACATCAAGAAACCGCTCGCCGAGGAGCTGTTGTTCGGGCGGCTGGTGAAAGGGGGCGCGGTTCGGGTGACGCTGAAGGACGGCAAGCTGGACTTCGAGTACACCGAGGCTTCGGTGCCGGCGCTGCCTAAGCCGGAGGATGATAGCGGGGATGGGTCGGCGGAGAAGGAGCCGGAGACGGTTGAGTAAGAACGGATTCTTCTTTTATGAAAAAAAGAAGCAAAAAACTCTTGTCTCTTAAGGGAAGCATATCTTGAAGGCTGTTTGGAATAATGTGACCGTTGCGGAAAGCGATGATATCGTTACGGTGGAGGGGAATGCTTATTTCCCGGAGGCGTCACTCCAGAAAACGTATTTGAAGCCTAGCGATCACCATACGACTTGCCCCTGGAAGGGTGTGGCGAGCTATTACACGCTCGACGTCGACGGGCAGCAGAACGTCAACGCCGCGTGGTATTATCCTGCGCCGAAGGACGCGGCGAAGGAGATCGCGGGGCGGGTAGCATTTTGGAAGGGCGTAAAAGTGGGGTAGGAAGTCTTTCTAAAGTGTAAAAGTTTTTTGGTTCTTTTTTTCAAGAAAGAACTGCTTCCTTCCTACCTTGCGCCCTACCTGCCGCTGGTGCTTCATCCCGCCATGCGTGCAGCGGTCATCCAGTTCGAAGCGGGCGCCCGCAAGGCGGATAATATCGTGGCCGTGCAGCACCTCATCGCGGCGGCGATGGCGGCGGAGCGCCCCGACCTGGTCAGCCTGCCGGAAATGTGGAGCTGCCTCGGCGGCGACCGGGCGCAGAAACTTGCCGAGGCGGAGGCGCTGCCGCCCGCGGTGCCGGGCGCGGCTTACGCGTTCCTGCAGGAGACCGCGCGGCGTTATAGCATCACGGTGCATGGCGGGTCGATCGGCGAGCGGGTCGGGGACACGCTGTATAATACGAGCCTGCTGTTTGGCCCCGACGGCGCCGAACTGGCGCGATATCGCAAAATTCACCTGTTCGATGTCACCACGCCCACGGGGCAGGGTTATCGCGAGAGCAGTCTGTTTGGCGCGGGCACCGATATCGCCGTGGGACGCGTGGGGGGCGTCTGCCTGGGTCTGTCGATTTGCTATGACATACGATTTCCAGAGCTTTTTCTGGCCCTGCGCCGTGCCGGGGCGGAGGTGATTTTCGTGCCGGCGGCCTTTACCGCCGAGACCGGCCGCGATCATTGGGAGGTGCTGCTGCGCGCCCGTGCGATCGAAACACAGTGCTGGATCGTCGCGGCCGCCACGACGGGCACGCACCACGACGCGGCGGGCAAGAAGCGGGTGACGTGGGGTCATGCGCTGATTGTCGATCCCTGGGGACAAATGTGCGCAGCCCTGGGCGATGCGCCCGGTTTCGCCGCGGCCGACATCGATTTGTCGCGCCTTGCCTCGGTGCGGGAAAAGATGCCGGTGTTGCAGCACCGGCGGCTGGCCTGACGCGCCGATGGACGACCAGCCCTTTTCGCCGGCTTCCATTCCCATCCAACGCAGCCTGGCGGGCATCTGCTTTTTGGCGGCGCCCACCGAGATGGCGCAAGCGAGCCGCGAGCGTCTGGTGGGCCTGTATGGCGACACGCCCTTCGCGCGGGCCGATGTGGTGGTGGCGCTCGGCGGCGACGGATTCATGCTCGAGACCTTGCACCGTACGCTGAGCACCGACGTGCCGGTGTACGGCATGAATTGCGGCTCTGTCGGGTTCCTGATGAATCCGTTTCAGGAGGAGGACCTGAAGGAGCGTCTCGCCTGCGCGCAGGATGTCGAACTACACCCGCTGCGCATGTCGGTGGTGACGCGGGGTGGGGCGGTGGAGGAGGCGCTGGCGCTGAACGAGGTTTCATTGCTGCGCCAGCAGCGGCAGACCGCCAAGATCCGTATATCGATCGATGGGCGCGTGCGGCTGCAGGAGCTGGTGTGCGACGGCGTGCTGGTGGCGACGCCGGCGGGTTCGACGGCTTACAACCTGTCCGCGCATGGGCCGATCGTGCCATTGTCGGCCAATCTGCTGCCATTGACGCCGATTTCGGCCTTCCGGCCGCGGCGCTGGCGCGGGGCGCTGCTACCCGCTACTGCTGAAGTGATGTTCGAAGTGCTCGAGCCCGACAAGCGGCCGGTTGCAGCGGTGGCCGACTTTACCGAAGTGCGGGACGTGGCTTCGGTAGCCGTGAGCGAGGATCGCAGTGTCCGCACCATTATTCTGTTCGACCCGGACCAGGGATTGTCGGAGCGCATCGTCGCCGAGCAATTCACTGTCTGACGTGGTTGCCAAGGCCGGCGGGATGGCGCTCATCGCGCTGATGACGGCACTCCCGGCGGCGGCGCATGCGCAATCGGCGTCCGCACCTGGGTCGCCGCCCGTCTCGTCACGCGCTTCGGCGTACAAGCCGCCACGCAAGGGGCCGTCGAACGAATTCGACGTCGTGAGCTGGCTGTCGCTGACGCCGGCCGCGAACTCGCTCATTCGCGACCCCAACCGGGCGCCGGCGGTCGACCTGACGGCGCGCGAGGATGATTCGAACATTACGGTTTATGGCCGCAAGAAACATCCCGACCTCAGCGCGCCGCCGCCGGCGGGGTATGCGCCGCTGGAGAATGAGGTGGCGGAGCCACGGGATCTTCGCATTGTGCCGCCGACCCATTGCGCCAACGCTGCCTATAGCGATGTGGGCGGACAGTCGGCGAACGGTTCGGACCTGATCGGTGCCCTAGGCAGCAGCGACGGGTGTTGACCCTGGCCAGCTGCTGAGCCTGGGTCGTCCCTCGCCGCCAAACCGTCACGCTTAGTTCACAATTAAGACCGCATCCACCCGTCCGTCCGGCGCGTAACCGTCGTGGCTAGGTGCGATCAACAGGGCTGCGCGCCCGGCCGCCGATCATACGCCCCGGAGAACGCATGATGACCGACCACGTTGACGATGGTTTGCGCACGACGACTGAAGTGATGACGGAGCTGGTTGCCAAGGCGCACGAGTCTGTTAGGGCGGGTGAATCGCGCCGCAATTTCTTTACGCGGACGGCGCAGATCGCCGGCGCGACCGCGCTTGGGGCTGCCGGTGTGGGATTGCTGCAGCCCATTGCGGCGCGTGCGGCGGCGAAGCCGCCCACGGGAAACAGCGACACGACGCAGGAGGTTATCGATATCGCGGCGACCGCCGAGGCACTGGCCAGCACATTCTATTATCATGCCTTGGCGGCGGGGGATAAATTGCCGAATGTAAACAGCACGGCCAACATGAATTACTTCCAGGCCGCGGTCACCCAGGAATACGATCATCTCCTGTATTTGCAAAAGCTCGGCGCCACGCCTGTGACGACGCAGTTCTACTTTCCGGACGGCATGTTCACCGACGAAACGGTTTTCTTCCCGACGGCCCTCCTGCTGGAGGAATATTTCATCGCCGCCTATCTTGCCGCGGCGCTTGATTTTTCCGGCGCGGTCTCCAGCGGGATCACCACGGCCAACCCGTACGCACTGGGTTTCGCGGTGCAGGTCTTGGGGGTGGAATGTGAGCACCGGGCGCTGCTCGGTGTCGCCAATAACGTCACGCCGCCGAACGACCGGATCATCGAAGCTGCCTTGCTCAAGAGCGTGGCGGATGCGGTTGTGCCGCTAAAACCGTTCCTGTCCGGCGGCAGCGGCTACAAGGGCCCGCTCGAGCTTCCGGCGCGGCACAAGATTGATAAAATCTCCTGGCCCTACGACTTTTCGTTCTTTCCGCATTACAAGATCGTTTGATGCTGCCGTGACGATTCGACAGGGGGGGTTTAGAGTTACTCCCCCTGTCGCTGTCCGCATTCCCATGTGGCCCGGTGCCGCCGCCTTGTGCTAGAAGATGGCTCATGCGCCGCGACGACACTTTCATCTGGATCGGTTGGGCCTTTTGCGCCGCGCTCGGGCTGGCGGCGGCGGTTCTGACCGTGCGCGGCGCGGGGGTGCACGGCACCGATACGGCGCTGGCGGCGACGGGGCGGTTGTCGTTTCTGCTGTTCTGGCCGGCCTACGCGGGGAGCGCCATGGCGGCGCTGTTCGGCGCGGGTTTTCAGCCGTTACGGCGGCATGGGCGCGAATTCGGACTGGCCTTCGCTTCGGCGCACATCGTGCATCTGGGGCTGGTGGGGTGGCTTTGTTATATCGGCGCGACGCCGGTTGCAGGCGTGTTCGTGGTGTTCGGGATTGCGGCCGGATGGACGTATCTTCTGGCGCTGTTTTCGTTTCAGTCGATGCACCGGATACTGGATGCGAAAACCTGGTGGGTTCTGCGGACTTTGGGAATGAATTATATTCTTTATGCGTTCGCGACGGATTTTCTGCGTAATCCGCTGTCGGGCGGGGCGCGGCGCATGGTGGAGTATGTGCCGTTTGCGGTCTTGGTTGTTGCGGCACCGGTGTTGCGGGTGGCGGCTTTCGTGGTGCGGTCAGGGTATTTTGGGCGGGCGGAGGCGTAGCGCCACGTTTTCACAGAGCAGACTGCCGAACAAGTATCGATCGGTACTCCCGATTGGCGACAACAGCAACTTTCAGCCTGAAAGGAAAAGAAGAACTTTTGCCACAGATAAAAAGGGATAAGAAGTGATTTATCCGAGGAGATTCCAACACGTTTATCCTTATCCCTCTTTATCGTATTTGTGGCTAAACTGCTCCGTTCTGCGTGCGGTTCCGGCTTCGGGGCTTATTCCGCCGCAGAGGTTCCCTATGTGCTTGACCGCCACCCTACTTTTTCACATTTGCGCGAAGTATCGCCGTGGGTTATCGGTAACGATATGATCGAGGTCGGCGTCACTCACGCCCATGTCGCGCAATGCGGGGAAGATGTTTTCGAACAGGTGAGTCATTTTCCAGTTTGGCACCACGTGGTCCACTTGCGCGGGGTCGCCCACGCCGGGGATGCTGCCGAGCCAGCAATTTACCTTGTCGTGCGAGAGCAGCAGGTGGTCGCGCAGGCCGGCGTCGATCATTTGCTTGACGTTTTTGGTGCGACTGGCGTCGCTGTTGAAAATTTCGATGCCGAAGCGGTCGAAGCCGACATAGGCGCCGCGGCGGGCCAGCGACGCCTGGTAGGGGTGGTCGTCGCGGCCGCAGGAATGGCCGACCAGGAGGCGTGAGGCGGCGATGCCCTCGCCGGTGACGATATCGATCTGGTCGTGGCCGCAGGAACAATTCTCGGTGTGCGACAGCAGAACGAGTCCGGTGCGTTTGGCCGCGCGTGAGGCCGCGGTGAGCATCTTGCGTTCGTAGTCCGACACCACGCCGTCGCCGGTGGCGATCTTGATCAGGCCGGGCCGGATGCCGGAAAGGCCGATGCCGTCCTCGATTTCCTTCTGGAAGATGTCGGCGATGGCGTCTGTTTCCAGCGGGCGCAGCGTGAAGGGAATGCCCTGCGATTCCATGTAGACGCCGGTGGCGGTGATGAGGTTAAGCCCGGTGCGTTGCGCCACTTCGGCCACGAAGCCGACGTCGCGGCCGAGATCCATGGGGCAGGGGTCGACCACGGTCTTGACGCCGTAAGCGTGCAGTTGCTGGAACGCATCGACGACACGGGCGAGCGCCTCGTGGCGGACGAAGGGCGGCATACGCGTGTCCATGAACCAGCCTGGGTAGCCGATGAGAACGTGCTCGTGGATGAGGGTGCGGCCGAGGGTGGCAATGTCACGGGGGCCGAGGACGGTTTGGATTGTTGGCATTTTTTTCTCCCGCGCTAGGGCGCAATGCGGAGAGCATTGCACCCTACATGCAAAAGTTTCTTGGTTCTTTTCTTCAAAAAAGAACTGCTTTCTTCGTTACTTCTTTACGTTATCCGTCTGGTTCACAAAAGCCGCCACATTATCATGCAGCTCCTTCAGCGCCGGCGCGTGGGCATACACCATGTGGCCCGACTCATAAGTCTTGAACTCGATATTCTGTTCCAGCAATTTTCTTGGAATTGTCAAATGCCGCAACTCGTAGATGGCGGCAAAATAGGGCGTCGCCAGATCGTAATAACCGCCGTTGACCAGCACCTTGAGGTTGGGATTGTATTTCATCGCCGCGGCCAGGTCCGGCATGACGTTGACCGCCATTGGAGAGGGCGATTCCGCACCGGGCGGCGTGTGCGCAAAGGTCCACGCGCGGAAGACGTCGATTTCGGGCTTGTAGGCGCGATCGCCGGTGTAGTGCATGTCGTGCCGGACATAATCGTTGAAGGCGCTGACATAGGCCGAACTGATCGCCGCCGATTGCGGGTCGTAATCGGCCTCCTTGCTCAACGGATCCATGGTGGGGCCCGAGAAGCGCGAATCGAGCCGGCCGGTCGTAGTATCGGTATCGTCCTGCAATGTTTTCTCGAACTCGCCGCCGGTGACGCGCAGATTTGCCTTGTGCCAGTAGGCCACCGGCAGTCCGGTATAGCGGTGCAGCTTCTGTTCGAGTTGCGCGCGGTCGTCGTCCGGCAAGGTGCCGCCATCCTGCAACCCGAGCAGGTAATCAGAAGTCGCAAAACTTTCCACGTCGGCCAGGAAGGCTTTCAAATCCGGCGGCATCGGATTGAGTTTCTTGTGATACCAGGCGGTGGCGGCGTAGCTCGGCAGGCCCAGCACATACGGCAGGTCGTTGCCGGGATTCTGGTCGGGCTCGTCCAAATTGTCGTCGAAGTTGAGGATCTGGCTTAGCAGCACCACGCCGTTCAGATCGATTTCGTAATCGTTCTCGAGCATGTTGGCAAGAACGGCGCTGCGCGTGGTGCCGTAGCTTTCGCCGAACAGGTATTTCGGGCTGTTCCAGCGGCCATACTTGTTGAGAAAGCCGCTGATGAATTCGGCAAACGCGTGCGCGTCCTGGTCGATGCCCCAGAACGATTTTTCCTTGTTGGGGCCGGCGATGCGGCCGAACCCGCTGCCGGGGGCGTCGATGAAAACGAGGTCGCTCACGTCCAGCAGGCTGCCGTCGTTGTTGATGAGCTGATAGGGTGCGGCGGGGGCGTGACTGTCATCCAAGGTCACCACGCGCTTGGGGCCGAACGCGCCCATGTGCAGCCACACGGTGGAGGAGCCTGGGCCGCCATTATACAGGAACATCATCGGCCGCGCGGCCGCGTTCGCGCCCTTCTTGAAATAGGCGACGTAGGACATGGCCGCCTCGGCGGTGGGATTCTTGTCGTTGCCCTCATTGCCGGCCTTGTCGTCACCCTGCGGCTTTTGCGGTGCGTCATCCCAGTCCTTGGGATGCACCACCAAGGTGCCGACCACGGCGTGGTAGTCGATCTTCTGTCCGCCGACAGTGACAGAGCCGTCGGACCCGGTTTCTTCCGGCTTGAAATAGGTGCCGTCGGGCGACGCTGCGTCGGCGGCCGGCTTTTCCTTCGGCGCGTCGGCCGCGCGGGCGGAGGGCGTGAGCGCGGAAGCGGCAAGCAGAAGGGCGGCTGCCATCGCGGCCAGATTTGGGGAGCGGTCCGTCATGGGGTGGTCCTGGGCTGTTTCCGGTTTGCGCTTCTGGGGCACCGCGCCCGCAACGGCAAATTAAGGTAGAGTCAGTTGTGGCGTAGCCGCAAATACCCCCTGTTTGTGATCACGCAACACGTGCCCATATCGGCGCCATGGCGCAGGATCCCTACCAGATACTCGGCGTGCCCCGCACAGCCTCGCAGGACGATATCAAGGCGGCTTTCCGCAAGCTGGCCAAGAAACATCACCCCGATCTCAATCCCGGCAATGCGGCGGCGGAGGCCAGGTTCAAGGCGGCCTCGGCGGCCAACGAAATGCTGTCGGACCCCGAACGGCGGGCTTCGTTCGACCGCGGCGACATCGATGCGGAGGGTAAACCGTCCGAGCGCGCCTTCTACCGGCAATATGCCGATGCCCAGGAAGGCGCCCGCTACCAGCACGCCGGCGCCGACGATGCCGCGTTCGCCGATATCTTCGCTGATCTGTTCAATCACGGGGGGCGCAGCGGGCACGGTGCGGCCGGTTTTGGTGGCGCGGGCGGTCCCGGCGGCGCGCGGCCGGTGCGCGGCCAGCACATTCAGGCGCGCCTGGCGGTGCCCTTCATGCTGGCTACGAGCGGAGGTGCCACGCGCATCAGCCTGCCGGACGGCCGCAACCTCGAAGTGACCATTCCGGCCGGCACCGATGACGGCCAGGTGCTGCGCCTGCGCGGGCAGGGTGAGGCCGGCTGGAACGGCGGGCCGGCCGGCGATTTGCTGATCGAGGTGAATGTGGAACCGCACGCTTTCTTCCGCCGCGACGGCGACGACATCCATATCGACCTGCCGGTGACCGTGGCCGAAGCGGTGCTCGGCGCGAAGGTCACCGTGCCGACCCCGACCGGTCCTGTCACGCTGACCGTGCCGCGCCATTCCGACCACGGCAAACGCCTGCGCCTGCGCGGCCGCGGCGTGCCGGCCCATGCCGGGCGCGCGGAAGGCGACCTCTACGTGACCTTGCACCTGGTGGTGGGCAAACCCGATGCCGCGCTGGAGCAGGCGCTGGGCGACTGGGCTGAACGCCATCCGGACGATCCGCGCGCGCACCTCAAGGTGGTGCCGTGATTACAATAGCGGCGGTCTATCGCAGCATACCGGAACTGACCGAAGACGACTTGCTGCATTTTATCGAGGCCGAGTGGGTGCGCCCGGTACGCCGTGCCGCCGAGCCCGTCTTCTCCGAACTCGACCTGGCGCGCATCCGGCTGATCCTGGATTTGCGCGCCACCTTGGAAGTGGAGGAGCGGACCGTGCCTCTGGTGCTGTCGTTGCTGGACCAGTTATATGCCACGCGACGGCAATTGCGGCGGGCGCTGGGGGAAATGGATGAAACGGCGCGGGGGCGGCTGCTGGCGTTGTTGACCAAAAAGGAGTAAGGCCGAAGCACTTCTTTTTCGAAAAGAAGCAAAAAACTTTTGTCTTTAAGGTGTCGTATGGCCAGTCCGACTCAGGGTCCTCAGGGACAGCTATATGCCGATCCGGTTCCTTCGCCGGACGAGACGTCTTTTCAACAGGATAATACCAGCGACGCATATTACAGTTCGCCTTATTACGAGGCGCACGAATATCAGGTGCAGGCGTTTCCGGCGGCGGCGAATACCACGCCGCTCAACCTTACGACTTTCCTGCCTGCCGACATTATCAATGCCATTACGGCTGCGGGGAAAATCGTGTTCCACGCGGTGGGCGATACGGGTGCCGCGAAAGTGAGCAGCCGGCAGCCGGCGGCCGAGGCGATCGCCAACCAAGGCCGCGTGGCGGACGCCATGACGGCGGATGTCGCGGTCTCCGATATTGCGTTCTTTTTCCATCTGGGCGACGTGATTTACCAATTCGGCGAAGCGCAGTATTATTACGATCAGTTCTACGAGCCGTATCGTAACTACGACCGGCCGATCTTTGCCATTCCCGGCAACCATGACGGCATGGTGTTCGGCGAAGGCTCGGCAGCGCCGAGCGTGCCGTCATTGTCGGCGTTCCTGACCAATTTCTGCGCGGCGACCGCGGCGCCCTCGCCGGATGCCGGCGGGCTCATGCGCACCACGATGACTCAGCCGGGGGTGTATTTTTCGCTCGATGCGCCGTTCGTGTCGATCATCGGGCTGTACAGCAATGTGCTGGATGGCCCCGGTGTGATTTCGTCGCAGGGGGGCGCCTATCCGATCAGTGACGAGCAGCTCAATTTCCTGCAGGCGCAGTTGCTGCGCCTCAAGATGCTGAAGACGACCAGCCCGCGCGCGGTGGTCCTGGCGCTGCACCATCCGCCGCTGTCGGTGGATGCCAAACATGGCGGCTCGACCGGACCGCTCGCCGATATCGATACATGTTGCGCGGCCGCCGGATTCTGGCCGGACATGGTGCTGTCCGGCCACGCACATCTGTACCAGCGATTTACCCGCACGGTGGCCGCGGCGGGCGGCAAGCAGACGCCCTATATCGTTTCCGGCAGCGGCGGCTACGCTGCGACGGCCCCGCAAGCTGGATTGCCGGCAGCGCCGGTAACGGTCGGGGACGCAACGCTGGAAGTCAATCCGATCGTGGATTTCGGCTATCTGACCTTGACCTGCGACGGGGCGACGCTGACGGCGACATTTACCAGCGCCGACGCGAGCGGTGTGGAGGTGCGCGATACCGTTTCGGTTGATCTCGCCCACGGCACGATTGGTGTGGCGGCGGTGGCGAAGCATCATAAGAGCAGCCGGAAACTGCCGCCGCAACATAAATTGACCAGAGCACGGCGGTCATAAACCAAATCGTGCTGAAGAGAAGGGGAACACTAAGCTCACAAAGAACCCAAAGCTCACAAAGTTTTCTCGCACTGCCAGTGAACGGCTCTCCTCGCCACGGCCGCCAAAATGTTGCCTGTCCACGCATGGACGATCGGAATTGCCCGCAAAAGATAAAAGTTTTTTGTTTCTTTTTTTCAAAAAAGAAATACTTCTTCTTACTTCACTGCGTGCGCCCGCAAATCCTCGAGACTGCAATAATCCAGCGCCCCCCGATGCGTTGACTCCAAAACGACCTGCGGCGGTCGCCCCGCTTCGAATGCCTGTTGCCAGCGCGGGGCGCAGAGGCACCAGCGGTCGCCGGGGCACAGGCCGGCGAAGTCGAATTCGGGGCGGGGGGTGGAGAGGTCGTTGCCGGCGCTTCGGCTGAAGGCGAGGAATTCGGCGGTCATGACGGCGCAGACAGTGTGGCTACCGATGTCGCCGGGGCCGGTGTCGCAGCAGCCGTTGCGGAAAAAGCCGGTGACCGGGTCGGTGTTGCAGGGGGTGAGGAAGCCGCCGAGGACATTTATGGACGGGTCGCGGCCGCCGCTTCCGGTGGCGTCGAGGGGCATGTCAGCGCCGGCTCAGCATGAGCAGGACGAAAATGAACAGCGCAACACCCTGGAGGAGAACCCGCCACTGCATCAGGCGGTTTGACCGCGCGGGGTCACCGCCGCCGCGCACGACGCCGATGACGCCGGCGCCGAGCACGCCGAGTACGGCCAGAAGCGCCAGTACGAGCAGGAAAGTGAGGAAGCCGGTCATGCTGTCTCAACATAGGCGCAAATTGCCGCTTATGCACCCCGGGTCAGCGCGCGCGCTGCACCTTGCGTCAGCGCGGGCGCTGCTGCTTGCGTCAGCGCGGGCGCTGCTGCTTGCGTTGACAGGAACAGGGCAGCGGTGGTGGACCCTGCTGCCCATGCGGCGTGTTGTCCTGATCCTGATGTTCGCCGGCTTGCTGTCGGGCGCGTGCGTCGCGGCGCGCGGCGCACGCGCGGCGGCCCCCGCGCCCGCGGCGGCTTCGGTGCCGGTGGACAAAGTGTCGCCGGCCGACATGCAAAACGTGCTCGATGTGCTGAGCGACCCGCAGAAGCGGGCGGCGTTCACCAAAACGCTACAGGCGATGGTAAACGCCATGCATGCGGCCGCGCCCAAGCTGGCCCCGCCGGTGGCCGCTGTGCCGCTGGTGGCGAACAGCGTCGGTGCCGAGGTGATCAGGTCCAGCGAGGGGTGGGTCGCGAACCTGTCCGGACAGGTGAAGGCGCTGCGGCGGATGCTGGGCGACCTGCCGGCGGTGTGGGCGTTTACGACGCAGACTTTCACCGACCCCGCGCGGCGCGCCGATGCCCTGGATGCGGGCGAGCACCTGGCGGTGGTGGTGCTGGTGGCGGCGGCAGTGGAGTGGATTTTTTACTATGCGCTACGCCGGCCGATTGCGGCGTTGGCGCGGCGCGCACCGGATGCGCCACCTCCGTTGGTGCTGGCGTCGGGTCGAACCGCGCTGGTTGATAGCGAGGCGCAGGAGGAAGCGGACGCGGCGAGCGAAGCCGCGCTCGACACGGCCGACGCGGCGCAGGCGGAGGAGGATGCCGCAGACACCGCGGGGCCAGCGGTGTCGGTTGGCCGGCAGCGGCGGCTGACGCGGACGATCCGGTTGCTGCGGCGGGTGCCGCTCATGCTTTCACGTCTGCTGCTGGAATTGCTGCCAGTTGCGACCTTCCTGGGGCTGACCTACGCCGGCCTGGGGTTTCTGCGGCCCGACACGCAGAATGTGCTCTGGGTGGCGATCACCGCCTATGTCGGCTTGCGCGTGGCTGTGGTGGTGGCGCGGGCACTGGTTGCGCCGAACCATGCGTCGCTGCGGGTGGTACATGTGAGCGACGCGGGCGCGCACTACACGGTGCGCTGGGTGCGCCGGCTCGCGGCGGTGGTGGCGATCGGTTACGCCGGCAGCGTCATCGGCACCGATTTCGGCATGTCGTCGGCCGCGCGCGAGGGCTACATTAAGGCTGTCGCGCTGGTGGCGCACATCCTGCTCATCATCATCGTCATCCAATGCCGCCAGACGGTGGCGCGGGCCATTCGCCGCGCCGCGGGCGAGGCCGGTTGGGGGGCGGCGGTCGCGGGCCGGCTGGCGGCAGTGTGGCACCTGGTCGCCATTTTTCTCATCGCCGGGCAGTGGCTGGTGTGGGCCGCGCGGGTGCCTAACGGCTACGAGCGGATGTGGCGGATCTTCCTCGGCACGGCGGCGGTGCTGGCGGTGTGGCGGGTGGTCGGCAACGTCCTGCTGGGCGGGCTGGAGCGGCTGTTTCACGTGACGCCC